>DEHY01000224.1 GCA_002352185.1 Competibacteraceae bacterium UBA2788
GCGCCGTTGGCGCCGATCAGGGTGACGATCTCGCCTTTCAAGACCGAAAATGACACACCTTGCAGCGCCTGAATGCCATCGTAGGTCACGATCAGATCGCGGACTTCCAGAAAAATGTTGTCCAGACCGTTCGTTTCGCCGTTCATCCCACCGGCCCCTCCCCCAGATACGCCTCCAGTACCTTGGGGTGATTCTGGATTTGCTCCGGCGTCCCATCCGCGATGGTTTCGCCAAAATCCAGCACCTTGATCCGCTCGCAGATGCCCATCACCAGCTTCATCTGATGTTCGATCAGCAGGATCGTCAGGTTAAATTCCTTGCGAATCCACAAGATAAATTCCATCAGCAAGTCGATTTCGTTGGGGTTCATGCCCGCCGCCGGCTCGTCCAGCAACAACAATTCGGGGCCAATGGCAAGCGCCCGCGCGATCTCCAAGCGCCGCTGCAAGCCGTAAGGCAGGTTCTTGGCGGTTTCTCCGGCCAACGCCTCTAAATGGAAAATCGCCAGCAGCCGCCGGGAATTCTCGATGATGCGCTGCTCCTCTCGCCGGTAGCGGCCAATTTGCAGCAACGCTTCCAACGGACTGTAATCCGCCTGGGCGTAGTGGGCGATCCGCACGTTGTCCAGCACCGATAAATCCCGAAATAGCCGGATATTTTGAAAGGTGCGACCGATGCGTAACGCGGTGATCTGGTGCGGAGTCTTGCCGACCAACTCCGTGCCCTTGAACTGGATGCTGCCTTCCGATGCCTGGTAGACCCCGGTGATCAGGTTAAAAATCGTGGTTTTGCCCGCGCCGTTGGGACCGATGACGCCCATCAGTTCGCCAGACCGGAGATCCAGATTGAAGTCGGAGACCGCGCACAGACCGCCGAAATAGTGTTTGACCTTATTGGCCGTGAGGAACGTCATGTCTGCCCTCGTGCTCGGCGCCGCGGTGGTGCGCCTCCAAATCCCGCTTGGGGATAAACCAGCGGAACTCCCGCAGCCCCATCATGCCGCGCGGCCAAAAAATCATGACCAGAACCAGGGCCAAGGGCATGATCACCATCCGCCAAATCCCGAGATGCTGGATGAAATGCTCGTTAAGCGGCTCGAACACCACATCCGGCAACCAAGACAACATCGCCGCCACCGTGGACGGCCGCAGTAGTTCCAGCAACACGGTGTAGACGGTCGCTCCCAAAATCGAACCGCCGATCGAAGCGATGCCGCCAAGGTAAACCATGATCAGGATGTCGGTGGTCTTGATGATGTCGAACACGCGGGGGCTGATGAACTGCAGCAGATGCGCGAACAACCCCCCAGCGATACCCGCAAAGAACGAGGAAACGGCAAACGCCAGAAATTTTACCCGGCGGGTGTTGACGCTCATCAGATCGCTGGCGATTTCGTCCTCGCGCACGGACAAGACGCCTCGACCGTATTTCGAATACACGAAGTTGCGGATGACCCAGATCGTCACCACCACCCAGAAAAAAACCCAAGGCAAGGTGGTCAGCTTGCGGATACCCGGTATCCCACGCGGTCCACCGATATAATCGATGTTTTCGATGAGCGATTTGACGATCATCAGAAAGGCTAGCGTAATCAACGCCAAGTAATCGCCACGGGTCTTGAAGGACGGCACGGCCACGATCAGGCCGAACAATGCCGCCATCGCGCCACCGGCCAGAATCGCTATCGGAAATAGTGCCGGATAATCCAAGACCGGCAACACCTTCATGGTCAGCAGGGCAGAAGTATAGGCACCGACCGCCATGAAACCGGCATGGGCCAGCGAAAATTCGCCCATATAGCCATTCACCAGATTCAGGCTCACCGCCAGAATGACGTTGATGCCCACGTACATCATCACCAACTGGACGTACTTGTTGAACCAGCCGTATTCGGGAATGGCAAAGGCCAAGCCAAACCCGATCAGGATCAGCACCGGCAGTAACCAGCGTTGGGCCACCAGCCACTCCCGGCTTTCGACGAGCGCACCGTTCATACTTTTTGAACTCGCGGCGAGCCCAGGATGCCGTAGGGTCTGACGATCAAGAGCGCGAGCAACAAGGTAAAGGCCACGAAATCGCGATAAGTCGATGGCAGGAACGCCGCCACCATGATCTCGACTCCCCCCAGGATAAAGGCCCCGATCATCGCACCGCGGATGTTGCCGATCCCGCCCACCACGGCGGAAATGAACGCCTTCCACCCCACCATGATGCCCATGTAGGGATCGATGACCGGATAGGCGAGGCCGTACATGGTGCCAGCCGCTCCCGCCAACCCGGCACCGATGGCGAAAGTGATGGAAATCACCAGATCCACCGGTACCCCCATCAGCGGCACAAAGGTCTTATCCCAGGAAATAGCCCGCATCGCCATGCCGACCGGCGTGCGGTGAACCATAAAATCCAGCAGGAACATCAATCCCAACGATAGGAAGATGATGATCACCTGCAATGAGGATAGAGAGATGCCACCCAGGTTCCAGGTGACATTTTCCAGCAGCATGGGAATGTGCTTGGGATAGGGTGCCAGCGCCAGCGTGAAATTCTCCAGGAAAATACCTACTCCCAAGGCAGTAATGATCGCCGAGACTCTCGGGGCGTGGCGCAAGGGCTTGTAAGCCAACCGTTCAATGGCAACACCCAGCAGCGCTGTACCGAGCATGGTCAACAGCAAGGCCGGCACGAACGGCAAGCCCAGATATACGGCGGCCAGAAAACAGAAAAAGGCCCCCACCATGAACACGTCGCCGTGGGCAAAATTGATCATGGTCAGAATCCCGTAGACCATGGTATAGCCCAAGGCGATGAGCGCATAGATACTACCCAGTTGCAGAGCATTCAGCATTTGCTGCAACAAGTAGACAATTCCTTCGCTCAACGTCGTCACCTACCCTACTGCCGGTTAATAAGAAAGGCGGCCCACTGAGGGCCGCCCTTGCGCTACCTTACACCATCAACACCAATCGATCAGGGATTGGCATTGGTGAAGTAGGTGAACTTGCCGTCCTTGATCTGCAAAATCACCGCGCTCTTGATCGGATCGCGCGAATCGGCTTTGAACTTCATGTCGCCGGTGACGCCCTTGTAGCTCGGCAGCGTGGACAGCGCGGCGCGGATCGCCTCGCGGTCAGCCTTGCCGGCGCTCTTGATCGAGCCGAACAACAATCCGAACGCATCGTAAGTCAGGGCCGCCACATCATCCGGCTTGGCACCGTAGGCCTTTTCGTAGTCTTCGATGAACTTCTTGGCGACCGGCGCGGCGTTGTCGGCGGCGTAGTGAGTGCTGAAGTAATAGCCGTTCAGATCGGCGCCACCCAGAGTCAGCAGCTCATTGCTACCCCAGGAATCGCTACCGATGAAGGGAACGTTGATGCCTAGTCGCTTGGCCTGCTGCACCTGCAACGGCACCTCGCTGTAGTAATTCGGCAGGAAGATCACGTCGGGCTTGGCGTCCTTGATCTTGGTCAACTGCGCCGAAAAGTCCTTGTCGTTGGTGGTGTAAGTCTCGAACGCAACGATCTTGCCACCCTGTTTTTCGTAATTGGCCTTGAAAACTTCGGCGATACCCTTGTTGTAGTCGGATGCCACGTCGTACAGCACCGCTGCCTTCTTGGCTTTCAGCTTCTCCAGCGCGAACTTGGCCAGTACGCCACCCTGAAAGGGATCAATGAAACAGGCCCGGAATACATATTTCTTGGGCTGGTTGGTGTTGGTGTCCAAGGTGGTCTTGGGATTGGTGGACCAGGGCGTGATCAGCACCGTTTCGGAACTCTCAGCGATCTCCGAGGCCGGGATGGCGTAACGGCTGGCGTTGGGGCCAACGATAGCGGCGACCTCATCCTGAGTGATCAGCTTCTGAGCGGCGGCGGCGGATTGATCCGCTTTGCCGGCGTTGTCTTCCACCACCAAAGCCACCTTCATCTTTTCCTTGCCGACTTGCAGGCCACCGGCGGCGTTGATTTCCTTGACCGCCATTTCGGCGGCGTTGCGGCAGGATGCGCCCACGGCGGGCATATCGCCGGTCAGCTCGGCGATGACGCCCAGCTTGATGGTTTTCTCGGCGCCCCAGGCGGTGACGCCCAAGGAGATCAATATGGAAAATGCCAGCAGGGACAGTGCTTTCTTCATCAGTTTTCCTCTCCTGAACGTGATGGATTCCAAAATCTTTGGGTAATTTTGAAAAGGCGTAAAGACAATGGATTCTCCCCGTTGCCTGAAACGATTATAGCCGCAGCGCCAAGGATTGCGCCGTCGTTCACAACGATCCTTTCGCTTCCCACGCCGGGGCGATGATCTGTTCGGAACGCTTGCGGCAGACGCTCTCCAAATCCCTGAGAATATTCTCCACGCTGATCAGCTTTTCCAGAACATCGCGAATGTCGCGCAGGGTGAAGATCACGTCCACATCCATTTCCAGGTATTTCTCCCGCTCGCTTCGCTCCAGATCCTCGATAGCCGCCAGCATACTGTCGCCCTTGTCCACTGTAGCGCCTAACAGACGGATGAACACCCGAACCTTCTGCCGTTGCTGGGCCAACCACTGGTTGTACAGGTAGAGCAACTCATAGCCATCCTCAATCGAGTAGGCCTTATAGCGAAACTTGAGCTTGAGATCATCGAAACTGCTATGGCGGAGAATCCGGCCCTCCTTCCATTGGTCCACGGTCTGCTGGAACTCAAGCGGCAGAAGGTCCACGCCCGCTTCAATCCGGTTCTTGATGAATTCCAGTTCCCCGCTTTCCTTCTCGATCACCTCGGCGGTCGAGCGCACCTGCTGATGGATGGCTCCAGTCCGGGTACAGGTTTTGATCGCCGGCTGGCCCGGTGTGACGGCGGCCTGCCGATGACCTTCCCGCTCCGCCTCGATCCACTCGGAAATGGCCGCCTCGACTGCTCGCATCCGCGCCTCGCCCGCATCGGCGTCGCGCTGCTCGGTCGTCGCTTTCCGCATATTCGAACGCTCGGCCTCAGCCTGTTCGGCGACTGCCCATTCGGCAATCGCCTGTTCTATCGCTGCTTTTTCCATCGCTGCCTTTTCCATGGCCGCTTTTTCCATGACCGCCCGCTTGGCGGCCAATCGATCTGCCGCCGCCCGCGCCACTGCCGCCTTTTCGGCTGCCNNCGCCGGCGCGCACGGGTATGGTTTACGACCAGCCACCCAGTCAGCCCGATGATGACCATCACGCCGATCAATACGAACACACCTGTCAGTTGCCAAGTTCCCATGCGCCGCGCCTATTGCCTTCGTTGTCGGATTTATCCTGGTTTCAGACGGATGACTGCTCAGCTTCGCCACCAAACAGTTCCAGCAGTCGCGGCAACCATACCGCCAATTCTCCGGTCATCAGGGCGAATTCAGCGTCGAATACCGCTTCTACAGAATCGGTTGCGGTGTCCCGCAGCGACTCCCGCACCACGTCGAAGAACTGGAGGCGGCGGATAACCAGGGTTTCATCCAGCACAAAGGCAACCCGTTCGTCCCAGCTCAGACCCAGCCGCGTCACCTGTTTGCCGGCGTGCAGGTGGCTGCGAATTTCGGCGCCGGTCAGATCCTGGCCCCGGCAGCGCACAACTCCGCCCGCTGCTTCATCTTCCCGCAACTCGCAGCTATCGCCCAAGGCGAATTCATCCGGCGCTCCACCCTCAGCCAGCCAGGCGGTCATCACTGCGGTTGGGGACTGTCGAACCTGGAGCGGCGCGACCGACAGGGTATCCAAACTTTTGCGCAGCATTCCGGTGATTTCCTCGACCCCGTGCGGGCTGGCGCTGTCCACCACCAGCCAGCCCGCCGCCGGATCGAGATAAGCGTAGCCCTGTCGGCTGCGGCTAAGCGCACGGGGCAGCAGTTCCTGCACCAGTTGTTCGCGCAATTCCTGCTTTTCCCGCCGCCGCACCGGTCGCCGCTGCTGATCCTCGATTATAGCGATGCGCTCATCCACCGCCTGATTGACCACCATCGCCGGCAGCAGCTTTTCTTCGGTGCGCAAGCACAACAGCAGACGCCCGTTCACGACATGCACCAGTTCTATGGCCTTGCGGCCCAGCGGCGGCGTCCAGCCAGCGGCGCTGGGCTGGTGGCCAGGACAGGGTTGAAAGGCGTGCCGCTCCAGCCGCGCCGCCAGCGTTTCGGCAGTGAAGGGAAACGGCTCGACCAGGCGCAGCAACGTCAAATTCTTGAACCACATAAGCAAGCATCCGTTTCCACAACTGGCTGGCATTATCCGCCAGTTCCTCCACTATCGCCAAGCCGACGGCAGGATCCATGCTTACCCAAGCATCAAATAGCGCCGAATATCCGGTGCGGTTGCCACCAGGAATTGCGCCTGAACCAGCGCGTTTTGCACGTGCGGCGTCAGCAGGTGCGCGTCAAGAGCGGCATCGTCGGCCCATTCCTCCACAAAGGTAAAATCAGTGGGATCGGCTTTGTTCCACAGCAGCTGATAGCGGATGCAACCCGGCTCTTTCCGGGTCGGATCCAGCAAGCCGTGCAGCAGGGCCTGCAGCTCCTCAACCTTGTCAGGCTGGGCCGTAATTCGGGCGACTACCTTCACAGTGGCGTTCGACATGCATTTCCTCCGGCTAACAGGGTGTGCCGATAAAGTTTATGTTGCGTTGCAGCAAGAATTGCATTATGCTGCAACGCAACAATTTCAACCATCCACGACTACTCTACATCCCTAAAAGGAGATATCCATCATGCCCAACGACACGATGACCAAAATGTCCGAGCAATATCAGAACTTCCTGGCCCCGGTGATCAAGGCCAACAAACTGTCCGCCGCCAATCTGGAAACCCTGGCCAATTTCCAGATGAGCGCGCTGCAAACCTATGTTGAAATCGCGATCAACCGGATGAAAGCTGCCGCTGAAATCAGCGACCCGGCCAGCCTGAAGGCCTTTATGGTCAGTCAGTCCGAAGCTATCGCCAGCTTGCAGCAAAAGCTGGCGGACGACGCCAAGACCTTGGGCGATCTGGCGGCGGGCTTCAAGGCTGATTTCGACAAACTGGTCAAGGAAAGCATACCCGTCACCCAGTAATCCCGGCGTTGACAAATCAGGGCCGAATCTGCAGGTTCGGCCTTGCGCATTTCCCCGGAGGCTCCATCCCGCCACAGTCGCCACGCAGCGCGTCTGTTATTCTATGGGCCGGTTCGCCCTGAACCGCCGCCAGAACCTCCCGTTCCCTCCCAATGCCCAGAACCCGGATCATCGTTGGCCTGTCCGGCGGCGTGGATTCCTCGGTCGCCGCTCTGCTGCTGGTCGAGCAGGGCTACGACGTGCATGGCGTATTCATGAAGAACTGGGAGGACGCCCAGGATACCGGCTATTGCGCCGCCGCCGAGGATTTGGACGATGCGCGGGCGGTCTGCGAAACGCTGGGCATTCCGCTGCACCAAATCAATTTCACTGCGGAATACCGCGACCGGGTCTTTCGCTACTTCCTGGACGAGTATCGCGCCGGACGGACCCCCAATCCCGACGTATTGTGTAACACCGAAATCAAGTTCAAGGCGTTTCTCGACCATGCCAAACGGCTGGGCGCTGATCGGATCGCAACCGGCCACTATGTTCGGAGCGCGGAATGCAACGGCCAGCGCCGGTTGCTCAAGGGCCGCGACCCCGGCAAGGATCAAAGCTATTTCCTGCACGGACTCAGCCAGGCGCAACTGACCGACGCGCTGTTTCCGGTCGGCGAGTTATACAAGCGCCAGGTGCGCGAACGGGCCGCCGCCGCTGGTCTGGTGACTCACGCCAAGAAAGACAGCACCGGCATCTGTTTTATCGGCGAGCGCCGGTTCCGCGACTTTCTGAACGGCTATTTACCCGCCCAGCCCGGCCCCATCCGCACCCCGGACGGGGAAATCATCGGCGAACACGCCGGCCTGATGTTTCACACCATCGGCCAGCGTCAGGGANNCACCCGGCCTTGCTTCATCGCCGACTGCGGGCGAAATTGCTGCACTGGATCAGCGGGAGCCCGCCGACTGCGCCGCTGGCGTGCCGGGCCAAAATCCGCTACCGGCAACCGGATCAGGATTGCGTCCTGGAACTGCTGGACGATGGCCGGGCCGAGGCTTTGTTCGCTGAACCGCAGTGGGCCATTGCGCCGGGCCAGTCGGTAGTTTTTTATCTTGGTGAGGTCTGTCTGGGTGGCGGAATCATCGTTGCCGCCTACGCTTGAATCCATCCGCGCCACTCGAATACCCTCACCCCATGCCCCAAACCGATCATGACCGCGTTATCGCCCTCGCCGGGGCCGTGCAAGCCGCCGATCAGGTCCGCGCTATCGCCCAGCGCGGCCAGGCGAACCCGGAAGATGTCGCAACCTGCCTGTCCAGCCTGCTCAAGATTGACGCCGCCAGCAGCGCTGAAATCTACGGCGGCAGCGCCCGGCTCCGCACCGGTTTGCGCCTGCTCGAACAGCAACTCAACCATCCACAGGATATGGAGCTGACCCGCTATGTTGTGGCGCTGCTGGGGCTGGAACGCAAGCTGGCCCGGCAGCCTGCGCTGTTGCAAACCCTCCGCGCCGGTCTTGAAGAAGTGATCCAGAACCTCAGCTATTTTCCGGTTGACCACAGCAACACGATTGCCCGCTTCGCCGACCTCTATTTGAACAGTCTCAGCACCTTGTCGCCGCGCATCATGGTCAATGGCGACCCCGCGCACCTGAGCAACCCGGAAAACGCCAACCGGATTCGGGCGCTGCTGCTGGCCGGCATTCGCGCTGCGACGCTCTGGCGGCAAAGCGGCGGCGGGCGGCTGACGCTGCTGCTGCGGCGCAATCCCCTGCTGCGGGAAACCCGGCGGCTGCTGACGGCGGTGGATTAAACGCCCGCTTCAGCTTTTTCGATACGTCTCCATCACGTTGGGCAGTTGCCCGATCTTGTCGAGAACGCGGCTCAACTGCACCACATCGGTAATTTCCAGCGTCAATCCCATACGGGCGATAAAGGTTTCCCGGTCGGTCAGGGTATCGGCCCCAATCACGTTGACCTGCTCATTGGCCAGGATCGAGGTGATGTCGCGCAGCAGCCCGGAGCGATCATGGGCGACGATCATGATGTCCACCGGATAGGTCGCCGGCGTCTCGCCCCAGCCCACTTCGATGATCCGCTCGTGGTGCTGGTTGACCAGCGCCAGCAGATTGGCGCAATCCTGCCGGTGGATGGTGACGCCGCGTCCCTGGGTAATATAGCCGGCAATGGGATCAAACGGCGCGGGCTGGCAGCAATGCGCCAGTTGAGTCAACAGCCGCCCTACCCCGCGAATGCGCACCTCACCCTTGCCCGCTTCGGGGGGCCTGGGCTTGCGCACCACCAGCGGACTCTCCGCCACTACGGGCGCTGCCGGCAGCAAATCCTGAATTTTGGCGACCACCTGCGCGGTGGTCAGCGCGCCGTGACCCAGCGTGGCGAACAGATCATCCGGTTTGGTGAAGTTGAGTTTCTCCGCCACCTTTTCCATCTTGAGATGGCGGATGCCCAGCCGCTGAAACTCCCGCTCCAGAGCAATACGGCCCGCAGCGATATTTTTGTCCAGATCCTGCTGGACGAACCACTGACGAATCTTGTCGCGCGCCCGGCTGGTTTTGATATAGCCCAAATGCGGGCTGAGCCAGTCGCGGCTGGGGCCGCCGGTTTTCGTGGTCAGCACATTCACCTGCTCGCCGTTCTTGAGTTCGTAAGTCAGCGGCACAATCCGGCCATTGATCTTGGCGCCACGGCAGCGGTGTCCAACCTCGGTATGGATGTGGTAGGCGAAATCCAGCGGGGTGGCGCCACGCGGCAGTTCGATAATGGCGCCTTTGGGAGTGATGGCGTAGACCCGATCCTGAAACGCCTCGGCCTTGAAGCGCTCCAGCAAATCACCGTCGTCAGCTTCGTCCTCACGATACTCCAGCATTTGCCGCAGCCAGATGATGTGCCGTTCGGTTGCGCTGCTCGACTCGCCGCCGCCTTCCTTGTAGCGCCAGTGCGCGGCGACTCCCAATTCGGCGTGCTGGTGCATGTCGGCCGTGCGAATCTGCACTTCCACCGCCCGGCCTTCCGGCCCGACGACCGCCGTGTGCAACGACTGATAACCGTTGAGCTTGGGGTGAGCGATGTAGTCGTCGAATTCACGGTCAATATGGTTCCAGTGGGCATGAACAACGCCCAGCGCGGCATAGCAATCGTTCACGGTTTCCACCATCACCCGCACCGCCCGCACATCGAAAACCCGCTCGAAAGACAGTTTTTTGCGCTGCATCTTGCGCCAAATACTGTAGATGTGTTTGACCCGTCCGCCGATTTCGGCGCGGATTCCCGCCTGTTGCAGGTAGTCGCGCAGATTATCCATCACCCGCGCAATGTAGCGTTCCCGATCCGCCCGCCGTTCGTCCAAGGCGGCGGCGATCTGCTTATAGGTGACGGGATCCAGATAACGCAGCGCCAAATCTTCCATTTCCCACTTGATCCGGCCAATGCCGAGCCGATTCGCCAGCGGGGTAAAAATATCCAGCGTTTCCTGGGCGATGCGCTGCTGCTCCCCAACGGGCAACTGGCTCAGGCGGCGCAGGGTATGCAGACGCATCGCCAGCTTGATCAGCACCACCCGCACATCCTGCGCCATCGCCAGCAGCATCTTGCGCAGGCTTTCCAACTGACGACCGGCGTGCTGGCTGTTCTGGTGCAATTCACCAATAGCGTCCAGCTTGGCGATGCCGTCTACCAACAGAGCAATACCCGCCCCGAACTCCTCCCGCACCGCCGCCCGCTTGAATCGCCCGGAGGCAACCGGCTCGTGCAACAGGGCCGCCGCCACTACCTCGTGGTCCATACGCAGATCGGCCAGCAGATCCGCGACGGCCAGATCAGGTTCATCGCCCAGCAGGCAGGCGCGCCGCACCACCTCGATTTGTGCAGGCGACCATGGCAATTGCAAGGTATTCAGCCACGTATCAAAGTCGGCGCCGGCCAGCGCCGTCTGTCTGGAAGTGACCATAACGCATCCCCGGAAAGCAATTCAGCAGAATGGAGGGTCCGCTCAGCGCTGGGAGGCGGAGCGGACAACGCGGGGTTCGGGGCGGACGGAAGGTTTTGCAATCATTGGGATGGCGCAATTCGCCGGGATCGTGCCCTCCCCTCGGGACGGGGAGGGTCAGCGCGAGAGCGGGCTAATTATTCTTGGCGCCTTGATCCACCCACTTGCGGATCATCACCAGCTTGTCTTCCGGCAGTTTTACCTTGCCGTGCGGCATCTGGATGGAAGGATTCACGCCGGGACGGCCTTCGATCAAGCGGTTCAGGCTGCTGTTCAGGCTTTGACCGGCGACGATGACCGGACCGTTCTTGGTGCCCTTCATCAGTTCCGCATAACTTCCCATCGCCAAGCCGCTGGCTTTATAGCCCTCGGTGTTGGGCATGGTATGGCACTCCAAGCAGTGCGTTTTCAAAATCGGATATACGTCCTTCTGGAAGCTCACCGGCTTGTCGGAACTGCCGCTGCAGCCCGCCAGTACGCCTAATCCCAACACCAACGCGGATGCAAGCAATTTACGAGCATTCATGGATCGCCCTTTATGATGAGTTGTTTTCGATGAGTCTGGATGATACCGCCATAATCTTACCAAACTCCGGCAGATCGGGGATGCCAAGGTCGCATGAATCCTCACCTGCGCGCCGTCATCGGCCTCGACCAGAGGCTTCCCGTTCAGCCCACACCGGAAAAAGCGGGTGAAGCCGTTTTTCACAGAGCCAACGCCCGCCATACCCGCAGGGAAAATCATCTTACTCACGATTCGGCGTTATACTAGGGCTATCAAAAATCACAGCGCCCGACAGCTATTACAGCTTGTGGAATCGCTAGTCAGGCCGTTCACCGTCCGTAGCGACTCCCGCCGTCGCGGCATGGCCTCAACCGTCAACATAACAGGATGAAAAACGTGACGAGCCCGAAACTCCAACCCGATCTGCAACGCATCATCGAAGCCCGCCACCATGATCCCTTTGCCGTGCTGGGCCGCCATCCCCAGGATAAGAAGGTCGTGGTGCGCGCTCACCTGCCCTACGCTCAGGAAGTTCATATCGCCGAGGGCAATTTGCCGCTGCAACGGATTCCCAACACCGATCTGTTCGAGTGGTCCGGCAAGCCCGATCAGGTTCCCGAACGCTACCGTCTGATCTGGCGCGATTCCGACCACCACGAGCATATTTCCCACGATCCCTACTGTTTTCCGCCACAATTGCCCGATTTCGACCTGTACCTGTTCGGTGAGGGCAAGCATTGGCACGCTTACCGCTTTCTGGGCGCGCACCCGCACCAGGCGGACGGCGTCGCGGGCGTCCTGTTCGCGGTATGGGCGCCCAGCGCCGAGCGGGTCAGCGTGGTCGGCAGTTTCAACCGCTGGGACGGACGGATCCACCAGATGCGGGTGCGCGGCGGCAGCGGCATCTGGGAATTGTTCATTCCCAACCTGTGCCCGGGCGATCTGTACAAGTTTGAAATCCGCAATCGCCACAGCGGCGCAATCCTGCTCAAGTCCGACCCTTACGGTCAGCAATTTGAAATGCGGCCCAGCACCGCCACCATCGTCCCTAAATCCGACACCTACGCCTGGCGCGATGCGGACTGGCTGAACCGGCGTAAAAGCGCCGACTGGCTGCACGGCCCCATGTCGATCTACGAAGTTCACCTGGGTTCGTGGCGGCGCGGCCCGGAGGGCGAGTTCCTCAACTACCGGGAAGTGGCGCACCAACTGGTCGAATACGTTAAGGAAACCGGTTTCAGCCATATTGAGTTGCTGCCCATCACCGAGCATCCCTACGACGCCTCCTGGGGCTATCAGACCACGGGTTACTACGCGCCCACCAGCCGTTTCGGCACCCCGGACGATTTCCGCTACTTCATTGACTACTGCCATCAGCACCATGTCGGCGTAATTCTCGACTGGGTGCCGGCGCATTTCCCCAAGGACGCCTCCGGTCTGGCCCGTTTCGACGGCGAGGCGCTGTACGAACACACCGATCCGCGCAAGGGCGAGCATCTCGACTGGGGCACACTGATCTTCAATTTCGGGCGCTACGAGGTGAAGAATTTCCTGCTGTCCAGCGCCCTGTACTGGATTGAGGAGTTCCATCTCGACGGCTTGCGGGTGGATGCGGTCGCCTCAATGCTCTATCTCGATTATTCGCGCAAGGAAGGCGAGTGGATTCCGAACAAGTACGGCGGACGCGAGAATCTGGAAGCCATTGATTTCATGCGCGAGCTGAATACCGTGGTTCACAGCGAACATCCGGGCGCGCTGGTGATTGCCGAGGAGTCCACCTCCTGGCCGCAAGTCACCCGACCCACCTATCTGGGCGGGCTGGGCTTCAGCATGAAATGGAACATGGGCTGGATGAACGACACGCTGCGCTACATGGCGCAGAATCCGATCCATCGCAAGTATCACCACGATCTGCTGACCTTCAGTATGCTGTACTGCTTCACCGAGAATTTCATGCTGCCGTTCTCACATGACGAGGTGGTGCATGGCAAAGGCTCGATGATTAACAAGATGCCGGGTGACGAATGGCAGCGTTTCGCCAACCTGCGCCTGCTGTATCTGTACATGTTCACCCATCCCGGCAAGAAGCTGCTGTTCATGGGCACCGAGTTTGGGCAGGGCACCGAGTGGAACAGCGCCACCACGCTCGACTGGTATGTGCTCCAGTACAATTTCCACCACGGCATGAAACAACTGGTTACTGATCTGAACCGGCTCTATCACAGCGACCCGGTGCTGCACCATTACGAATTTGAATGGCAGGGCTTTTCATGGATCGACTGCCATGACGCAGAGCAGTCCATCCTCAGCTACCTGCGCAAGAAGGACGATGATTTCCTGGTCGTGGTGGTCAGCTTCACTCCAGTGCCGCGCCACGGCTATCGCATTGGAGTGCCGCGACCAGGCCGGTACACGGAAATCCTCAATTCCGACTCGCACTTCTACGGCGGCAGCGGGGTTGGCAACGGCGGGGTCGATCTGATCGCAGAAGAGCGGCCCTGGATGGAACACCCCTACTCGATTGTCATTACCGTGCCGCCGCTGGGCGGTTTGGTGCTCCGGCCAGAACCGCTGCCGGAGCCGGTGCTGGTGACTGAAGCCGATCAGGAGGAAGAACCGCTCGAACCCACAGCGGCCCCAGCGGTTGCCATTGAGGCAGAGGTGATTGAGGAAGAACTGGCGCAGCCGGAATAAGCCGCCAGTCTGAAGTCCGTTACCAGCGGGGCGCGCCATGGGGCTGCGCCCCGCATCGTTTCAGACGTAGCCGCCGCTGATCAATTCGGAGACGATGAGCTTCTGGATCATCTTCTCCTTCTGGCTGGTGGGTTGATCGAGCTTAAGGCGAGCCAAATAAGGCTTGGCCGCATCGGGCATGGCGCCGACCGTCATCGCTCTCACAATGGTTTTCATCAAATCCCCTTTGGTCGCCAGCCGCACCTTGAGTCCCTTGAGCACCCGCCCCAGGATGATTTCTTCTTCAGTAAAATCGGTGCCCAGCGGGAAATCCGGGCATAACCCCATTCTTTTATAGGGAGCCAGCCGCGCTTGAAGCCGGCCCGGCGTGTTTTGCCGATACTGCGGCGGAATTTGATAATCCTGCGCAATCTTGCCGGCCCGCCTGGCTTTCTCCAACAGTTCCGGCTGGAAACGCGAATCGGCGATATTGAGCAAGGCGGCGATCACTTCTTTATCAGGCCGACCCCGCACATCCGCGATCCCGTATTCCGTAATCACGATGTCGCGTAAATGGCGCGGAATGGTGGTGTGGCCGTAGTTCCAGACGATGTTGGAGGTGGAGGTCAACCCGCTCTCCCGGGTGCTGCGCAGCATGAGAATGGAACGGGCGTCCGGCAGTTCGTGGGCCATGGATACAAAGTTGTACTGACCGCCTACACCGCTGATCACCTGGCCGTTTTCCAGGCCATCGGACACCGCCGCGCCCAGCAGCGTGATCATGATCGTGGTGTTGATAAAGCGGGCGTCGCGCCGCTGCAAAACCGCCAGTTCTTCGTTGCCGTACAGGTGATTCACCCGTTTCACCGTGGTCATGCAGATTTGTCGGCTTTCCGCTTCGGGCATGGTGCGTAGCGCCTCGTAGAAGCTGCCCGGCCCCATGAAGAAACCGCCATGCATCACGATCCCGCCCTGGAGCCGACGACCCAGCCCGTGGGCGATGATCGCCGCCCAGCTTTCCGGTTGATCCAAATTGGCTGGAATCGAGGTCGTTTCGCCGATGAGCAACTGACCGTCCTGATAGCGAACCCGGTCGTTGAAAATCCCGAACCTGCGTAGAAACTCGCAATCCTTCCCGGTCAGTTGGGCCGCAATCACGCCGCGTTCCAGCAAAGTCCGCAAGGTCTGTTCGTCAACCGCTTCCGTTATTGCGCCCTCATTGAGCAGGCGTTGCAGCGGGACGCTGTCGTAAACCCGGCGCTTGAGAATGCCGTCCCGGTATAGATAGAGAAAGCCGTTGACGAACATCTCGCTGGCGCCGTACAGACCCTGCTCGAACGGCTCGACGCCGCCGACGCGCTGGATCAAATCGCCGTAGCGTTCTGGAATATGCAGATCGGCCAAAATTCGCTGGTAGAGCGCGTTTTGCTGCTGCCGCAACTGGCAGAAATAAACGATGGCGTCGCCCAGGCAACCGATGCCGATCTGCAAGGCGCCGCCGTCGCGGATCAGGGCGCTGGCCTGCAAGCCCAGCAGATAATCGGCGTTATCCACCGCCATATTGGGCGGGCCGAACAGCCGGAAATCGTAGACGGGATTATCCAGCGCCAGATCGAAAGCGGACGGGCGGATCATGGCGTCGTTGTACATGAACGGCATCTCACGATTGACCTGGGCGATTGTCACCATCGCCCGGCCCTGACGGCGGGCCGCCTCGACCATCGGCAACAAATCCAGGGTCACGTCGGGATTGCCGCCCAGACTGAACCACCGTTCGCCATCCACTTCACGCTCGGCGACCAGTTGCGCCAGCACATTGACGCCGTTACCCATCAAATCCCGCGCCGCGTGGGTGTAGTTGGTGCTGATGTAGTTCTGCTGCTGCATCGGCACGTTCATGAAGCCACCCGGCTTGAAGAAAAACTCGCTGACTTCGACATTGGAGGGCACCCGGCCCGTGCGCAGATCAACCGCGTACTCCAAATCAGGATAATTGCCAAACACCCGCGCCACGAACGGCTCCAGAAACCGCTGTTCCAGATCGCTGGAACCCTTGGGGGTCTCAACGGTGATTGCGGTAAGAATTTTGAGTTTCAGGCTTGGATCAACCTTCGCCCTGCGGTAAAGCGCATTCACCAACGGATTGGGTTTGCCAATCCCCAGCGGAATGCCGAGGACGATCTGCTGGCCGACTCTGGCGATAATTTCATCAACGCAGCGTTCGACATCCTGAAAATACAACGGGCCTGGTTGCGGCATGATCCGATCTCTCCGGTCGGTGGACGATGGTGCGGGTCGCCAAATTGTAGCAGTTCTCCCCGCTTCGGTTCCGTGGCGGGCCTGTAGGGAACGGACTACACTAGCTCGCGTTTTTGATCGCCGCACGACGCGGAACCTCACTCCGAAGGAGAGCCGTCAATGTCAGAGAACAGCATGCTGGAAGCCAACAAGGCCCTGGTCCGACGCAATTTCGAGGCCATCTGGAGTCAGGGCAATCTGGCCGTCGCGGACGAAATTCTTGCGCCTGATTACGTCGGTCACATCGCCACGCTGCCGGATGCGATTCACGGCACCGAAGCGTTCAAGCAGTTAATTGCGATGTATCACTGCTCTTTCCCCGACACCCGCTTTGAAATCCAGGATCAAATTGCCGAGGGCAACAAAGTCGCCACCCGCTGGATTGCCTACGGCACGCACCGGGGCGAATTCATGGGGATCGCGCCCAGCGGCGAAGCCATGTCCGTAACCGGGATGAGCTTTCACCGCATCGAAAACGGTCGCATTCTGGAATCCTGGGATGATTGGGACGCCCTGAGCATGTTGCAGAGCATGACCGAGGACGTGTTCCAGTCGCTGTCCATGCGCATTTAGCGATCCTGCATGATCCAAGCGCCCGATTTTCAGCCGGCCTGGTGGTTGCCCGGCCCCCATGCCCAGACGTTGTGGCCGGCGCTGTGTCGGCGGCGACCGCGCCTGCGCCTGCGCCGCGAACGGCTGGAATTGCCCGATGGCGATTTCCTGGATCTGGACTGGAGCGCCGGCGAACGGGGACCGCTCGCGCTCATTCTGCATGGGCTGGAAGGCTCCAGCGCTTCTCATTACGTGCTTGGCCTGCTGGCGGCGATCACGGGTCGCGGCTGGCGCGGCGTGGTCCTGCATTTTCGCGGCTGCGGCGGCCAGCCCAACCGGCTGGCGCGNNCGCCGCTCGCGCTCATCGGCTATTCGCTGGGCGGCAACGCGCTGCTCAAGTGGCTGGGCGAGGTGGGCGCCGATGCTCCGGTATGCGCTGCGGCAGCGGTCTCGGTGCCGTTTGTACTCGACATGACGGCGCGGCGCTTGGGCACAGGCTTCTCACGGCTTTATCAATTCCACCTGTTGCGCGAACTGAAACGCAGCTACCGCGACAAGTTTCACCGGCGTGCGGATGGCCCGGTAACACTGGCCGAGCTGGCGGAAATCCGGGATTTCTACGCCTTCGACGACCGCATCACCGCGCCGCTGCACGGCTATGCCGGCGTTCACGATTACTACGCCCGCGCCAGTTGCCGACCCTATCTGAAGCACATCCGCGTTCCGACGCTCATCCTGCATGCGCTGGACGATCCGTTCATGCGCCCGGAAGCCGCGCCGGAAATCGGGGAGCTTGCGCCCAGCGTTCGGCTGGAACTCAGTCAAAACGGCGGCCATGTCGGTTTCGTCACCGGGCGCTGGCCGTGGCGGGCCGGATATTGGCTGGAACAGCGGATTCCGGCGTTTCTGGAGGCCCATTGGGCAGCGCCGGTTTCCATTACGGCCAGCGCAGAACCAGCCGTCCCCGCCGCATCAATGAGTTGAATACCGCCACCCCGCCGTTACTTGCGGTCTGTTCAGCGGGCGGCGTTGCCCCGCTCTCCGACCGCAGTTCCACGCGGGCCAGCGGCGGCAAGCCAATCACCCGGATCGTTTGGGTCGCCGCTGGCAACGTCAACCGCAACTCACCACCCGCCGGTTCATCCAGAAACACGGCGGCGGATGCCTCGGTCAACACTCCGCTTCCAGACCGGCCTTGCAGCGATAATGGCGCAGCCTTCGCCTGGCGCGGCGCATCCAGCGCCGGGGTCAGCACCATCAGGAATGTATCCTCCTGCCGAGGCGCGCCCGGCTGAATTTCCAACCGCCACATGCCAATATCGAACCACGGCTGCGCGCTGGCGCCCTGATTGAAATTAACCCCGTCCAGTTGCGCATCATCGCCATCGGCTTCTACGTAATACTGATAATCCCGGCCACCAACCCGCCGGATAACCGCGTCCTGGGGCAAAATGCGCTGCACGGCCAGCCAGCCGCGCCCGTTTTGCACCAGCGCCATATCGCTATCGCTTTCCAGAATCCCGTTGCCAGGGTCGCCTTTGAGTGCCCGCAAACCTTCAACCTGTGGTGGTCCGACCGTGTGCAGCAGCCATTTTTTGACGAAGTCGGCCTTGACCGCCCGCACCCGGTCGCGGACCAGCAAGCGATCCTCGCCCGGCAGATACAGCAGTTGCCGCTCGACCCGTTCGACCTTGCCTCCCCAGCCGCCTTCATCATGAGCCGGAGTGTTGTAGGCAGCCGTCAAATCGGCGGCGATATAGGCGTAATCCCCTTCACGATGCTCGAAGCGCTCCACTTGCCCGCCTTCCAGATGCAACCCTTTTCCGCGATGGTCCAACCAATCCCGGACGCTGCTGATAACGCTGCCTGTTGGGAGTGTGATGCGCTGGCCGCCATCCGCAACGTTGTCGGCGAAAAAGTGGTTGGGCTGCACCTTTTCGCCGGGTCGCAGGATAAGCAATGTGTTTTTAGCGATGCTGCGAATGGTGTAATTCAGCCGGTTGGGGCTGAAAAATCCGCCATAAGCGCTGCTGTTGATCGCCAGCGGCGCGCCCTTGAACAGGCTGAAATGGCCGGCGTCATAATGACCGTGATGGGTAAATGAGTCGCCGGCCCGGAAACTGATGAAGGTCGCATCGGGAGTCCAGCCGGANNGGCTCCCGGCGTCGGCGCCAAGCTCGGATCGTTGAACAGGCGAAAACCCCAGCGGTAATCCCGGTAGTAGCTCTCCGCGCCGTGCAACTGACCGAGAGCGGCGGAATAGGCGGCAAAAACCGGATCGCGGGTCAATTGCGCGATGAGGTCAATCACCCGCCGGGTTTCATCCTTCAAATCCACGCGCGGGCCTTCGTCGCCTAATGCTTCAATCCGGTGATCCGGGCGGGTGGCGTACAGCGTCCAGTACCCGACCCGGCGCAAGGCGCGGCGCACCCGGTCCGCCTGAAGCGGGCGATCCAGACCGTTCAGGTAGGCCGAACCCGCCAGCGCGATGAGGAACGCCCGGCTGTTGATCCAGTAGTTGTATCCTTCCGGCCAGCCCTCGGTCAGTTCCAGCGCCTTGATCGTTTCGAGAAAATGGCCCTGCGCCCTGGCGATCAGTCGCTCCCGCGCCGCATCGGTCGGATCGAGCGCAACGGCGCACAACCAGGCGTCGGCAGTCAGCGTGCTGCGTCCGTGCCACAGCGACGGGCTGTCATCGTCCAGTTGCTCCAGCGTCTTGCGCAGGATGCTTTCCAGGCGATTCTCGATAGATTGCTGATCGCCAATGGTCAACCCTGGATAACGACGCAGCAGGTCATAAGCCAGCGCCGCTTCCCAACAGACGCCGCTTTGATCGCCGCTCCCCGCTGATGCAACTGCCGGTGCAAATTGCCGCAGCGCCGTCAATAATCGTTGCGCCGGGTTCGGATCGCCGGTGCTGACCCAACAAGCCGCCAGGGCAGGCAGGTCGCCGCCGCTGCAAGCCGCGCCGGGCGAAGTCAAACCGCGCTGGCGATAACCCGCCTCGCGCATCGCCAGCACGGTCGGCGCGCCCTCGCCCGACCATTCGGCCAGTTCAGGCAACACAATGCGCGGGTGGGTGGCGCGCAGTTGACCATCCAGAACATGATCCCGGTAGCGTGGCCCCGGTTTCAGCGCCGCCATCAGCCAGGGCGGATTCAGCTGCGTCCATTCAAGGCCGCGTTGCGCCAACTGCCGCAGCGTCACCGGATAATGGGTGAGAACGTACCCGATGCTTCCGCCCGCCAGCAGCATGAACATCGTCAGGCCGGTCGCGTAGCCCCACCACAGCGGACGCAGCGTGGCAGGCGATGCTTCAGCCCTGTGCTGCTGTCGCTGGCGTTCTTGTTGCTGATTACGCTGTCTACCACGCATGATTCTATATTCCTCTGCTATGGCTTCAGAGAAAACACCGAGATGACCGCTCCTGCAACGCACCCGATTCCAACCGCTTATAGCCTGTTCAGCATGGGTTTTCTGACCATTGTCGCGATCATTCTGCTGTCCGGCGTTGGCCTGATCGTCCGGCATTATCCAGTTAGCGGCTGGTGGCTTACTCTCGGCCTGACCGGATATGCAATCCTGTTATGGCGCTATCCCGGATTGTGGCTGGCGATTCTTCCTATTGCCCTGTGCATTCTCGACCTGGCACCCTGGACCGGCTGGTTCTTTATCGAGGAAACCGACTTTTTGCTGGTCATCACCCTGGTCGTGGGCTACCTGCAATTGGCCCGCGTTCCGCCGGTCCGCCGACTGGCGCAACCGGCTGGACTGATATTGACGCTTTATGCCTTAGCCCTGATCGTCAGTTTGATCCGGGGCCTGTCGCCATTGTCCTCTCCCGATTTCAGCGCGCTGGCCAGTTATGACAGCCCTTACAACAGCTTGCGGGTTGCCAAGGGCGTACTGTGGGCTTTATTGCTGCTGCCGCTGCTGCGCCGCAGCCTGACTGTGGAAAACCGTGACCGTTATCTGCTGCCGGGGCTGCTGCTGGGTTTGGCCGGCATCGCTCTGGTCGTCATTATCGAACGCGCCTCCTTTCCCGGCCTGATGGATTTCGCCAGCGACTATCGCGCCACCGGGCCGTTTTCGGCCACTCACACGGGCGGCGCGGCGCTGGATGGCGCATTGGCGCTGTTGATGCCCTTCAGTTTCTGGTGGCTGTTTCAGGCGACCCGGCCGCTCGCCATAGCCTGGGCTGTTGCCCTTCTCGGCATCGGCGTTTACGCAGTGATGGCGACCTTTTCCCGGGGCCTGTATCTGGGCTTTGCAGCGTCGGTAATCGTCATGGGGCTTGGCCTCTTGCTGAATGGTCCGCACGATAAGCGCTGGCGCTTGCTGTTGGCGCTGGTTCCACTCATGCTCCTGAGCGCTTACCTCCTGTCCCAGGTATTCTCCACTGGTGGCTACCGAACGCTAACGGCGGCCATTTTGCTGCTCATTGGCGCAGTGTTCATTGCTACAGCGCAACGCCCTTTGCCCAAGGCAGCGCTGATCGGCTGGGCCATCGGCATCACGGCGGGCAGCGAATTGCTGCTCTGGTCGTTATTCCCCAAAGGCGTCTATGTCGGATTCACACTGGCCGCGCTGGCGTGCGCAGCGGGAATCCTGCTGGTTATGCTGAAGCGCAGAGAGACGGGCGTTGCTCTGGGCATCGCCGGTGTTCTGGGCATGGCTATAGGAACCGCTTTAGTCGCCCAACACTGGGGAGGCCAGCCAGCTTTGCACAATGCGCTTCCCGCTATCGGTCTGAGCTTCGGGCTGATTGCGGTGAATGCCCAGACCCGGTTATGGCGCTGGGGACGCTCCACGCTGATCAGCATTGGTTTCCTGGCGGTAGTGCTGGGAATCAGTATTCCCGTTGTCGGCAATTATCAAATGGGCGAACGTTTTTCACAGGTCCAACAAAATTGGCAGGAGCGCATGCACCACTGGCGGTCGAGCCTGCGCATGATGGACAACGACGGGCTGACGGCGCTGTTTGGCATGGGGATCGGCAAATTTCCGGTCACTTACTTCTGGAAGAACCCGACGGGCGAATTTCCGGGCAGCCTGCGTTATGAAACCGAGGGCGATAATACTTTTCTGCGGCTCGGCGGGCCACGTCACCCACGCGGTTACGGTGAAGCGTTGCGAGTCGGTCAGCGGGTGGACGTCCCAGCCAATACTGTCCTCTACACTCTGTCGCTGCGCGCCCGTAGTCCTGCCGGCAACGCTGAACTGGAAGTCGCGCTCTGCCAAAAATGGTTGCTGTATCCCTTTAATTGCAGTGGCCGCGCTTTGCGAATCAGCAATCCGGACTGGCGCAATTTCGAGGTTGTTCTGAAAACCGATCAGTTTGCTTTCGGTCCCTGGTACGCCTATCGCCCGATTCAACTCAATCTCGCTAACACCAGTCAGGGTGTGCTGGATATAGATAACATCCGGCTTCAACCGCCGGCGGCGGGCGCTGATCTCATCGCCAATGGCGACTTCAGCCAGGGAAATGCGCGCTGGTTTTTCACCAGCGACCGGCATCATCTGCCGTGGCACGCCAAGAATATCGGGTTGAATCTGCTGTTCGACCAAGGCTGGATCGGACTGATGCTGTTCGGCCTGCTGACATTCCTGGGTCTGTTGGCGGCGCTGCGGCAAGCGCGGCGCGGTGATCGGCTGGCGCTGGCGGCGCTGGCGGGGCTGCTGGGATTTCTGCTGGTAGGATTGTTCGACAGCCTGCTGGATGTGCCACGCCTGGCATTGCTTTACCTCCTGGTGCTGTTTGGCGCGCTGCTGGAACCCGGTCCGCCCATGCCATCCACCAACCACTCCCGCGTCCAGGCCGCCACCTGATCGCGCCAGTCGCGGCGGGAAAAGGTGTGATTGGCCGCCGGAAATTCCTGAACCGTCACCCGTGGCTGCGCCAGCAAGCGCCGCCAGCGCCGTGACGCCTTGACGGCATCACGGAATTCCGCCGCCGTCAGATCGTCGCCGCTCAGGATCAGCAGCACCCACCCCTTGAAGCGCTGCAACCCATCAGCCATTCGCTCCGGCAACGGCGGCTGATTGGGTTCGGGCATCCGAATCCCGGCTGCCGTCTCTGCCGCTGATTGACTGCTCCCTACCCGGCCACCTCGCCAAACCTGCCCAACCAGCGCCAGCAACGAGCGCAACGCGGTGGCAAATGAGAACTCGCCACGCCCAATTTTGCGCCACAAGTCCGGATTAACCAGTCGGGCGAGATAATAATGGCGAAGATAGGCCCGCGCCGCGCCCACTTCCGTTCGCAACCACGGGTTCAGCAACACCAGGCCGGCAATGCGCGGATCGCGCCAGGCGTAAAACAATGCCGCCGAAGCCGCATCGCACAGACCCCAGATGACCACGTCCTTCAAGCCGGGAACCCCGGTGAAAAACGCATCCACAGCAGCGGCGATATCCGCGTCAATCTGCTCGAAACCGGCAAACTCACCCTCGGCGTCGCCCATGCCGCGATAATCAAAGCGCAGCGCCGGAATTCCGGCCTGGGCCAGATCGCGGGCCAGCAGCACAAACTGACGGTGACTGCCGACCCGGTATTGCGGCCCGCCGACCACGATCAGCACCCCGCGCGTTGCGCCGGAGGCTCCCAAATGCAGAACGCCAGGCAACTGAGCGCCTTCGCATTCAAAGATCAGCGGATTTTCCTGATGGGCGATCACGGTTGTTCAACCAGCGCGGCGACGGTCGCCGCCAGCAGATCAGGCGCCACCGCGATTTCCTGGGTCGCCCAAAACGCTTCCCCCGCCAGCGTTCGGGCATGGATCGCCACCCCGCCCGTGCGCCATCCGTCCACGATCCGCCGGCTGGCCGGGAGCAACGGGCGATCCGCCGCGTTCGCCAGTTCAAACCAGTCCACCCGACAATCGGCAGGCGGGGTCTGCAACCGCGCCTGTTGCATCGCTGCCGCCAGTTCGGGGGACAGTTCATAGCCTGAAACATCCAGCGCTTGCCCTGCGGCCAGTCGCTCCTGCAACCGGGCCATGGTTTCGTCGCCGCCCTTGAGCCGGTCGGCGGTCAGCCGCAACCGCAGGAATTGGTGCAGAAACCGTTCTCCATCCAGTACCGGCTGCCATAGCAACAGTCGTTGCATCGCACGTTCGCCGGCCAGTTCCGCCGCCAGCAGCGCTCCCAGCCGTAACCCCCACAGCACCAAGCGATGATGACCGCGCCCGAGCAACCAGTCGCGACAACGCGACAGATCATCCCGCCAGATGTCCCAGCGGGCCTCGGCGAAATCACCGCCGCTATCGCCGCAGCCGTACAGATCGGGAATCAGCACCCCGAAACCGGCAGCAGCCAACCGGCGCGCCTGCAACGCCGCCATGCGCCGCGCCTTGTTCATCTCTTCGGCGAACGGCGGCGCATACAACACACCGCCACGCTCGATCACGCCGCTTGCCGGCGGGTGATAGATCGCAAAGATCGCACCTTGGCTTCCGGGCAGGAAAAATGCCTCAATCACTGCTGCTCACGTCTCAGCCATGACCTTGTCACGCACGAACTCGTAGATCTTGCCTACGGTCTCAAACGTCTCGGCGCTGATCTCATCGTCGGCCACCTGGATGCCAAACTGTTCCTCCAGCGCGTTGATCAGGGTGACTACCGCCATTGAGTCGAACTCCGGGACACTCCCCAGCAGCGGAGTATCCGGCCTGAGCATCCGCACTCGCTCGCCCAATTGCAGGATCTCGCCGATCAACCGCTTCACATCATCGAATTCGACCATCCAGACTGTCCCCCAGCGTGAAAAACCCAGTGAATCGCGCAGTACGCCGGAAGCCCATGGCTACCACGCGCGTAGAGGGCGCCAAGATAGCGTTGCCGCTGGCAAGAATCCAGCGATCAGCTTGCCAAGGCAGGATCGGAAAGCTTGCGCGCCAGCGCCACATAGCCATGAACGGGTTCGGCCCGTTCCAACCGCAGTACGACGGATTCAATGGCTACAGGCGTTAACCCCGCCGCACGCAGGGTGTGTTCCACATAAGTCTGCGAGTGCGCGTAGCGACCGTTGGGATTCAGGCGAAATTCCCCGGCGGCGTCGGCCAGCCGCTCCACCGTGAACGCCAGCAACCCATTCAACCGTAACGCACTTGCAGCGGCGCGCGCCGGCGGTTCGAGATCGCCGAAGTACACCAGCGTGTCGGCGGATACGATCACATCGTATTCACCCGGATGAGCGGCGATGTACGCAGTCAGTTCGGCCACTTCGAGCGCATCGTAGCCACCCCGTTCACGCGCTTTCTCCAGCATGCGCGGCGATAAATCCACGCCCGCCAGATGAGCGGCGTAGGGTCGCAGCAGCGGGCCGCATAACCCGGTGCCGCAGCCGGCGTCCAGAATCCGCAACGCGGCGGTCGGAGTCAGATGAGCGGCAAGGGCGGTAATCACCAGTTCCGGCGCATGGTATTCCAGGGTGCGCAAGTGACTGTCGAACTCGTCGGCGAAGCGGTCGAACTCGCTGCGAACGTAGTCGTCGGGCGCACGATCCGGCACGGCTTCGCCGGTCCAAGCTTGCCAGGTGTGACGTGCCTGCGGATTGTCGGGATCGAGCCGCAGCCATTCGCGCAGCGCCGCCTGTCCCCGCTCGTTTTGTCCCAGACAGTACAGCGCAAAACTGAATGCGCTAACCCCCTCAGCGGTCCGCTTCAACCGATACAGTGTCTCGGCCAGCGCCCGATAGGCTGCGCCATGCCGGGTATTGGCGGTGATGGCGCGATAGTAAGCCTGGACGGCGTCATCGTCGCGGCCCAACCATGCCAGCGCCTGGCCGAGATGATAAAAGGTGTCGGCGTGGGCGGGATTGCGTTTGATCGCCTCGTAATACAGGTTGATGGCTTCCTGCAGCCGACCCTCCGTCGCCAGCAACGCGCCGACGTTGCAATAGGCTTCAACATTGTTGGCATCCAGCCGCACCGCGTTCTGGTAGGCGGCGAGCGCGTCGGCGCGGCGACCCAGCGCTTTAAGGATATTGCCGCGATTGTTGTGCGCGCCGGCGTGATCGGGACAGAGTTCCACCACGCGGTCCAACAGGCGCAGCGCTTCGTCGGCATCGCCGCGCTGGTAGCGCAGCATCCCCAGGAATTGCATGGCGTCGGAGTGAGCGGGATCAACCTGCAAAATGCGCTGATAGATCGTTTCCGCCATCTCCAGAACNNCGATTCAGTCGAGTTCCGTTTTAGCCGCCAGCACCACATAACCCATGACCGGCTGTCTCAGCTCGAAGCGCAAGGTGGCGGTGGTCAGCGAACGCAGCGTCAAGCCCGCCGCCGCCAGCTCCCGCCGCAGATAAGGCTCGGTATGACTGTAGCGTCCATGTGGATTCAGGTGAAAAGTCATTGCAGCGGCGTCCGTTTCCAGTTTTTCCAGCGTGAAGGCCAGCCGCCCTCCCGGGCGCAATGCGCCGGCGGCGGCGGTCAGCGCCGCGCCAAGATCGCCAAAGTAAATCAGGGTGTCGGCAGACACGATCAAATCGTATTCGTTGCGCCGCGTCTGCATGAAGGCGGTCAGCTCGGCCACTGCCAGTTCATCGTATACCTTGCGCGCCCGCGCCTTGTTCATCATACCCGGCGACAAATCCACCCCGACCAAGTGATGGGCGTAAGGGCGCAACAGCGGCCCGCACCATCCAGTGCCGCAGCCGGCGTCCAGCACCTGCAAGGCGGCGTCCGGGGTCGGCCATTCCGTCGCGATCACCGCCGCCAGCAGGTTGGGTGCCTGATAATCCAGCCCTTGCAGATTCTTGTCGAAGCTGTCGGCGAATCCGTCGAACAAGTCCTGGATATAACGATCCGCCGCCCGTTCCGGCACGTTTTCGCCGGTGACCGCCGCCAGCATGTACTGAGCTTCCGGATCGTCGGGGTTCTGCTCAGCCCATTGCCGGTAGCAGGCAACGGCTTCCTCAATGCGGTTGAGTCGGTAGAACAGTCGTCCGAGCTGCCGATAGCCGCCCGGTCTGCGGGGATTGCGCCGCAACCCTTCCTGAATCGCCTGAATCGCCGCATCCGGCTGATCAGCGGCGCTCAGCGCCCGCCCCAGACTGAAATAAGCGTCGGCGTAGTCGGGCTTGAGGGCAATCCCTTGTTGCAATACCTGAATGGCTTCCGCCGGTTCGCCTTGCGCCCGCAGCGCCACGCCGAGATTGTTGAAGGCTTCGGCGAAATCGGCCCGACAGGCAATCGCCCGGCGGTATGCGACGATAGCTTCGGCAGTCTGGCCCAGGCTGCTCAGGACATTGCCCAGACTGTTATAAGCATCGGCGTAATCCGGTTGCTGCGCGATGGACTGCTCAATCAGGCGCACTGCATCGGCGCCGTCGCCGCGCTGATGCCGCAACATGCCGAGAAAATGCAGGGCGTCGGGATTGTTAGGCTGCGCTTGCAGAATGCGCCGGTACAACGCCTCCGCATTCTCCAACTGACCGCCGCGATGCAGATTCATCGCCTTTGCTTGCGCGGATTTAATATCGAGCATGTGCTGGCGGTGTGCTGGAGGGGAGCGGCGCTGGCGCTTGTAGCTCATGGTCATCCACCGCTATGTTAAGCTGATATAGACTTCGGTGAATATATCCATGACTGCCTCCATTAAAAACCGGTTTTCACAGACCTGCCAAAAGGCCCGTTGGTTTCATCTGCGCCACAAGATCTCCATAAAGAGACGAATCTGGACTCAACCGCCAGTCTTCAGACATATTGCACCTTATGCTCAAAGGTCCAGTAGGAGTAGTACTCAAAAAGGCGGCAAGAGCAGCCAGCAGATAGTCATTGTCCCCAATATGCATGAGATTTTGCAAAACCTCACTAGCTCTTTTGGAAGCCTCGCTGATGCCCAGCCTATTCCAGAAATGCTTGCGATTTTTATAGTTGCGTAATCCAGCCTCCACCGCCGAAAACAGCACGTCATTCTCCGAATCGTATTTTCCGGCCAGCGCCATCAAATCCGGGCGGCTGTTGAGGACATCCTCCATAAACATCGGCGACATGCCAATAGGGTTAGTGCCAAACGCCGTCTTTCCAAATGCAGCGAGCGACCCGGCCTCATAGCAAGTCATGGCAAACTCAGAACAAAACATGTTTGGCCTATCATGCCGCACTCCATAAACATAATCGACAACATGCGTCAGATAAGCATGAGTCGCTCCTTGTTGAAACTGTTGACTACGAAAATTCGATGCAAGCGCTCCTTTAACACTATATTTTCCTCCTGTGGTGTTTCGCACCTCCGGACTTCCTGTGATCATATTATGGTAGGCACTGGACAAGCCTTTGGCGATCATGACCGCTGCATTTCTCAAATCAACATTCAAACACCGATACACGCAATATCGTTCATCACGCCGCCCACGTACCGAAGCAGTAATTACTCCTTCGCCGACCGCTTCAGCTAACTCATCCGCTGAAATGGCTACAGCGGCATGTTCTGAAGTGTGGCTTCCATTGAAAGCAATTCGGAATTTTTCACGAGAAAACAGGCCACCGGTTTTAATGGTATTATCACCAGAAAACAGACGCTGGCCTTGGGTAATTCCCCATTCGACCGCTCCTTTACATGTTTCCGGGAAGACCTTCTTCAAAAGCAGATCGCCTGCTTCCAAGTCCGTAATCCGCGTCAGATGTTGATACTCTCGATAAGTTCCGATTGCCATAAATCCTCCAAGCATCGAATAAGCATAAAAAGGCGCCCTAAAAACAGGCATCCGACCTATGGCTGTTCAGCTTCCATATAGCCACCTCTTCCGTTACTTTTGCTACTAAAATCCATACCCGAATTCACCACTCTGCACACTCACATGCACCCGCTTAATGGATGTTTTTCCACCATATCAAGGCACAGACAGAGTGTGCGGATATGCTCTCTGTCTGTGCGGCGACCGCGACTGATACACTGAACGCGGGCAACTACAGCGCTTCTAGTTGTGTTGTGGAAACGTCGCCGACTGGGCTAAATCCCCCCGCTCGCTTCGCTCACGCCCCCCTTTGCCAAAGGGGGGGTCGGGGAGATTTTGCGGCCAGACACCGCCACAACTCACTTAGGATTACCATACTTATGCACCGAATCCGGGCCCGAAACCCAGGTTGCGCTTCGTGCGGATAAATCCACCAGATATTTGCCGCCGACCTCGTTTTCGATTTCGATTTCGTCGCGTCCGGGCACCAGTCGCATGGTGCGGAAGTAGCGTCC
>DEHY01000176.1 GCA_002352185.1 Competibacteraceae bacterium UBA2788
TTACAAGCAACAGTTAAAAACCCTTTTGGATGATGGCAGCGCAATTTCGCGCTATGCGTCGTCCAAGACGAAAATATGGAGATTGAAATGGCCGAGTTTCTCAAGCCTGCGACTCAGGAAGCTCCTGAAATTCGCCGTTCGCGCGGTGTGTATCTGTTGCCCAATTTGTTTACGACCGCCGCGCTGTTTTGCGGTTTCTACGCCATCATCGCCGCGTTGCACAACCGCTTTGAACCCGCCGCCATCGCGGTGTTTATCGCGATGGTGCTGGACGGGCTGGATGGCCGGGTCGCACGCATGACGCACACCGAAAGCGAATTCGGCGCCCAATATGACAGCCTGGCCGATCTGGTGTCGTTCGGTCTGGCGCCGGCGCTGATCATGTACACATGGGCGCTGGACACCATGGCGGGCATGGGGCCGTTCCTGTCCAAGCTGGGCTGGCTGGCCGCGTTCTTCTACACCGTCATGGCGGCGCTGCGCCTGGCCCGCTTCAATGTGCAGATCGGCCAGACCGACAAGCGTTATTTCATCGGGCTGCCCAGCCCATCGGCGGCGGCGGTGATGGCCGGACTGGTCTGGTTCAGCACCGATCTGGGCCTGAGCGGCGCACAAATGCTGTGGCCGGCGCTGATCACAACCATCAGCGCCGGAGCGCTGATGTTCAGCAACATCCTCTACTTCAGTTTCAAAAAGCTGGATTTGCGCGGGCGAGTGCCGTTCATGGCGGTTCTGATCATTGTNNCAGACGGGAACGCCGTGAGTGCAGCATTCGCCGCGCAGGACATCGCGCAAGAATCGGGTGGCGCCCACACCGCGCTTATCATTAAGGTTGCCTCGCTAACCATCGGAGGCAGCCCTCATGTCCCCTACGTCAATGACCGATAGTGGCGCACGCCGCAATTATGCGCGGGTCGCTCAGGCGATCCGCTTCATCCGCGATCACCGGGCCGAGCAGCCCGATTTGGCGACGGTTGCGCGCCAATTACATCTGAGCGAGTACCATTTTCAGCGCCTGTTCACCACATGGGCGGGCATCAGCCCCAAGCGGTTTTTGCAGTTTTTAACCGTTGAATACGCCAAGGCCAGCATCGCCGACAGTAAAAGTCTGCTGGATCTCGCCTTGGACGCCGGTTTGTCCAGTCCGGGACGGCTGCACGACCTGTTCGTGACCTTCGAGGCGATGTCGCCGGGCGAATATCAGGCCGGTGGCGCTGGCTTGGTCATTCGCTACGGCATCCACGACACTCCCCTGGGCGCAGTGCTATTGGCGACGACGGCGCGGGGCATTTGCAATTTGCTGTTTCTGGACGCGACGGATATAGCCGGTGCTGAAGCGGTATTGCAGCGGGAGTGGCCCCGTGCAGAACTGCACCGCGATCACTGCACCACCCAACCGCTGATAGACGCAATTTTCAACCCGGCGCAGTCCGCCAAAAAACCGCTGGTCCTGCACATCAAAGGCAGCAACTTCCAGATTCAGACCTGGCGGGCGCTGTTGCGCATTCCACACGGCGCAATCACCAGTTACCGGAGGCTTGCGGCAACCGTCGGCTGTCCGACCGCCGCCCGTGCGGTCGGCAATGCGGTCGCCCGCAATCCGGTGGCCTACCTGATCCCCTGCCATCGCGTCCTGCGGGAATCGGGCGAGTTGGGCGGCTATCGCTGGGGACTGGAACGCAAGGCCGCGCTGATCGGCTGGGAAGCCGCTCACGCCGCCGCCCTGTCCTGATTCAGCGGATTGCATCCGGCCAGTCTGGTATATTTTCAGGAAACACCTCCCGTCCGCCTGGCCGGGATCGGCAACCACCGCGTTCGGATCCGGAGCAACCCGCATGAACAAGCTGATTATCTTCGATACCACCCTGCGTGACGGCGAACAAAGCCCCGGCGCGTCCATGACCAGGGATGAAAAGGTCCGCATCGCCAAGATGCTGGAGCGGATGCGGGTCGACGTGATCGAGGCCGGTTTCCCCATCGCCAGCCCCGGCGATTTCGAGGCGGTGCGAGCGGTAGCGCGGGTGGTCAAGGACAGCATCGTTTGCGGGCTGGCTCGCGCCGCCGACGCCGATATTGACCGCGCCGGCGAAGCGCTGAAGGAAGCGGCGGCGGGCCGTATCCATACCTTTATCGCCACCTCGCCGATCCACATGAAAATGAAACTGCGGATGGAACCGGATCAGGTGCTGGAGCGGGCGGTCGAGGCTGTGCATCGCGCCCGGCGCTGGACTGACGATGTAGAATTCTCCGCCGAAGACGCCGGTCGCTCGGAACTGGATTTCCTGTGCCGGATCACCGAAGCCGTCATCGCCGCCGGGGCGCGCACCATCAACATTCCCGATACGGTCGGCTACAACGTCCCTGAGCAGTTCGCCCACACCATCCGCAGTTTGATCGAGCGGGTGCCGAATGCCGATAAGGCCATCTTCTCCGTTCACTGTCACAACGATCTGGGGCTGGCGGTCGCCAACTCGCTGGCCGCAGTGCTGGCCGGGGCGCGACAGGTGGAATGCACCATCAACGGTCTCGGCGAGCGGGCCGGCAACGCCTCGCTGGAGGAGATCGTGATGACGGTGCGCACCCGTCACGATGTGTTCCATCTCGAAACCGGCATTGACACCACACAAATCGTTCCGGCCTCGCGGCTGGTCGCCAATATCACCGGCTTCCCGGTGCAGCCCAACAAGGCCATCGTCGGCGCGAATGCCTTCGCGCATGAATCCGGCATTCATCAGGATGGCGTCCTCAAGCACCGCGAAACCTATGAAATCATGCGCGCCGAAGACGTGGGCTGGAATACCAACCGCATGGTGCTGGGCAAGCATTCCGGGCGTAACGCCTTCCGCACCCGGATGGACGAACTGGGCGTCAGCTTCGCCTCCGAACAGGAATTGAACGACGCTTTCGCCCGCTTCAAGGAACTGGCGGACAAGAAGCACGAGATTTACGACGAGGATTTGCAGGCGCTGGTCACGGACGCCAATCTGACAGCCGTCAACGAGCGGGTGAAACTGCGTTATCTGCGGGTCTGCTCGGAAACCGGCGAAACTCCTAACGCGCAGGTGACACTGGCGGTGGACGGGGTGGAATACCGGGCGACCGCGACCGGCGGCGGCCCGGTGGACGCTTCATTTAAAGCCATCGAAAGCATTATGCAAACCGGCGCCGATCTGCTGCTGTACTCGGTCAACAACATCACCAGCGGCACCGATTCGCAAGGCGAAGTTACGGTGCGCGTCTCCAAAGGCGGGCGGATCGTCAACGGCCAGGGCGCCGACACCGACATCGTGATCGCCTCGGCCAAGGCGTACATCAACGCGCTCAACAAGGTGCTGCAACCAACCGAACGGGAGCATCCGCAACTGCTATAACTTTTACATGGACAATAATCTGCGTCGCCAGTACCTCGCCGCGCTGGGCATTCCGCTCTGGGCGTTGCGCCGTCCGCCGGCGTTGCAACCGGAACCCGCGTCCTCCCTTCTCCCGCCGGACGAGAGGCTGAAGGCGAGCGCCGAAGAACTCCCGATGGATGACTGGATTGCCCCGATGGACGCCGCCCAGGAACCGCCCACCCAAAACGACAGCGCCAACTTTTCCCCTGCCGCCCCCAATCGCCGGGCGGCGACCATCGCCCAAATGGATTGGGACGCGCTGACAACGGCAGTTAGTGAATGCGCCGCGTGCGGGCTGTGCGCTTCCCGCACCCAGACCGTGTTTGGCGTGGGCAACCGGCAGGCGGACTGGCTGATCGTTGGCGAAGCGCCCGGCGCCGACGAAGATCGGCTGGGCGAGCCGTTCGTAGGGCGAGCCGGCAAGCTGTTGAATCCGATGCTGCTGGCCGTCGGCCTGAAACGCGAGCAGGTCTTTATCGCGAATGTTTTAAAATGCCGCCCGCCGGACAATCGCGACCCGGCCCCCGAAGAAGCCGCACAGTGCCGACCGTTTCTGAACCGGCAGATCGCGCTGATTCGACCCCGCCTCATTCTCGCGGTGGGCCGCATCGCCGCGCAGAACCTGCTGGCGACCGATACCCCCATCGGCAAGCTGCGCGGTCAGGTGCATCGTTTCGGGCCGGCGCGCATCCCGCTGGTGGTCACTTACCATCCCGCTTATCTGCTGCGCTCGCCACGCGAGAAGCGCCGGGCCTGGGACGATCTGCGGCTGGCGCGACGCGCTCTGACCGTCGAGTCGCCCGCGCCATGAACGCCGCCTTGCNNTGCCGGGTGCTGGAAAACCCGCACAGTTTCATTCAGGCCTATGGCGTGATGGCGGCGGCGGCCGGCGAGGCTCATCTTCTCAATCTCTGTGTGCGACCGGAATTACAGGGGCGCGGACTGGCGCGGCGGATGCTGGATCACCTGCTGGAACTGGCCCGCTCGATTGAAGTAAAAACCGTATTTCTGGAGGTTCGGCCCTCTAACGACCGCGCTGTGCGACTTTACAGCGCAGCGGGCTTCTGCGAGATTGGTCTGCGCCTCGGCTACTATCCCGCCGCCAAAGGGCGGGAAGATGCGCTGGTGATGGCCAAGGAGTTGTAAATCCAGAGCGTTCGCTTCCGCCCGACTACTCTATTCCGGCATGAACCCTTGCAGCACATCGTTCAGAAACCGCAGACCCTGTGCAGTAGTCTGCAAACGTTCGGGGTCCATTTCCAGCAACCCACGTTCCCGTGATTGGCGCAACGCCGGTTCCAGCGCGGCCAGTGGCAACCCGGTGCGCTCCGCAAACAGCGCCGTCGGCACCCCCTCGACCAGCCGCAGCGCATTCATCAGGAATTCCACCGGCAGGTCAGCCTCGCAGATCGGCGCGTCGCCACCGATGCCGGCCCGCATTCCGGCAGACGCCAGATATTCGCGGGGCTGTTTCAGCTTCCACAGCCGGTGAATTTGTCCAGCGGCGGGATCGGTCAGTTTGCCGTGCGCGCCCGCGCCGATGCCCAGATAGTCGCCAAACTCCCAGTAGTTCAGATTATGCCGACAGCGCCAACCCTCGCGGGCATAGGCCGACACTTCATACTGCCGATAACCGTGCTGGGCCAGTTCCGCCTGCGCCCGATCCTGAATGGCGCCGACCGTCTCGTCATCCGGCAACGCCGGCGGCGCGTGGTGAAACGCCGTGTTCGGTTCAATGGTGAGCTGATAATAGGAAAGGTGCGCCGGCTGCAAGGTAATCGCATTGGCAATATCGGCCAGCGCCTGGTCAACGGTCTGTCCCGGCAGGCCAAACATCAGGTCCAGATTGAAGTTATCCAGCCCGGCGGCATGAGCGGCTTCGGCGGCGGCGAACGCGGCGCGACGGTCGTGAATCCGCCCCAACTGCTGCAACTGTGCATCGTCAAAGCTCTGCACGCCAATGGACAGCCGGTTGACGCCCGCCGCACCGAATTCAGCGAACCGGCTCCGCTCCACTGCGCCTGGATTGGCTTCCAGGGTAATTTCCAGATCCGGGCGCAACGGCAAGCGGGCGCGCACACCCGACAGCAGCCGATCCAGCGCCTCGGCTGAGAACAGGCTGGGCGTGCCGCCGCCGATGAACAGGCTGCTAATCCGCCGCCCCCATACCCGTGGCAGATCCTGCTCCAAATCCATCAACAGCGCATCGACATAAGCCGATTCCGGCAACGGGCCATGCGCCTCGTGGGAATTAAAATCGCAATACGGACATTTGCGTACACACCACGGGATATGGATGTACAACGCCAGTGGAATCGGGGAGAAAAATGCCAACATCATGTCTCTCGAACTAGAATTAATAGTGTCCATTAAACATTCGCGAGTAGCCTCATCGCCTGACCGCAACCGATGCACCGCAACGTTTTCCAACCTTTTATGGAAGCGCTATGCAACTCAATCAAATTTATACAAAAACCGCCAAGGGGCTAGAGGAAATCCAAACCCGGATTCATAAACTGCCGGCCCATCTGCGTCGGCTGCTGATCATGGTGGACGGGCATTCCACCGCCACCGAGATGATCGACCGGTTGACCACGCTTGGTGATGTCCAACATGCGCTGGATCAATTGGCGTCCGAGGGTTTTATTGCGATCCTTGCGCCCGCGCCGATGGCGGATTTGGCATCGACGCGGGCGCCACCCGAATTCAATCTCGACCAAGCCAAGAGCCTGATTCACGCGGTCTTGCTGGATGCCATGGGGCCTGCCGCCACTCACCGGATTGAGTGCGTCGAGGCGGCGACCACGCCCGAGCAGCTTCGGGCCGAACTGGATGTGATCCGCGATATTCTGACCAAGGTGCTTTCCAAGTCGCAGGCCGAACAGGCTTGGCAACTGCTGGAACCGATTATGCCACCGCTGGAACGGCTGATATCGCCGCCGGTCCGGGAAGCAGTCACCCGCCCCGCCCATCCGCTGGGCAAACCAGCGGCAGAGGCAACGGCTGGCGCCGCTTCCCTGCCGGAACACCCTGCTTTCAATCTCGACAAGGCCAAAGGCTTCATCCGCTTCACCCTGCTGGGCGCCATGGGTCCTACCGCCGCGCGCCGGATCGAGCGGATCGAGGCGGCCACTACGCCCGAGCAACTCCGGGTCGAACTTGACGCCATCCGCGACATGTTGCCCAAGGTGATCTCCAAGCGGCAGGCCGAACAGACCTGGCGGCAACTGGAGCCGATCATGCTTTCGCTCCATACACCGTCGCCGTAGCCCGCGCCCAGCCGCTCGATGCATCCCGCAGTTGCTGACGCAGCAGCGTCAGCGCCCGGCCACGATGACTCAGACGATTCTTAGTAGCCAAATCCAGTTCTGCGGCGGTTCGCTGCTCGGTCGGCACGAAAAAAACCGGATCGTAGCCAAAACCGTTGGCGCCGCGAGGCTCAAACGCAATCACGCCCTCCCAGCTTCCCTGGCAAATCAGCGGCGCAGGATCGGCGGGATGACGCAGCAGCGCCAGCACGCACTGGAAGCGGGCGGCGCGCCGCTCCGCCGGCACTTCGCGCAATTCGGTCAGCAGCTTGTCGAGATTGGCGCGGTCGCCGGCGCCGGGCCCCGCGTAACGGGCGGAGTAAACGCCCGGCGCTCCACCCAGCGCATCCACCACCAGCCCGGAATCGTCCGCCAGCGCCGACAATCCCGTATGCACGGCGGCATTGCGCGCTTTGAGAATGGCGTTCTCGACGAAGCTCAGCCCGGTTTCTTCCGCTTCCGGCACGGTGAATACCGACTGCGGCACGATCTCCACCGCCAGGTCCGCCAGCAGGGCGGCGAATTCCCGCGCCTTGCCGGGATTATAGGTAGCCAAAACAATTTTATACATCGGTTCAGCCCGGTAATCCCAATACGTCCCGCTGCTTGCGCAACAGGTGATCAATCCCGCCCCGCGCCAGTTCCAGCATCGCCTGCAACTCCTCCATCCGAAAGGCGTGACCCTCGGCGGTACCCTGGAGTTCGACGAACGCGCCGGCGTCGTTCATCACCACGTTCATATCGGTTTCGGCCTCGGAATCCTCGGCGTAATCCAGATCCAGCACCGGCACGCCCTGATAGATACCCACCGAGATCGAGGCCACCTGCCCGTGCAGCGGATTCTTTCTGAGTTTTTTGCACTCCAGCAGATAGCGCACCGCATCGGCCAGGGCCACAAAGCCGCCGGTAATTGCAGCGGTGCGGGTGCCGCCGTCGGCCTGGATGACATCGCAATCCAGCGTCACGGTGCGTTCGCCCAGCACCTCCAGATCCATCACCGAACGCAGCGCCCGCCCGATCAGCCGCTGGATTTCCATGGTGCGCCCGTCCTGTCGGCCACGACTGGCTTCGCGGCTGGAGCGGGTATGGGTGGCGCGGGGCAGCATGCCATATTCCGCCGTCACCCAGCCCCGCCCCTTGCCCTTGAGAAAGGGCGGCACCCGCTCCTCCACGCTGGCAGTGCAAATCACCCGGGTATCGCCGAACTCCACCAGTACCGAACCTTCGGCGTGCCGGGTGAACTGACGGGTAATCCGGATCGAGCGCGTTTCATCGGCGGCGCGGTGGCTGGGACGCATGGACAACTTCCTGTGGGCTGAATCGTGATGGAAATATGGGGCGCGGAACTATAACAGAACCGGCTGGCGCCATGGGAACGCCCCGCACATCCAGCGCCAGGCGAAAAAATGGCGCGCCATCGCGCCAATACGGCGAATACCGCCTAAGATCAAAAAACACTGAAAATCGAGGACAGATCCATGTTACGCAGCATGACCGCCTTTGCGCGCCAGGAACAGTCGAGCGCGTGGGGCACCATTACCTGGGAGTTGCGGTCGGTAAACCACCGTTATCTGGAAACTGCCGTGCGCTTGCCGGAAACGCTGCGGGGTCTGGAAACGCCGGTGCGCGAGCGCATTGGCGCGGCGCTTGGCCGTGGCAAGGTCGAAGCCACGCTCAAGCTGCAAGCCGCCAGCGCGGCCCCGACCGCGATGACCTTGAATTTGCCTGTCGTCGAACGGCTGCTCGAAGTGGCTGCGGAACTGGAACACATGATCGGGCCGGGCACGGGCCTGCGGCTGATCGATGTGCTGCGCTGGCCGGGCGCGCTCAACGAGGCGGAACCGAACCCTGACGACATTCGGGCCGCCCTTCTCGACGCCCTGGATGCGGCGCTGGCCGAGCTGATCGCAACGCGGGAACGGGAAGGTCAGCGCACCGCCGAATTGCTCCAGCAACGCTGCGAAGCGATTCGGGTTCAGGTCGTGCGGGTGCGCGCCCGCCGCCCCGAAGTATTGTCCCGCTGGCGCGAGCGGTTGTTAAGCCGGCTGGCGGACATCTCAACCGACAGCGATCCCGGTCGATTGGAGCAGGAACTGGTGCTGATCGCCCAACGGCTGGATGTGGATGAAGAGCTTGATCGACTGGATACGCATCTTGACGAGATTCAAGCGGTGTTTGCCCGTACCGAACCGGTCGGGCGCCGGCTGGATTTTCTGATGCAGGAACTCAACCGCGAAGCCAATACCCTGTCCTCAAAATCCGCCGATACCGATACCACTCGCGCCGCAGTGGAACTCAAGGTGCTGATTGAGCAGATGCGCGAACAGATTCAGAACATCGAGTAGCGTTTCATCCGGTTTAATCCGGTCTTAACCTTTCCAAAATCGCCGCTGAATCAGCGGCGATTTTGTGTTCGAGAACAACGCTGACGTTTTACCACGACCTTCGAGCCGGACGGATGGGCGGATAGCAACGCTCAGGCGTTCAGCAGTCCATAAAGCGCCTCGAATTCCCGGCTCAGCTTGTGTTTGGGGTCGAGGTGGATCATCGGCAGCGCCTGGGCGTGTGATTCGCGGATCTTGACCGAGGCCGACAGGAACGCCTCCAGCACCGGCAAACCCTCGGATCGCAGCTCTTCGACCAGTCGCACCGGCAAATTGGCGCGGGCCTGATAGTGGTTGACCACGATCCCTTCGATTCGCAGCGTGCGGTTATGATCGGCCTGAATCTCGCGCACACTGTCCATCAGCGTGTACAGGGCGCGGCGCGAGAAATCATCGCAATCGAACGGGATCAGGCAGGTTTCAGCGGCGATCAGCGCGGAACGGGTGTAGAAATTCAGCGCGGGCGGAGTATCAATGAAAATTTCGTCGAATTCGCCAAAGGCATCCATCGCCTCCCGCAGCTTGTACATCTTGTAGCGCGATTCCAGCTTGATTTGCAGGTCTTCCAGCCGGGGGTCGGACGGCAGGACGCTGAGGTTCGGAAAGCGGGTTGGAACGACATAGGCCCCCGGTTTATCGGCAAACATCTTGTAGGTCAGGATGTCGTCAAAAAAATGAGCAAGGGTTTTCTTCTGCACATCCAAAGCGTTACCGAGCAGGTAGCGGGAGGCGTTGGCCTGCGGATCCAAATCCACGACCAGGGTGCGCCGACCTTGCGCGGCGCCGATGGCGGCCAGATTACAAGTAATGGTGGATTTGCCCACCCCCCCTTTCTGGTTGAAAACGACTCGGCGCATGGCGGTTTCCGTGATTTTGTTGGGGTTTCCAGCCAAGTGTAGTCAAGTGACGGGAAGGCGTCGAGATTCATCCGGCGGGATGACCGCAAGAGACGGGAAATTTGGGAGCGCAGAACCCGTTTGGATAGACCGGATTCCATGTCCGGCAGGGCAGCAAGACGAGGCGAAAGCCAGAGCCACAGGCCGGATTGGGAAAAGCGTATAGATACTGTAGTCACGAGATTTTAGCCCAGAGTGCGGTGCATCTGATCTGGACGGCGGCGAGGAAGGATGCGAAGTTTTTGGCATAGTGTGTAGCGCTTCCGCGCCGTCTTTTGAGGTGAAGAAAAGCGGTTGCAACAAGATAGCGGAGCGTGTAGAGAACCTTGTCATCAGGTCGTACGCAATTCGGTTCTTCTTGGGCGGGATGACCGGGATCATTCCCTGCCGCTTCGCGTGATCTACGATCGCGTCGGTGTCATCCCCCTTGTCGGCCAGAAGGTCATCGGCGCTCAAACCGTTGATCCGGTGGGCAGCATGCGTACAATCCGCGTCTGTATCCTGAGTGACAACGACTCTGACCGGCAGACCATGCGTATCCACGGCCAGATGTATCTTGGTATTGAGTCCCCTTGTGTGCGGCTCATGTCTTGGTTTGCGCCTTTTGCACCCGCCGCGTGCGGGTGGACTTTGCAGTGGCTGGCGTCGAACATCAACCATTCATAGTCTGGATCGTCGATCAAGACTTCCAGCAACCTTTCCCAAACCCCCTGGTCCCGCCAGCGGATAAAACGGCGGTGCGTGTTGCTCCAGCCGCCGTAATCCGGCGGCAAAGCGCGCCACGGTGCCCCCGTGCGCATGATCCAGAAAACAGCATTGATAAACAAGCGATTATCCTTCGCCACTCCGCCCCAAACGCCGGAGCGCCCCGGCAAATGCGGCTCCAGCAATGCCCATGCCTCGTCCGATATATCGTGCCTTCTGTGTAAATGTCCCATGTCAACCTCCTTTCAGGCCAACATGATTCTCTCACATCCCAGATCTCATGACTACAATATCTAGTAAGTGGTAGTTTAGTCCATGAGTGATTTCTTGCCTCATCGAGGCTATCCAAGGGTATGGCTTGGTTTTCGCCAATGAAAGTTCTNNCCTAACTGACGGTAGGTTCCAGGAATGGGGAAAATCTCTGGATGCAATTTCATGCAACTCAATATATTTTTCAGCAGTTGCCAACCCTCAATTCACCGCCCGCCGGGCGATGCCCTTGGGTTTGCGCTTCTTGAGGCGTTGCGCTTCCTTCTGCCGCTTTTCCGCCAGTTCGATCAGAATCTGCTGGGAACTGCGCGGATCATCGCTCTCGCCCGGCATCCGCTGCACATAGCTACCGTCGGGTTGCATGTCCCAGGCCGTGCGCCGGTCGTTAAGCTGCACTTCCAGAATCTGTCGCAACTCCCGCTGCAACTCTGGATGATCCACCGGCGCTACCACCTCGACCCGGCTTTCCAGGTTGCGCTTCATGCAATCGGCTGAGCCGATGAAATATTCCTCGGACCCGCTATTCAGGAAATAGAAAATCCGGGTGTGTTCCAGAAACTGGCCGACGATGCTGATCACCCGCACCGTCTCGGAAAGCCCGGCGATGCCCGGACGCAGTCGGCAGGTGTCGCGCACGATCAAATCCACCTTGACCCCCACCTGCGAGGCCCGATACAGCGCTGCGGTAATATCCTTATCCTCCAGCGCATTCATCTTGAACTGGATCAGCGCCGGCTTGCCCGCCCTGGCATGGCTGATCTCCCGCTCGATCTTCGCCAGCAGCGCCGGCTTCAGCACTTTCGGCGCCGGCAGCAACTTCCGATAGTTGCGCTTGGGCACGTAACCGGTCGTCAAATAGTTGAACAGCTCGGTCAAATCTTCGCCAATCGCCGGATCGCAGGTCAGCAGGCCCAGATCGCAATAGAGTCGGGCGGTGCCGGCGTGGTAATTGCCGGTGCCGATATGGGCATAACGGCGCAGGCCGTTGAAATCGCGCCGCACCACCAGAATCACCTTGCTGTGGGTTTTCAGTCCCACCACGCCATAAGTCACATGGATGCCCGCTTCCTCCAGCCGGTTGGCCCAGCGGATATTCGCGGCTTCGTCAAAGCGCGCTTTCAACTCCACCACCACCGTCACCTGTTTGCCGTCCTGCGCGGCGTCAATCAGGTACTGGATGATCTTGGAATCCGCAGAGGTGCGGTACAGCGTCATCTTGATCGCCAGCACTTTTGGATCATCGCTGGCTTCCAGCACGAACCGCTCCACCGAGGTGGCGAAGGATTCATAGGGATGCTGCATCAAAAATGGTCCATGATCACGAACGATATGGAAAATGTTGCGCTTGTCGCCCAGTTTGGGATGGTCCAGCGGATGGTGGGGTGGATGGTGCAGTTCGGGCCGGTTGATGCCGACCATCTGAAACAGATCGCGCAACGCCATCATCCCGTCGACCTCGAAAACCTCGGTCGCCTCTTCCAGTCCCAGTTCAGCAGCGAGCATCCCCCGATGGTACGGGTCCATGTGCTTTTCCACTTCCAGCCGGACAATGGGCGCGAACCGGCGCTCGCGCAATTCCGATTCGATCATCACCAGCATATCGTCGGCCTGATCCTCGTCGCGCTCGGCAATCGCATTGCGGGTGACGCGGAACAACTCGCAGGCTTCCACCACCATACCCGGAAACAGCAGGTCGAGGTTGTGGGCGATCACCTCCTCCAGCGGTACGTACAATTCCTCATCGCCGATCCTGAGGAAGCGCGGAATGCCGGAGCCGACCGGCACCTTGATCCGCGCCAGCCCGCTGGATTCATCGTTGGCGTAACGCACCGTCACCAGCAAGTTGAGCGACAGATTGGACAGGAACGGGAACGGATGCGCCGGGTCCATAGTCTGCGGCGTGACCAGCGGGAAGATATTGCGCAGGTAATACTCCCGCATCTGTTTGCGCTGCGCGTCCGTCAGCCGCTGGTAGCTGCGCAGAATGATGCCCTGGTCCTTCAACAGCCGGTGCAGATGGGAGGACAACAGCCGCTGCTGCTCGACGATGTCGCGCACCACGACCAGGCATTCGCTCAACTGCTGTTCGGGGCTGCGACCGTCTACCGTCAGCTCCCGCACCCGCGCCCCGATCTGCTGCTTGAGGCCGCCGATGCGCTTCATGAAAAACTCGTCCAGATTGGAACTGACAATGGCCAAAAACTTGATCCGCTCCAACAGCGGCGTGCGCTCGTCCTGCGCCTCGTGCAGCACCCGCTGATTGAACGCCAGCCAGGTCAACTCCCGGTTCAGATACCATTCGGGCGCGTGAGGATTGATCATCGGCGGCAGCCCGTCCGGCGCGACCGGCGCTTCTGCCGCCGCTTGATCCTCGTGTTTGTGGCGGCCAGGGCGCGGTCGGGCTTTAGCCACTCCGGTCACTCCGGTCACTTCAGCCGCTCCGGTCACTTCGGTCACTTCGGTCACTTCGGCCACTTCAACGCCTGGACATGAACTCTCGGCTTGTTCGGTCATGGCTACCACACCTTTGGATGGTTTTTAGTGAGATCAGGATTGCTTCGACCCGCCGGCCAGCGCCGCTTCCATCCGCTCGCACAGCGTTTGCAGCACTTGGATGCGCGTATGGCGCTTATCGTTCGCCTCGATCAAGGTCCATGGCGCCTGGCGGGTGCTGGTGTGTTCCACCATGTCGTTCACCGCCAGCTCGTAGCCCGCCCAGCGCTCGCGGTTGCGCCAATCTTCATCGGTCAGCTTCCACGCCTTGTAAGCGATCTGCTCGCGTTCCTGAAATCGCCGCAACTGCTCCTCCGGGGTGATGTGCAGCCAGAATTTCAGCAGCACGATACCGCTCTCGACCAACTGCGCCTCGAAATCGTTGATCTCGGCATAGGCGCGCTGCCATTCGCGGGTGCGGGCGAAACCCTCGATCCGCTCCACCAGCACCCGCCCGTACCAGCTCCGATCATAGATGGTGACGTGGCCGGCGCGCGGCAGATGCCGCCAGAACCGCCACAGATAATTGTGCGCGGCTTCCTCGTCGGTGGGCGCAGCGATCTGGATGACCTGATAGTCGCGGGCGTCCAGTGCGGCAGTGATGCGCCGAATGCTGCCGCCCTTGCCGGCGGCGTCCCAGCCTTCAAACACCAGCAGGGTCGAAACCTTGCGGTCGCGGGCGGTGCGCTGCAATTGATTCAGCTTAGCCTGATAACGTTTCAAACTGGCGTCATAGTCGTCCTTGTCCAGGGCTTTGCTCATGTCCAGACGCGATAGCACCGTCACCCGTGCGGATCCATTGGCATCCATCGCTGGAATTGACGGATGGGCGGCAGTTTCACCACCACCGCCGCTGACCAGCCCCGCCTTGACCTCATCCAGCCGAAAGCGAGTCGCATCGCGGATGGTGGTCGCTACGGTGACGCTGCGATAACGCTCATCGTAGCCCTCGACGATTTTCCACGGCGCCAGCCCGTTGCCGGTCTTCAGCAGGGTGCGCTCGGCGGCGGCGATAAACTGGTCGTACATCTCCCAGTGCTGCCAGTCACGCTTGGAAACGCGCCAGTGCAACAGCGGATTCTTCTCCAGCTTGCGCAACCGCTCCTTTTGCGCATCCTTCGACAGATGCATCCAGAACTTCAGGATCAACACGCCATCGTCGGCCAGGGTCTTTTCAAACGCCTTGATCCGTTCCAGCCGCTCGTCGAAATCAGCCAACTGGGTGCGACCGTAGACCTGATCCAGAATGGGCAGCGAATACCAGGAACTGAGAAACAGCCCAATGCGGCCCTTGGGCGGCAATTCCCGCCAGAACCGCCAGTATTCCGGCCGGTCGCGCTCCTCGTCGGACGGATCGCCAAAGGCGCGGGTGATCAACCAGCGCGAATCCATCCACTCATGCAGCCTGTTGACCGTTTCGCTCTTGCCGGCGCCGTCCACCCCGGCGAACACCACGATGACCGGAAAACCGGCGTCCCGCAGTTCCATTTGCATCATTAACAATTCCTGCCGCAGTTGCGGAACCTGTTGGCGATAATCTTCCTTGGGCAGCTTGCGTTGTAATTCAGCGGTTCTAAACATCGGTGTCCTCGTTCGTGCGGATTCGGAAGGGAGGCAATCAGGCTGCTGGGGCGGTTGTGATTGGATGGTTTATGCTAATCTTAACGGGGTTGACTGACAGACGCTCGACTCTCCAGCGGAAACCAGACAGTCGCCGACCCTCGTCAATCTGAATAAGCCTTCAATAAAATCAAGGAGAAGCTGATGAAGCGGCGATTATTGGCTGGCCTGATCCCAACGGCGCTGGCACTGCTATCCGGGCCGGTTCAGGCCGATATCTACGCCTTCGTGGATGGTAACGGAGTCCGGCATCTGAGCAATGTTCCTAATGATCCCCGCTACAAACTGGTGATGCGCACCCCGGCCTACCGCAAGGAATCCGCCCAATCCGCCTCCAGCTTCGCCCCCAGCAATCTGTATGCACCGGGTGGCGTTTCGATGACGCCGCGTAATTATTATACCCAGCCCACTGGACGCACCCGCCTGTCGCGGGTCAACGAAAGCAACCGTCAGCGTTTCACTCCTGATATCAACCGCATCGCGGCGCAGTACCGCCTGGAACCGGCATTCATGCACGCCGTGATCAGCGCCGAATCGGCTTATAACCCGTGGGCAGTGTCTCCCAAGGGCGCCATGGGTCTGATGCAATTGATGCCCGGCACTGCCGAACGCTTCGGCGTCGCCAACCCTTACGATCCAATTGCCAACATGCATGGCGGCGCCCGCTACCTGCGCTGGCTGCTGGATCGGTTCAACGATCCCCGGCTGGCCGCCGCTGGCTACAACGCGGGTGAAGGCGCGGTACAGAAGTACGGCAATCAGATCCCGCCCTATCAGGAAACCCAGAACTATGTGGTCAAGGTGCTGAACTATTACCAGCAATACCGGCAGGGCGGCCTGTATAACACCGCATACAACGCCAGCGCGGGCAACAGTCCGCTGGCGATGAACCGCAGCAGTGATGCGGGCAGAGGTTACGCCAGCACTTCCTACTCGCGCAGTCCCGGCGTCGTCGTGATCACGCCACGCACCGGCAACCGCCCCGCCAGCCTGACCAATGTTTCCGCGCAATCCGCTTCCACCCTGCAACCGCGCACCTATCTGCAACCCAACGGCAACCGGGTCATCGTCGGCAGCAGCGGCGCCGGCATGAGCCGACCTGCCGTCGCATTTACTCAACCCGCCCGATCGGTCATGCCTGCCGTTGCCAGCCCTTTGTTTGCGGGCAACGACAAATAGTAATCAAGGCATGAACCCGCGCCGTGGCCGACGTGGCGCTTCTTATCTGAATCCAGCCGGAACGCCCAGCGGCTCCTGGCGGCGTTTGCTGCATCGCGCATGGATGCCGTTGCTGGCGGCCATGCTGACCGCAGGCATGGGCGGCGATGTCAGCGCGACCGAATCGTTGTCTGCGTGGCGGGCGGCATTCCAGAGTGCGGATCAGGCGCTGCGCAATGGAGTTCCCGTGGACTACGCCCCGCTGCGCGCCTATCCGCTCTATCCTTACCTGCGCTATCAGGAACTCACCCGCCGCTTGCCGGAGTGGCCCGCCGCCGAAGTCCGGGAGTTTCTGCAAACTTACGCCGATTCACCCTTGGCTGAACGCTTGCGCGGCGGCTGGTTGCGCCAGCTCGCCACCGCCCGGCGCTGGGATGATTATGTGCGCGACGCGGTTCCCACCCGCGATGCCGAACTGGATTGCTGGCGGCGGCAAGCCTTGCTGAATAACGGGCAGAGCGAATCGGCGCTGCGGGGTTTCTCCACCCTCTGGCTGCGCGGCGCGGCGCTGCCTGTCGCCTGCGATCCGGTGATTACCACCTGGCGCAGTCAGGGAGGACTCACGCCGGAATTGTTCTGGCAGCGATTCGCGCTGGCGATGGATCGCAACAGTTTGGGGCTGGCGAAAATCTTGCGGGAAGCGCTGCCTGCTGCTGACCAAAAGCTGGCCGACCATTGGCTGGTTATCGCGGGCGATCCGCCACGGCTGCTGGAAAACGGGCGCTTCGATTTCAGCGATCCGCGCACCGGGTTGATTATCAGCGATGGGCTGGAACGCTGGGGCAAGCGCGATGCGCTCGCGGCGGCAGCGGCGCTTGACACCCTCAAGCAGCGCGACCGGCAACTGGCTCTCCAACTGGCGGAGGTGGAACGGTGGCTGGCCTTGTGGATCGCCAGCGACTATCACCCGACGGCATTAGCGCGGCTGGCGGCGGTGCCGGATACGGTGGTGGATCGTGACGTGCGGGAATGGCGGGTACGCATCTGTCTGCGGCAGGGCGACTGGCCGACAGCGTTGTACTGGCTGGATCAACTGCCGGCGGAAGAACGGGATAGCCCACGCTGGCAGTATTGGCGGAGCCGGACGCTGGAGGCGCTGGGTCGCGTGGAGGAGGCTAAGCCGATTTACCAGGGCATCGCTCAGCAGCGCGATTATCACGGTTTTCTGGCCGCCGACCGACTGGGTGCGCCTTACGCCATCCCCAGCATTCCGCTGGCGATTCCAGCGACCGCACTGGATGCGTTGCTCACCGGTTCGCCGGGTTTGCAGCGGGCGCGGGAACTGTACATTCTTGGGCGGGAATCGGAAGCCGACGCCGAATGGCGGCAGGCCACTCAGGGCTTCGACCGTCCGGCGCTGCAACAGGCCGCCGTGCTGGCGCACCGCTGGGACTGGCATTCACAGGCCATTGCCACCGTTTCCCGCGCCGAGCATTGGGAGGATCTGGAATTGCGGTTTCCGCTGGCCTATCGCGAGGAGGTTATCAATAACGCCCGCTCGGATGCGGTCGATACCGCCTGGGCATATGCCGTGATCCGCCAGGAAAGCAGCTTCCGGCCTGATGCCCGTTCGCCGGTCGGAGCTTTGGGGCTGATGCAGATCATGCCCGCCACCGGGCGGCAGATTGCCCAGGAACTGCGGGATGCTTCCGCCGATCATCCGGCCTTGCTGCAACCCGACATCAACCTTCGCTATGGCATTCGCTATCTGCGGCAGATTCTGGAGCGCTTGCAGAACAACCCGATGCTGGCCACCGCCGCCTATAACGCCGGCCCGAACAAGGTGGCGCAATGGTTGCCGACCCGCGACGCCATGCCCGCCGATGTGTGGGCGGAAACCATCCCCTACCGTGAAACGCGATCCTATGTGCAGCGGGTAATGGAATACGCCGCGATTTATCAGCGCCGCTTGGGCGCGCAAAGCCCCGAAATGACGCTTGGCGCCCGCATGAAGCCGGTGTTGCCGTCGGAAGGCGCCAAACGCGAGGACTGAGGCTTGTCGCGGGCGTCCCTTCTTTAAACCTGAAGCGATCTTTTCCACTCCGCCAGCGCGATAGCCGTTGAACTCTCCAGCCATTCAGCGAATCGCTTTGCGGTACTTTCGTAGGATTCAACGTAGTTGAACTGAAAGAGATCCGTTGCGGCTGGGTGGAGACCGACCGGTTCTGTGCCACCTTCTTCAAGAGGCGCTTTGATGTATGTGAATGCAGAGGCCACCAGGATACCCGTGTCGCCGGGTCCGTAACCGTGAAAGCTGACAACGTAATCAAATTCCTGATCAGTCGTAAGCGTTATGCGCGCCCATGATCGATGCTGCTCAAAGTTGGCAAAGTAATCAAACAGCTTGGCCGCTTCAAAAATTTGCTTCTGGAAGTAGTGGCGCTGCGGTGAAGCGTTATTGGCTGAGTTAGTGCGAGCCTGGTAGGATTTCTGTTTCTGCGGCGGTGTTACTGCGCGCAGTTGACCATCAAGGCTTGCGACCAGTGATTTGAACCTGCCTTCAACTGTTGCAAGGAGCTTTTCTGCATGTTCGTAAACAATGGAGACCTTCTGCTTTTCTTTGCTGAATTTTGTCTTCAAAAGCTCTAGCGCTGAGCTAATGATCTGATCGGCGTATTTACTTTGCTGTACCTGCTGTTCCAGTCCAAGCGCTTTAAGGATTGCATCTTTTTGCCGACGCGCAAAGAAAGAAACCAGCGGTGAAAGATCACCTGCGTCAGCAGACTCAAGAGCGCCGATGTATTCTTTGCGGTCCGACTCTCGGACCACCAGCGGAAATAATCCTTCGCGCAGAAACACGAGTGAAGCGAGCGCTCGAGCGACGCGCCCATTGCCGTCCTGGAAGGGATGGATCTGGGTAAATCTATGATGCAGCCACGCTGCCTTGATCTCCGGTGTATAAGTGGCCTCGGCCTCTCGATACATGCGTATCAGACTCTCCATCTCTTCTTTGGTCAACTCGGGCGGGCAATACGTATGGACCTCGTTATCTGGTCTGCGCGGATTGTTCGGCAAGGTCTTGTACTCGCCCTTAATCAGCGTAACCTGAACCAGGTTGCCCGATTCAGTCACGGCCTCCGTGTAATCTTGATGAGCGGTGAATTGAGCCTGAAGACCACGAATAAAGTACTCTGATAGCGGCTCGTCCCCTTTGATGTAGCTGAACAGCCCTTCGACTATGCCGAGATGGTCGTTGATCAGAGCTTGTATATGCTCGGCGTCTCTTTGCGAGACTCCGCCGCGATGGGAAATGATCGAAGACTCAATCCCCTGCTCGATCAATATTTCGGTAACGCCACGGTCCCATGTGTAAAGACGTTCTATGATCCCTGTCTCAATGGCCCATTCGCGTTGGAGTTTCTTGATGAACTCCTTGTACGCGCCGTCGTCCTCCAGTGCGGATTTCTTTTCTTGCCATACAGACGTTAATGCACGGAGTTCGGGGGACTCATACGCTTGAGGGTCGGGGAAAGGATGGATACGTTGGTAGTTCATCAGGATTTTCCGGTGATGCAGGCCGTGCAACTTGTTGTCATTGAGATGGCCTGAAAAGCGCGCCGGAACCCGATCATTCCCGGATTCCGGCTCAAAAAACCTACGCCAGATACACCCGCTCCAGCGCCCCGCGTGAAACGTTGCCCCTGCCATCCTCCGCCTCAATGTAATAGCGCACATCGCCCGCGCCAATGGGCAGCTTGGCGGTGAAGTAATGCGCGGTAATCGCCGCGCCGGTCTGCGACGGATAGGGGCCGTGATCGGTCATCGCGATGCTGGTTTCACCCGCAGCGGCGCGCAACACCAGCGTTACCCGCTTCAGGCCGCTGATGTCGTGAACGAAGCTATGCACCGTTCCTTCACGCGGCGCATCGAGCAAACAGCCCTGGCCCCAGCGCTTGCCGCCCGGATTTTCCGGCGTGACCCACGGCGCGAAAAGGGTCGGGCCGGTGCGATCCTTGCCGGCGGCNNNAACCACGTTCTGGAACGCGGTCAGCACCGCCCATGAATTCAGATCGGGCGAATACGGCCGATCGTAGCGGCTGAACCACTTCATGAACTGTGGATCGCCGTTATCCGCGCCGCTCCACGAACCCGGTTCAATGTGCGCCGCGTTTGCAGGATCGGGCGGGAAACGGTCCAGATAGTCATGCACCGTAGTCAGTTCAAAGCGCGCATCGCCCTGTAGCCATTGCACCAGTTGCCCGGTGTTGTGGTTGTAGTAGCTGTCCGCGCCGCCGCCGTGGTTGTCGCCATCGGAATGCAGCAGGAAAAACGGCGGATGCTTGGGATCAAAGCTGCCGGTATCCACGATCTGGTTATAGACCTGGCCCAGCACGTCGGGATATTGCAGCGCCCCGAAACCGCCGCGCGCATCCTCATTGCCGATATAGCGCTCGGCGGGCACGGCGATGATTTTGTGCAGCTTGCCGTCCGGGTCTTCGTACTGCACATATTCCGGGCGGAGCAGACTGGGCGAAATCCGCGAACCGGCCCAGATGTTGCGCAATTGCAGCCAGTCGTTGACCGGCGGGTTGACCTGCTCGGCGGGATTGGGCGGCAGCATCCCTTCGTTGATTCCAGCGTAGGGATACTCTTTACAGGCCCGGAAGCGGTGAATGGAATCGTAAATGACCGCCTTCACCCCGGCCTGATTCAGCGCCGGAATCATTCGCACATGGAACGCGGTTTCCGGCGGAAACATCACGCTGGATGCTTCAATGCCGAACGCATTGCGGATGATGCTGCGGTGCCATTCGACTTGCTTCACGATGTCGCGGGCCGGGATCAGCGCCATCAGCGGATGAAAGAAGCCGAAAGCGGAGAAATCCACCCGTGGATGACCCAGGGTGGTCTTTTCCTGAGCCACGGCGCGCAACTCGTTGTTCCAGCCGCTAAACCGTCCGCCGCACAGTCCGTCGCTGGCGCAGCGGTCCAGTTGCTCGATCAGGGAACCGCTCCAACTGGTCGACAATCCGGCGTGCGGCAGATCGCCGCCGATGTACTGGCGCACGGCGGTCGGAATGAAATGGGTGTAGGGGCCGCCGCGCGCCCCGAAAATCCCGTCCTTCTCGCCATCCCAGTAATAGCGGTCGGTGGCGTTGTAGTAGGGCTGGTGCATGTGCTTGTGAATGCCGAAATACAGCTTGACCGGCGTATCGCCCGGCCCGCTCGCGACCCGGATTGTCGGCTTGGCCCTGACGCCCGGCGCGATGCGCAATGGGCGGAATTCCTTGATCCAGTCGCCGCCGCCGGACTGACGAATGTCGGCCTTGCGGCAGCCTTCCGCCTGCACATTGATGTCGCCCGGCCACAGCAGCCCGGCGGCAATGCCGGCGGTGTAGCGGTATTCATCGCCGGCGACGGTTTCCTTGAGCGCCTCGCCGTTAATCAGGCGTTGCCCATCGGGCGCATGCAGGATCAACTGCGCGAACGGAATCACCCCGTCCGCCGCGAAGGTGATGGAAAAAGCCGGATTTTTGCCGGAGTCGTCGCATTGCAGCGCTTCGGGCAGATCAATACGCAGGATGCGGGTGAAGATGTCAGCCATTGAAAACCTCGTGGGATTGGGGTTGCCGCCCTCGCCTGTTGGCGGAAGAGGGGCTGGGATGAAACTCTGAACCGTGCTGGATTCATTTTAGCCCGACTGGTGCGAATTGCTGCGCGCTCACTGTTCCACGGCGGGTGCATGACCGCCGTTATCTTATCGGTTGATAAAGCCATTGCTGACCGACGGGTGCAAAGGATCTACAAGGGTCTATATTCATACAGAGGGCGTCTGCGCAGAAAAGCAACGCCGCAACTTCATTGATCCCGCAGATTTCCATCGTTTCCGTTCAGACGCCCATTAAGTGTTCATCAACGCTGGGCAACCCTTCGTTCAGCGCCCGATGATAGTTTTGACCCTACGCCAGATAGGGAAGCTTGCTGTGATTGAGGAGGAACCATGTTGGAGGAAATCACCGCGCACGCGGCGCATATTCTGTCTGTGGTGCAGGGAACCAAACCCGGCGCTTCGCCGGAGGCCAGCATTGCCCGTTCCTGGATCCGCTGTGTCAACAATTACGGCCTCGATGCCGGCCATTCCCATCAGACTCAGGTACTCGAACAGATCCGTTTGCGCGAGCATCAGGAACGCCTGGATGATTTTCTGGAAATCGCCCAGTTTGAAATGAACAGCCTCTATCAGCGGATTGCCGGTTCAGGCTTTGCCGTAATCCTGACCGACTGCGACGGCGTGATTGTCAACTGGATTTGCGACGCCAATTTGANNCAGAACCATTTGCTGGCGGTGCTGGATATCTCTTCGGTCAGTTCGCAGGATTCCAAACAAAGCCAGTTTCATACCCTCGCGCTGGCTGCCTTGAGCGCCCGAATGATCGAACACTGCTTCTTCCTGCGGATGTTTCGTCAGCAATGGGTGCTGCGTTTCCATCGTCGGCCTGAATTCATGGGTCAGGGTAGCGAAGGTTTGCTGGCTTTTGATGACAGTGGCCGCATTCTGGCCGCCAATCAGAGCGCGTCGGATCAGATCCGGAAGCCACGTCATCGGATCGTCGGCCAGCCTATTGATACGCTCTTCGCCATCGATCTGGAGACTCTGCTGGGACACACTTGCAATCAGCCCAAAACGCTATGGCCGATTGGTGATGAGACCGGCCACCGGTTTTTTACTCTGCTGCACCGGGCGGAACGACGGCCACCCAAGGGCCGGCTGAATCTGGAGGCGCTCGCAGTCGAGCCTTTGCCCCCACCCACGAAAACTCTGGAGGGCCTGGCCGGGAGAGACCCGCTGATGGCGTATAACACTGATTGCGCCCGACGGGTCATGAACAAGCGCGTCAACATCCTGTTGACGGGCGAAACCGGCACCGGCAAGGAAGCCTTTACCAAAGCGATTCACGAGGCCAGCGCCCGGGCCGGCAAACCTTTCGTGGCCGTGAACTGCGCCTCGATCCCGGAAACCCTGATCGAAAGCGAATTGTTTGGCTACAAATACGGCGCATTTACCGGCGCACGCCACGAAGGCCGAAGCGGCAAGATTCTGCAAGCCCACGGCGGCACCCTGTTTCTGGACGAGATCGGCGATATGCCGCCCTCTCTGCAAACCCGGCTGCTGCGAGTGCTGGAGGAAAAGGAGGTGCTGCCGCTCGGCAGCGATACGCCGGTGCCGGTGGATGTGTTTCTGATCAGCGCCACCCACCGCAATTTGCAGGAGCGCATTGCAACCGGGGCGTTTCGGGAAGATCTTTATTACCGGCTGAATGGCTTGGAATTGAAGTTGCCCGCTTTGCGCGAACGCAGCGACCGGCTGTTGCTGATTCGCAGTCTGCTGGCGGCGGAAAGCGATGGCGTACTGGTGCGCATTGCCGAGGATGCCCTTGCGGCGCTGAATGCGTATTCCTGGCCGGGCAATATCCGTCAGCTTCGCAATGTCCTGCGCACGGCGGCGGCGCTGTGTGATGACCAGTGTATCCGGCTTGAAAATCTGCCGGTGGAAATTACCGGCCTGACCCCTCACGATCCAGCGCGGCGCACCCTGGGTTATGGTGCGGCGATACCGAGCGCCACGGCTGCAGGCAGTCTCGCGCAGGCCGAGCGGGAAGCGCTGTTAAGCGAACTGGACCGCCATGGCTGGAATATCACCAACGCCGCCGCCTATTTGGGCTTCAGCCGTAATACCCTGTACCGCAAGATGCGCAAGCATGGCATTCAACCCCGCGAATACCCGGCGCCTTGAAAGGCAAGAGAACCCGGTTTCATGCGGCATGAGTCAGAATGCCCAATTGCTCCAGCCGTGCGACCGTTTTAAGCAGCGTCTCGCCGGCTGACTTTGGCATTTCCCGGGCAGCCAGAAAATCATCCAGTTGCTCTTGCAAGGATCGGCTGCCGTCCAGATGGTTCACAAATTCGACGGCCTGATGGGAATGCAGGAAATAGAGGCGGCGGTTGTCGTAACGGTAAACCAGACCGCCGAAGCGCTCCGGGCGAAGGGTTACACCCGGAGCCAGCCGGTAACAGGCGTTAAGCTCGACATCAGGGTTCATTTGAGCATCCTGCCTGCATCAATATTCAGTTTCTGCCCGGTCACATACCGCGCTTCCTCCGACACCAGCCAGAGCGCAGCATTGGCGACATCTTCCGCTTCGATCAGCGTGACCGGCAGGGCGTTGCCGTGGCGGATGAATTCGACCAGATCTTCGGTGGCCATGTCGGCGGCCTGAGCCATGCCAGGGATGATGGCGGTATTGACGGCGGTGGGATGCAGCGTGTTGACGGTGATGTGGTGCGGCGCCAGTTCCCGCGCCAGCGCGTGGGCCAGCCCGATGACGCCCCATTTCGAGGCGCAGTAGTGGGCCATGCCGGGTTCGCCGCGCAATCCGGCCACGGAAGAGGTCATGACGATACTGCCGCCGGTCTGCTGCGCCAGCATCTGCGGGACCACGTATTTCACCGCCAGCCAATAGCCCTTGAGATTGACATCGAGCATCATGTCCCACCACTCCTCGGTGATGTCCCAGGTCAAGGCCATGTCGGCGATACCGGCGTTACAGACCAGAATGTCGATATGCCCAAACGCGGCGATGGTTTCCTGGACCGCAGTCGCCATGGCTACGCTATCGCGTACGTCAACGACCAGTTCCAGCGCCTGGCGACCGCGCTCCCGCACCTGGCGGGCGGTTTCCTCCAGGTCGCTGCGCCCGGCCAGCGNNCGCGATGTCGGCCCCCTCACGAGCCATCAGCACGGCATGCGCCCGGCCCTGGCCGCGTCCCGCCCCGGTGATAAACGCCACTTTGCCGTCCAGTTTGCCCATTTTTACCACCTTTCCAGATTCAATCGGCCTGCGGCTGCCGGCCACATCCGCAACAACCGCATGACCGACCGATCCCACTCGGGAACCGGTCGGCGCTGGACTCAATAGACGCCGCACATGCCGTCGATGCTGACCTCTTCGATCAGCAGTTCTTCAGTCACTTCCGGCGGCTCTACCGATGGCTCAGTACGCCGCGCTACGACATCCGCAACCCGCACGGAAACCGGCGTGGCCGCCGCTACCGGCAGCGCGTGGGGAACAGGGGTCGCCGGGCGTTGTTCGACAGGAATAAACATCGGGATGATCTCCTTCAGGTTGACAGTGGTGTTGCAAAAAAAGAATCGTTGGGGTCAAGAGTCATTGCGGGTTATCTCCGCCAGATCAGGCGCGGCAGCAGCGGACGCAGGGTGCGCCGTTGCCAGCAGCCACGCCAGAGTCCAAGCTGATACGCCGCCAGTTCCAGCCAGTACAGGCCGGTAAAGATCGGCCATGACAGCCGGGGTTGCAGTCGCCGGTAATCGGCCAGCGGCGCGACCGCCAGCAGCAGGATCGCCGTGGGCAGCAGGCCGGGCTGTATCCCGACCATAGCGAGTAGCGGCAGGCTGTAATAGCGCACGACATTCGCGCTCAGGTGATAGCAAGCCGCCGCATGTTCCCGTCCCAGCGCGACGGCGACCTGAGCGACCGGCAGCGTGACCCCGATACAGCACAGCCAGCGCCGCTTCTCGACCAGTTCCACGCCGAACAGGGTCACAGCGGCGGCTCCCGGCCACAACCCCGCGACTCCGCACCACGGCGTCAGCGCCACGGTCAGCAGCAACAACAGGCTGATTCGCGGCAGGTGCATCAACCGCCGACCCTCAGGGTAGCGTTGTTGCAGATCGGCCTCGGAGGAACCGTAGTCCGCACGGCGGCGCAGCCAGTCACCCCAGCGAACCCGATGGTCATGCACCACTCGTCCGGCGGGCACATACCAAGCGCGGGCGCCGCCGCGCAGGGTGCGCCAGATGAAATCAACATCTTCGCCGACCCGCAGCGTCGCATCGAAGCCGCCCTGGGCCAGCAGCGCATCGCGCCGCACCAGCAGATTGCAGGTGGGCAGATAGGACACCGCCGCCGTCGGCGTCACTTCCGTTGCCGCCGCGCCCATATCCAGCGGCGAGCGCACCGCCTCGAACGCAGCCACCGCGCCCCGCGCCGGCGGGGCCACGACCCGGCCACCCACCATGGCAACCGCCGGATCGTCCAGATGGGGCAGCAACGTCCGCAGCCAGTCCGGTTCCGCCACACAGTCGTTGTCGATAAACGCCAGCACCGTGCCGCTGGCCGCCGCCGCCGCCAGATTACGGGCAGCGGACTGGCCGATGTTGCGTTCCTGGCGCAGCAGCGTGATCGGCAGATCGCCCAGAATTTCGGCCAATGGCGGCGTGGACGCATCGTCCACGACGATGAGTTCGCGGCGGTCGGCGGGATAGTCCAGCGCCAGCAGGGACTGTACACAGCGGCGAGTGGCTGCGGCGCGACCGTGCGCGGGGACGATAATCGAGACCTTCGGCCAAACCGTCAGCGCCGCCGGACGCCGGGTCAACAGCCGACGGCGCAACAGCGGGTCCAGGAAGGTGGTGATGGCGGTCGGCGTCATTCCCGGAATGCCGGCGGCCAGTTCGGCGATGCTGCGGGGTTGCCGCAACGCGCTGAGCAACGCCGTGGCCTGCCGATTCAATCGCAACGCCAACAGCGGTCGCAGGCATAGCAGCACTCCGCCCCGTTCATCGGCTGCCACGGCAAGACCGGGTTGCAAGGCATAGTGCGCCGGTTGATCGGGCGATGGAACAGGCAGGATCACGGTTGCGCCGCCGCCGGGATCACAGCGCCGATCCATGTTCAATTCCTGTCGTTTTGGATAAGCCATTGCGTCAACGCCGCCTCNNGCTAACCCCGCGTCCCTGTCGCCGGTATAACCGGGCGCCGCCTGATCCATCCGCACCTGTTCCGGGCGCAGGCGCAGCAGCTCCGAGGTTTCCCATTCACCGGCATGCAGGCCGACCGCCGTTAACGGAATACCCGCCTCTGCCGCTATCGCCAGCACCGCATCGCCGCACACCGTCATCGCATCGGGAATCCACACCGCCAATGTCGGCAGCTCCTGCCGCAATCGCGTTTCCGCCAGCGCCAGCGCCCGCCCATTGCCGCCATGCGCCGACAGTACGACCAGGCGTTGCACCCCCCAGGCGACCATGCGCCGGGCGCAATCCACAATCACCGCCGCCAGCGTTTCCGCCTCCAGACTCAACAGGCCCGCAAAACCGCCATGCTCATCAGAACAGCCGACAGGGATGACCGGCGCGATCAACACGGGCAACCGCCCGGCCAGCCGCCCGGCCAGCGCCTCCGCCCGCCAGGTGTCCGTGCCCAGGGGCAGATGCGGGCCGTGCTGCTCGGTGGCTCCCAGCGGCAAAATCACCGTGGTGATGCCAGCGGCGACCGCCTGCGCCACCGCCGGCCCGGTCAATTCGGCGAGTGGTTTCATGGCGATTTTTCCAGGAACCCATGCTGGCGCAGAAAATCGATAATGGCGTCGGCCTGCTGTTCCGGCGTGCCGCTGTCGAGAATTTGCCCCGCCTTGCCGGCCACTCCGGCGGACAGGATCTGAGCAACCCGCTCCGGCGCCGACCTGTGGCAATCCGGCGTAAACATCACCCGCGCCCGGGGTCGCGGCGGCATGACTTCATGCAACGTCATCGCCGGAAAGTGCAAATCCTGCGGCGACAACCCCAACTCCTCCAGCCCGTACAACGGGATCGGCGTGTGTTTAACCCGCATCAGGCTCGGCAGGCTGGCTTGGCGCAGATGCACCAGCCCGGTTTCCAGACCCAGAATCGCCGGCAGGGTCACTTCACTTTCCGCCCGCGCCCCGCGCGCCAGCCGGCGCTGCACCCGCATCCGCCCCGACTGAAGTTCATCCGGCTGCATCTCGAACTGCGTGACCTCAGTGACCACCGGCCAGCCCAGATGCTCGGCCAGCAGCGCGGGCACCGTCCCCGATCCGCGATCCACGCTGTGACCCCCGCACAGCACCAGATCAGGGAGTTCCGCCGCCCGCAACGCTGCCGCCAGCAGGATCGTGGTGATCATGGGCTTGGTGCTGCTGATGGCCGAATCCCACACGCGCACCGCCGCATCGGCGCCCGCCGCCAGGGCTTCCTGCAACAGGCGATCCGCCTCAACCGGCCCGACGTTGAACACCGTCACCGTCCCCTGCGGCGGTCGCAGCCGCAGCGCCAGTTCCAGGGCGCTTTCATCAGCCGGATTGAGCATATAGAGCAGGCGGTCGGCGGCAATCAGGCCGGTGAGCGGATCCACTTCGATGGTGCCGGGATCGGGGACATATTTGAGGCAGACGGCGATGCGCATGGGCGAACTCTTCTCGGCAGGTTCGGGACTCTTCAGGATTCCCGGAATGTGACTCCATAACCGCCGTCCGGGTAGGACCAGCGAATAGCGTTTTCCTGGTTGCAGGCGATATAACAGGTGCCGCACTCGAAACATTGCTCGTAGTTGAACAGAATGCCGCCATCGTCCAGCGGGACGAACAGATTGGCCGGACAGACGTAGACGCAGGCATGGACCGAGCATTCGTTACGGCAGATTTCCGAGTTGACGACGATATGCGGGGTCGCCGCCACCCGGAATCGCACCGTGCGCATCTTCTCTTCGTGGGTGGTCATCACCATAGGTAAGCCCTCGCAACCTGGTAGGCATCGCGGAGCAACTGCCCCGGCCTGATCTCGGATTGGCGCACCATCCGGTAGGCCAGCGGCAGAATCTTGCGCTTGGGCGCGCCGTCCACCCGGAAGATTTGCTCCATACTGCGGGCGATCATTTCGGGATAAAGATTCTGTAAACGCGGCCCGTTGACGAAGGACGGCGCATGGCGATAAGCCCGAAAATCGGTGGAAACATGGCGCTGTTTCAGATGCTTGCGATAAACCGCCAGGGAGCGCGCCGAGAAATTACCCCGCCGGCAGGCTGCAATCGCGGTTTCCGCCGCCGCCAAACCGGATTGGATGGCGTAGTTCATCCCTTCCAGATACAGCCCGGCGGCCAGACAGAATCCGGCGGCGTCGCCGGCCACCAGCAGGCCGTCGGTATACAGCTTCGGTTGCATGGCCCAGCCGCTTTCCGGGATCAGATGGGCCGAGTACTCGCGCAACTTGCCGCCGCGCACCAGCGGCGCAACCGCCGGATGCGCTTTGAACCGTTCCAGCAGTTCATACGGGCGCTTGCGCCGCTCCACCAGCGACGACACCTGGCCGATCACCCCCAGCGACAGCGAATCGCGGTTGGTGTAGAGAAACGCGCCGCCGTGGACATCTTCGGTAATCGCTCCCAGATATTCAAACGCGATGCCTTCGTTGCCGGTGAGATGAAAGCGATCCTGGATGATCGCCGGGTCCAGCCCGATCACTTCCTTGACCCCCAGCGACAGTTCATGGGCGTGAAATTCGCGCTGCAAGCCGGCTTTCTTGGCCAGGAAGGAGTTAACCCCATCGCAGGCGATCACCACCTTGCCGTAAATCTCGCCCTGTTCGCGGCGCACCCGCACCCCGACGACGCGACCATCATCCCACAGCACATCGTCCACCACCGCCGAGGTCAGCAGAAAAGCGCCCGCCGCCTCGGCCTGAGCGGCCAGCCAGCGGTCGAACTTGGGCCGCAGCACGCTGAAGCCGTTATAGGGCGCGGTGGCGTACCCCGAACCGGCGCAGCGGAAGTCCAATGCGACGGCGGTGGTCGGCGACATGAAGGCAATGTCGCGGCGACAGATATAGCGTTCGACCGGAGCCTGCTCCCACCAGTTGGGAATCAGTTGATTCAGGATGGCGCTGCCGTAGAACACCGCCCCGGACACGTTCTTGGCGCCGGGGTATTCGCCGCGTTCCAGCAGCAGCACCTTGAGACCGGCGCGGGCGCTCAGTAGCGCGGCGGCGCTGCCGGCGGGTCCGGCGCCAACCACGATGACATCAAATTGTTCTTTGGCGGGGAGGGCAGTCATGGCGTGATTTCCGTGAGCTTGCGGATCAGGATCGGCAGAATTTGATGCAGGTCGCCCACCACCCCCAGGTCCGCCCGCTTCAGAATCGGCGCGGTGCGGTCGCTATTGACGGCGACCACCTGTTCGCTGCCGGTGATGCCGGACAGATGCTGACCGGCGCCGGACACGCCGAAGGCCATATACAGTTTCGGGGCGACGATCTGGCCGGTTGAGCCAATGAAGCGTTCCACCGCCAGCCAGCCGCGATCCGCCGCTACCCGGGTTCCGCCCAGCGCGGCCCCGATCTGCTCGGCCAGTCGCTTCACCAGCGCCATCCCATCCGGCCCACCTGCGCCGAAACCGCCGGAGACGATCCGCTCGGCCTCGCTCAAACTGACCGTGCGCGGATCAGCCGGCAGCGTGCGCAGGGTGCGGTCGCGGAAACTGGCGGGATCGAGTTCCGGGCGCACCACCGTGACTTCAGCGCTACGCCCGCGCTGCGGCGCTCCCACCCCGCGCACGCCGGGAGTCAGCATGGCGCAGACCAGAGTCGCGTAGGGCCAGATCAGCCGTTCCTGGCACGCGCCGCCGTAGGTGTGGCGAATGATCTCCGGGTAGCCATCGCCGATGATGCCAATGCGCATGCAGCAGCCGACCAGCGGTAAGCGCCAGCGCACCGACAGCCGGGGCAGCCAGGCGCGGATCTGGCCGCTGTCCGGGGCCAGCAGCAGCGTCGGATGGGCATCGAGCAGCACCGGGGCCAGCGCCTGCAACCAGCCATCGGCGCTGAATTGGGCCAGAGCTTCATGCTCCACCACCGTCACCCGATCCGCGCCGTGCGCCGCCAGCGTTGCGGCCAGCGGCGTAACTTCATTGCCGCACAGGATCGTGTGTACCTGCGCGCCCAACTGATCGGCGACTTCGCGTCCTTCTTCCACGCATTCCAGGCTGGCCTGCGTCAATTCGCCGTGTTCGCTCTCGGCGATGACCACCACGAACTTGTCCATTTATACCGCCCTCCCGGCCCGTTCGCCTTCGATGATCGCGGCGTGCGCCCGGCGCGGCGCCACGCAGTCGCCAATCCGGTAAAGCGTCGGCACCCGTCCTTTCAGCGTCTGGTACAGGTCTTGATCCACTTGGCGGACTTGCGCAAGCAGATTGCTGGCGCGGGCGTTATCGGCTTTAAGCGCCTGATACAGGCTGTCGTCGGCTTGGCGGTGAATCGCCAGCACCACGGTATCAACCTTGGGAAAATGCACGATCTGGCCGCTGTAGTTGTGCAGCGCCATCACCACGCCGTTATCGATGCTGAGTACCGAATGATTCGGGGTGCAGCGAATGCCCAGCCGCCGGGCCTGGCGATACCAGTTTTCCAAATCCAGGGTGATGCCCAAATCCTGGCCGACATACAGGGTCGGCGTGACCACTTCCACCTCGCAGCCCTGTTCCGCCAGAAACTCGGCGACGCTGGTCGCCTCGTGGAAACCCAGCCGATCCACGATCAGCACCTTCCAGCCTGGCTGGACCTTGCCCGACAGGATATCCACCACGTCGGCCACGCCGGGGCCATCGCCGCCCGGAATGGCGCTGCGGTTGGGAATCGAGCCGGTCGCCACGATCACCGCATCCGGCTTGGCGGCCAGCACGGAATCCAAAGTAGCGACGACGCCGGTTTTGACCTCGACCCCCAGTTGCTCCACCTCGTGCAGCAGATTACGCACGATGTCGCCAAACTCGGCGCGGCCCGCCACCCGCACCGCCCACACCACCTGCCCGCCCAGCCGGGCTTCCTTTTCCAGCAGCGTGACCCGATGCCCCCGGCGAGCGGCTACGGCAGCCGCCTTCAGTCCGGCGGGACCGCCGCCGATTACGATCACCCGCTTTGGGGTCGCGGCGGGTTGCAGGGTGCCCACCCCGTAATGCTTCTCCTGACCGGTGGCTGGAGTTTCAATACAGCCCATCCAGCGATTGAGGCCCATCCGACCCACGCATTCCTGATTGCAGGACAGGCACAGGCGGATATCGTCGGTGCGATTTTCCCGCGCCTTGCGGGCAAATTCGGGATCGGCGATTTGGCCCCGGACGATCCCGACCAGATCGGCATGGCCTTCGCTCAGGATGCGCTCCGCCTGGATCGGGTCTTTGATCCGACCCACTCCGATCACGGGCAATCGCACCGCCTTGCGGATAGCTGAGGGAATGAACAGGGCGTAGTCCGGGCGGATGCGCATCGAGGCTTCGATCATGTACAGCGTTTGCGTAGCGGTGCCGATGCTGGTGTTGATCAGGTCGATCAGGCCGTCCGCTTCCAGCAGGCGCGCCACCGCGACCGTCTCGTCGAGGGTGATGCCCTCGCGGATCAACTCGTCGCCGCACAGGCGCACGCTGATCACGTAATCGCGCCCCACCTCGTTGCGGATCGCGGCGATGATCTCGCGCAGCAGCCGGGCGCGGTTGTCCAGACTGCCGCCGTATTCATCACTGCGGTGGTTGGTATTGCGCGACAGGAACTGGCGGACGATGGAGGAATGGGAGCATTGCAGTTCCACCCCGTCGAAGCCGCCCTCGCGGGTATAGGCGGCCACCCGCACATAACCCTGGATGATCTCAAGAATATCCTCGTGTTCCACTGCTTTCGCCACTTCGCGGAACAGGGGATCGGCCAGCGCCGACGGCGCCCAGGCGGGCAGCCGGGTGAACATGCCGCTGCTCTGGCCGCCGTTGTGGTTGATCTGGGCCAGAATCGGCGTTCCTTCCGCGTGGACCGCCGCCGTGATCCGCCGGTAATGGGGAATGACCCGGCGGTGAAAAGCATGGATCAGCTTTTCGTAGGGGTGATCGGTGGGATGGGTGGATTGCTCTTCGGTGATGATCAGCCCGGTCCCGCCGCGCGCCCGCTCCCGGTAGTAGTACAGATGCCGCTCGCTCGGCATGAAATCTTCGGCGTAGTTGGTCAGGTGCGCCGAAAAGACAATCCGGTTCTTGACGGTGATGCTGCCGATCCTGAACGGGGTGAACAACAGTCGTGGGCGATTGCTCATGAGTTATGCCTCCCGGCCAGCCCGATAGCCTTCCAGAATCGCGTGGCTGAGGTAGCGCGGCGCCACGCAATCGCCAGCCCGAAACACCCGCAAGCCGCTCGATTTGAGGGCGAAATAGAGCGCTTCGTCAGGCATCTCCGGCGATACGTCCACCACCAGATCGATCTCGTCAAAGCGGATTTCCCGGTGATCGAAGAGGTCCGCGCCCATGACGCTGCGCGCGGTCACTTCCAGCGCGTCGAACTGGGGCCGGAATCTGATGCCCCGGACGGCGGCGCGCTGGTTCCAGGCAGTCAGTTCCAGCGACGCAGTGAGCCGCTGACCGACGAACATATCGCGGGTCACGACTTCCACCTGCCAGCCGCGTTCGGCCAGCCATTCGGCGACGCCCATGCCGACCGGATCGCCAAGGGTATCGAGGATCACCGCTCGCCCCGGCGCAGTCGGCGCCTCGCCGCTCATCACCTGCCGGGGATTGACCACCGGCGCGGTCTCGTGGAAACACACCCCGGCCTGACGACCCGGAATACCACCCACGGCTACGATCACCGCATCGGGCGCCGCCGCGATGACCCGTTCGGCGGTCATTTCAATCCCGGTCTGAATCTCTACGTCCAGCTTGCGAACTTGCGCTTCCAGCCAGTCCACCGCCAGCGCCAGCCGCTCACGGCCCGGCGCGGCTGCCGCCAGCCGGATCGCGCCGCCGAGCCGGTGACTGCGTTCGTACAGGGTGACGCGATGACCGCGCAGAGCGGCGACCCGGGCCGCTTCCAGACCCGCCGGACCGCCCCCGACGATCAGCACTCGATGCCGGATCCGGGCAGGCTTCAGCGGGGCAAATTCGGCCTCCCGTTCATAGCCGGCAGCGGGATTGTTGGCGCAGCTCAGGCCCGGGTTCTGCACCAGGCCGATGATGTTGTCCTGATTGGCGAGCAGGCAGGGACGAATATCGTCAGCTTGACCCTGGCGCAACTTGGTCGGCAGTTCCGGGTCGGCGATCAAGGCCCGAGTCATCTCCACCGCGTCGGCCTTGCCCTCGGCCAGCAGCGCCGCCGCCATGGCGGGGTCTACGATGCTGCCCTGGGCGAACACCGGCAGCGTCACCGCCGCCTTGACGAGAGCCGCCAGATGGACGGCGAAACCGGGCGGTTGAAACAGGCCGGGACGGGTGAGGTGGCCGGTGTAGATGCTGCCGCTGGTGACGCTGATGAAGTCCAGCAAGCGGTCGCCCCCCAAGTGTCGAGCGATCTCGGCGGCGTCTTCGGGCTTGATCCCGGCCCAGGGCGCATACTCATCACCGACCAGGCGCAAACCCACAATAGCGTTGCGACCGATCCCGTTGCGCACGGCCTCGATCACCTGGCGGGCGAACCGCAGCCGATTCTCCAGCGAGCCGCCGTACTGGTCGCCGCGTTGATTGGTCAGCGGCGACAGGAATTGACGGATCAGGCTGTCCTGCCCGGCGTTCAGTTCGACCCCGTCCAGTCCGCCATCGCTGGCGTAACGCGCCGCCTGCCGGAATCCTTCGATGACCGCCGTGATGTCTTCGGCGTCCATCGCTTGGGGCAGTTCGCGGCTGTTGACTTCCGGCACCGGCGACGGCGCCCAGAGCGGCAACTGGGAATAATGGCTGCTGCCCTGCATCCCGCTGTGGGTCAAGTGCGCCAGCACCAAAGCCCCGTGCCGATGCACCGCCTTTGCAACCTGACGATACCCGTCCACCACTGCTGGATCGTGTCCGAACACGGCGTATTCGTAGGGCCAGTCGGACGGATGGACGACGCTGCCTTCCAGGACGATCAAGCCTGCGCCGCCCGCCGCACGAGCTTCGTAATAGGCGGCGTGGCGCTCGGTCAAGCGGTTGTGAGTGGCGAAGTTGGTTTGATGGGCGGCGAACACAAACCGGTTCGATGCACGTTTACTGCCCAATAAGAGCGGAGTGAACAACTGATCCAGAGCATCGTTGACGGAAGGTTTCATAGCGGCAGTCTCAGGCAACCACTGCGACGGAACTGACGGGATCAAAGATGCAGTCGGGATCGGGCGCATCCGGCAAGCGGCTGGTGAAATGCTTGGCGGCGATGCAACCGCCGTGGCACTTGTCGTAGGCATTGCAGGTTTGGCAACCACCGCCGACCTGCCAGTCGCGCAAATGGGCAAACAGCGGCGCGGTGCGCCAAATCCCGGTGAAGCCGCCGGGCCGGCGCACATTGCCGCCGGAAAATTCCGGCGCCAGCATGAACGGACAGGCATACACCTCGCCCACCGGATCGACGCAGCAGACAATGCGCCCGGCGCCGCACATGTTCAGCCCGGCTATCGGCTGCCCGTAGGCCGAGAGATGGAAGAAGGAATCGCCGGTGGGCACTTCGGGATGCTTCAGCAGCCATTGGTAGAGTTGCTGATTTTGCATCCTGGTCGGGCGCAGATCTTCCCAGACTTCGCGCCCGCGTCCGGTCGGGCGCAACCGGGTCAGCCGCAGTTCCGCGCCGTAGCCTTGCGCCAGCGCCGCCAGCGCGTCGATTTCGGGAAAATTGTGGCGAGTGACGGTGGCGTTGATCTTGAACGGGAAGCGGCGCTGCGCCAGCCGCTCCATCGCCCGGCAGGCGCTGGCATAGGAACCGTTGCCACGCACCGGGTCATTGGTTTCGGCGGTGGCTCCATCCAGACTGATCTGCACATCCAGATAATCGCGTGAAGCGATCCAGACCGCAGCGGCATCGTCGATCAGATGACCGTTGGTGCTGAATTTGACCCCGATCCCTTTCGCCAGGCTGTAATCCATCAACTCATAAAAATCGTTGCGGATCATCGGCTCGCCGCCGCCGACGTTGATGTAAAACACTTTCATCGCCGCCCATTCATCAATCAGATGCTTGGCTTCGTCGGTGGTCAATTCCGCTGCCTGGCGGCGTCCCGATGACGACAGGCAATGGACGCAACGCAGATTGCAGGCGTAGGTGATTTCCCAGGTCAGGCAGATGGGGGCGCTTAGACCTTGGCGAAAGAGTTCGTAGCTCATGGCGGATCGCTTCAGCGTTCGGCGGTGGTCGGGTCAATCCCCACCTTGATTTCGGAAATGCGGTTCGCCGGGAAGCCGCCCTGCTCGGCGTGCTGTTTCACCATCTCGGCATTGGGCGCGATGTAGACGCAATAAATCTTGTCGTCGGTGACGTAGCTTTGCACCCACTGGATTTGCGGCCCCAGCGCCTTGAGGACGCTACAGGACTTTTGCGAGATGCCTTGCAGATCGGCGGGAGACAGTTTGCCTGCACCGGGCAGTTCGCGTTCGATCAGATACTTGGGCATGGCATTGAACCTCTTGGGTGGAATGGATCAGGGTTATGGCGTTGGGCGGAGTTGCTGCGCCCTCAACTCGGCCTCCAGCGTCGCCCATTCGGCATCGGTGAACAGCCGGGAGCGGGTCAAAAAGCGCACGCCTTCCGGGCCTTCGAGGGAAAACATCCCGCCCCGTCCGGGAACGACATCAATGGTCAGTTCGGTATGCTTCCAGTATTCGTACTGGGCGGCGCTCATATAGAACGGGCAACCGCCGATCTCCCCCAATTGCACGTCGCCGTCGCCCACCAGCAGATCGCCGTCGGGGTAACACATCGGCGAACTGCCGTCGCAACAGCCGCCCGACTGGTGAAACATCAACGGGCCGTGCTTGGCCTGAAGCTTAGCGATGAGCGCCAAAGCGGCATCGGTCGCCAGGACGCGGGGAACGGTGGTCATACGGCTCCTCCTTAAACCNNGGGGGCGTGATCGGCGACCTCAGAAGAAGCCCATCGCCTTGGGGTTGTAACTCACCAGCAGGTTCTTGGTCTGCTGATAGTGGTCGAGCATCATCCGATGATTCTCGCGCCCGATGCCGGACTGCTTGTAGCCGCCGAATGCGGCGTGGGCCGGGTAGAGGTGATAGCAGTTGGTCCACACCCGCCCGGCCTTGATGCCGCGCCCCATCCGGTAGGCGACGTTCATGTCGCGACTCCACACCCCGGCGCCCAGGCCATAGAGCGTGTCGTTGGCGATGGACAAGGCGTCGGCGGCGTCCTTGAAGGTAGTCACCGCCAGCACCGGCCCGAAGATTTCCTCCTGGAACAGCCGCATCCGGTTCTGTCCCAGGAACACGGTCGGCTGGATGTAGTAACCGTCCTTCAGTTCCCCGCCCAGTTCGGTGCGCTGCCCGCCGGTCAGGCATTCCGCGCCTTCCTGGCGGCCAATGTCGAGGTAGCTGAGGATTTTGTGCATCTGCTCGGAAGAGGCTTGCGCGCCGATCATGGTGTCGGTGTCGAGCGGATGACCCTGCCTGACCGCTTTCACCCGCTTGATCGCTCGATCCATGAAGCGGTCATAGCCGGATTCCTGAATCAGCGCCCGTGATGGACAGGTGCAGACTTCGCCCTGGTTCAGCGCGAACATCGTGAAGCCTTCCAGCGACTTGTCGAAGAAGTCGTCGTCCTGGGCGCTGACATCGGCGAAGAAGATGTTGGGCGATTTGCCGCCCAGCTCCAGCGTGACCGGAATCAGGTTTTGCGAGGCGTACTGCATGATCAGCCGCCCGGTGGTGGTCTCGCCGGTGAAGGCGATCTTGGCGATGCGCGAACTGGAGGCCAGCGGCTTGCCCGCTTCCAGTCCGAAGCCGTTGACCAC
>DEHY01000227.1:0-1640 GCA_002352185.1 Competibacteraceae bacterium UBA2788
GCATCACTATTCATTGGCAGGCGGCTGATGGCGACCGGATTGAACCGAATCAACTGCTTTGCACTCTGCGCGGCCCGGCCCGCGCCCTGCTGACCGGCGAACGCACTGCGCTGAATTTCCTGCAAATGCTTTCCAGCACCGCTACGCTGGCCCGTCGTTACGCCGATGCAGTGGCCGGTACTGGGGCCACGATTCTCGACACCCGCAAGACCCTGCCTGGTTTGCGGCTGGCGCAGAAGTACGCGGTTCGTTGCGGCGGTTGCCAGAATCACCGCATCGGCCTATTCGATGCAGTGCTGATCAAGGAAAACCACATCATGGCTGCCGGCTCGATCAGCAACGCCATTGCTGCGGCCCGCCGTCTGCATCCCGGCGTTACCGTTGAAGTCGAAGTGGAAACGCTCGCTGAACTGGATGAGGCGCTGACCGTGCGGCCCGATATTGTGATGCTGGATAATTTCGATCTGGCGACGATGGCCGAGGCGGTGAAAATTACCGGGAAGCGGCTCAAGCTGGAAGCGTCCGGCAATGTCAATTTCGACACGGTTCGCCCCATTGCCGAAACCGGGGTGGACTACATCTCCATCGGCGGCCTGACCAAGGACGTGCGCGCCGTGGATTTGTCCATGCGCTTCAAAACCCTTTGAAATACCGTTGGTTGCTCCAGCGCGGACCGCTTCCTAGACTCTGTGGATATTTCAGGAAAAGCCAAATTAAAGTAATAAGTTAGGATTTTTGTAAACTTGCAGAAACCAATGGTTCGGACAGTTTTGGCTTTCAGCCTCGTGGACGGAAGGGGCATCGGTGTGCGAAACTCCTTGAAAAATAAAAGCTTCAAGCAATCGCCACAGGCCAAGCAAAATCAACGAGTTATTTTACCGAACTCCGGTCAGACCCTGAGTTGAATTTAATGATGCCGATGAAGGCTAACCGGTTGATGGTGATCGTCAAAACTGCCCGAAGTATTGATCAAAGATTAAGAAGGAGCCCCTAGCAAGGAAGGGGATATTGCTGTTTTTTTACCAAACCCGTTTGCGGATTGGACCCAGCCGAAAATAAACGGTATTCCTCTTGCCAATCCGCCGCCCTTTGGTTAACCTTTCGCGCCTATCGCTTTAGGCGCGTAGCTCAGTTGGTTAGAGCACCACCTTGACATGGTGGGGGTCGTTGGTTCGAGTCCAATCGCGCCTACCAAACTTTTGTGAGTTGCAGAGCCAGTTCAGTTTGTGCAAAGGGCGCGCCTTCCTTCCAAAAGAAGGGTTTCAGGAGCGCCCTTTACTATTTAAGAGAGTTGCAGCAATGCCGGTAATCACGCTTCCCGATGGCAGCCCGCGCGTTTTTGACGCGCCGGTCAGCGTATCCGAGGTCGCCGCCGCAATCGGTCCGGGCCTGGCCAAGGCTGCCCTGGCCGGCAAGGTGGACGGTCGGCTGGTGGATACCTCGCAGATCCTCGCTCAGGATTCGGACCTGGCGATTATCACCGAGCGCGACCCGGAAGGGCTGGAGATCGTTCGCCATTCCTGCGCTCACTTGCTGGCGCACGCCGTCAAGCAACTCTATCCCACGGCCCAAGTCACCATTGGCCCGGTGATTGAGAACGGCTTTTATTACGACTTCGCCTTTGAACGCGCTTTTACCCC
>DEHY01000227.1:1663-16411 GCA_002352185.1 Competibacteraceae bacterium UBA2788
CCGCATGTGCCGTCTACTGGCCGCATCAAGGCGTTCAAGCTGATGAAAGTCGCTGGCGCCTACTGGCGCGGCGACTCCCGCAACGAAATGTTGCAACGTATTTATGGCACCGCCTGGCTGGATCAGAAGGCGCTGAAAAGCTACCTGCATCGGCTGGAAGAAGCGGAAAAGCGCGATCACCGCCGCATCGGCAAGGCGCTGGACCTGTTCCATGTCCAGGAGGAAGCGCCGGGAATGGTGTTCTGGCATGACCGGGGCTGGCGGGTCTATGTCGAAATCCAGAACTACATCCGTCAGTTGCTGCGTGAACACGGCTATCAGGAAATCCACACCCCGCAGATCGTGGACCGCAGCCTGTGGGAGCGCTCCGGGCACTGGGAAAAGTTTCGCGCCGACATGTTCACTACGGCTTCCGAGAACCGCGATTACGCGATCAAGCCGATGAACTGTCCCTGCCATATTCAGGTTTACAACCAGGGATTGAAGAGCTACCGCGATCTGCCGCTGCGGCTGGCCGAGTTTGGCTCCTGCCATCGCAACGAACCGTCCGGCACCCTGCACGGGTTGATGCGGGTGCGCAACTTCGTCCAGGATGACGCCCACATCTTCTGCACCGAAGATCAGATTCAACCCGAAGTCTCAGCGTTCATGGATTTGCTGTTCCGGGTTTACGGCGATTTCGGGTTCAGCGAGGTGCAACTGGCGCTGGCGACCCGGCCCGAGCAGCGCGTGGGCAGCGATGCAGTGTGGGACAAGGCCGAGCGGGCGCTGGAACTGGCGCTGAACCGCACCGGCTTGCCGTGGCGGTTGAAGCCGGGCGAGGGCGCGTTTTACGGGCCGAAGATCGAGTTTGTATTGCGCGACTGTCTGGATCGGCTGTGGCAATGCGGCACCATCCAGGTGGATTTCTCGATGCCCGGGCGGCTGGATGCCCACTACATCGCCGAGGATGGCGGCAAACGGGTTCCGGTCATGCTGCATCGGGCCATTCTCGGTTCGCTGGAGCGTTTCATCGGCATCCTCATCGAACATCATGCCGGAGCGCTGCCGGTTTGGCTGGCGCCGGTGCAGGCAGTGGTTCTCGACATCACCGATCATCAGGCTGATTATGCAGCCGGGATCGAAAAAAGCCTTATGCAACAAGGTTTCCGCGTCGCGGCTGACTTGAGAAACGAGAAGATCGGCTTTAAAATCCGCGAACACACGCTACAGCGCGTTCCGTACCTGCTGGTGGTGGGTGATCGGGAGATGGCGACGGAAACGGTCGCCGTGCGCACCCGCGCCGGCAAGGACCTGGGCAGCATGAGCCTGGCCGCCGTCGCGGATCTCCTGCACACCGACATCGTCCGGCGCGGACGAACCGAATAATCACTGGAGGACAGCAACATCGCCGCGAATAATGAACTCCGGCTCAATGACGAGATCACCGGGCGTGAAGTGCGCCTCATCGATCAGGACGGCGAGCAGGCCGGGGTTGTGCCCTTGGTGCAAGCCCGACAGATGGCCCAGGACGCTGAACTGGATTTGGTGGAAATTTCCCCGAACGCCAAACCGCCCGTTTGCCGCATCATGGATTATGGCAAGTTCCGCTTCGATCAGGCCAAGAAGCAGCAGGAAGCCCGGAAGAAACAGAAGCAGATTCAGGTTAAGGAAGTGAAATTTCGTCCAGGCACGGACGAGGGAGACTATCAGGTCAAACTGCGCAACCTGATCCGTTTCCTGACCGAAGGCGACAAAGCCAAGGTGACGCTGCGGTTTCGGGGCCGCGAGATGGCGCACCAAGATTTGGGCATGAACCTCCTCAAGCGCGTCGAAGCTGATCTCGCGCCTTATGGCACGGTGGAACAGCGACCCAGAATGGAAGGGCGGCAGATGGTGATGACCATCGCGCCGATCAAGAAAAATTAACTCCTTTCAGCGGGTTGGCGGTTTTTGTCTCCGACGTATGCCGGGGTTAGCCCATCCATTTACCTTTTGCAATCGCGGAGTCATGCAATGCCCAAGATGAAAAGCAATCGCGGCGCGGCCAAGCGCTTTAGCCGCACCGGGTCCGGCAAGTTCAAGACGGCCCACTCGCACCACCGGCACATCCTGACCAAGAAAACCACCAAGCGGAAGCGCCAGTTGCGCGGAACCATGACCGTAGCGGCGGTGGATACCCCGGCAGTGCGCCGGATGTTGCCCTACGCTTGATGCTGCCGGATCAGAGGAAAAGCCATGCCCCGAGTAAAACGTGGTGTTACTGCCCACGCCCGTCACAAGAAAGTCCTGAACCAGGCCAAAGGTTATTACGGCGCCCGCAGCAAGGTGTTCCGGGTCGCCAAACAGGCCGTGATCAAGGCCGGCCAATATGCCTACCGTGACCGGCGTCAGAAAAAGCGCGAATTCCGTGCGCTGTGGATCGCCCGCATCAACGCCGGCGCCCGCGAGAACGGCCTGTCCTACAGCCGTCTGATCAATGGGCTGAATCTGGCGACCATCCAGGTGGATCGCAAGGTGCTGGCCGATTTGGCGGTGTTCGACAAACCGGCGTTTACTGAACTGGCCCGCCGCGCCAAGGCTGCGCTCGGCATCGTCTGAGCGCTGTCCGCAGGACCGGATTCCGGTCTGGCGGCGGGTGGGATTCCTCACGGGGAAAGGCTGCGCTCCTTTCCCCTTTTCAATCGCCCTCGATATCGTGTTGAGAGACCGCTTGCGTGGACGCATTGCCCGAACTTCTCCAGGTTGCTTGCACTACGATTGCCGGAGCCGACGATCTGGCTGCGCTGGATCAGTGGCGGGTGCATTATCTGGGCAAAAAAGGCGTCTTGACCGAACGCCTCAAGGAACTGGGCCGGTTGCCGCCCGAACAGCGGCGCGAGGCCGGCCAGGCCATCAATGACGCCAAGCAGGCGCTGGAAACCGCGCTCGCCCTGCGCAAGACGGCGCTGGAAGCGGCAGCACTGGATGCCCGACTGGCCGGCGAAGCGATTGATGTGACCCTGCCGGGGCGCGGTCAGGGTCCGGGTGGACGCCATCCGCTCAGCCGCACCTTGGCGCGGATCGAGGCGTTCTTCACCGGCATCGGCTTTGCGGTCGCCGAAGGGCCGGAGGTCGAAGATGATTTCCACAACTTCGAGGCGCTCAACATTCCGCCTCATCACCCGGCGCGGGCGATGCACGACACCTTTTACTTCGACGCCCACACCCTGCTGCGCACCCACACCTCGCCGGTGCAAATCCGGGTACTGGAACAACAGGCGCCGCCGGTGCGAATCATCGCGCCAGGGCGGGTCTACCGCTGCGATTCGGATTTGACCCACTCGCCGATGTTTCATCAAGTCGAGGGGTTGCTGGTGGATGAAGCGGTGAGTTTCGCTGATCTAAAAGGGGTGCTGGACGATTTCCTGCGCCACTTCTTCGAGCGCGATCTGGCGGTGCGTTTCCGCCCCTCCTATTTTCCGTTTACCGAACCCTCCGCCGAAGTCGATATTCAGTGCGTGATCTGCGGCGGCGGCGGTTGCCGGGTGTGCAAGCACAGCGGCTGGCTGGAAGTGCTGGGCTGCGGCATGGTGCATCCAGCCGTATTCGCCAAGGTCGGCATTGATTCCGAGCGCTACACCGGCTACGCCTTCGGGATGGGCGTTGAACGCCTGACCATGCTGCGCTACGGCGTGAATGATCTGCGACTGTTTTTTGAAAACGATCTGCGCTTTTTGCGGCAGTTCCAGTAACGCGGATCGAGGACATCTGGATGAAAGTCAGCGAACAATGGTTGCGGGAATGGGTGAATCCCGCTCTTTCCAGCGCCGAACTGGCGGCGCAACTGACCATGGCCGGTCTGGAAGTGGACCGCATCGAGGCCGCTGCGCCCGCATTTGAACCGGTGGTAGTGGGCTGCGTGATCGGGCTGATGCAACATCCCGACGCCGACCGGTTGCGGGTAGCGACGGTGGATGTCGGCGGCGTGGAGCCGTTGCAAATCGTCTGTGGCGCGCCGAATGTCGCAGTCGGAATGTGCGCGCCTGTGGCCTTGATCGGCGCGGTGTTGCCTGGCGGACTCACCATCAAAAAGTCCGAACTGCGCGGCGTCGAATCGCACGGGATGTTGTGTTCGGCCAAGGAACTGGGGCTGGCGGAAACTTCAGAGGGCTTGTTGCCGCTNNTGTCTGGGCATGGAAGGCATCGCCCGCGAAGTGGCGACGATCAACCGCTGTGAATTTCGGCCCGTTGCCGCCGATGCCGTCGCGCCAGTGCTGGACGCGACCTTTCCAGTGACCCTGCTCGATCCGGCGGATTGCCCGCGTTATGTGGGCCGGGTGATTCGCGGCGTCAATCCGGCCGCCGAGACGCCACTGTGGATGAAGGAGCGCTTGCGCCGCGCCGGGGTGCGCAGCCTGGGGCCGCTGGTGGATGTGACCAATTATGTGATGCTGGAACTCGGCCAGCCGATGCATGCGTTCGATCTGGGTCGGCTGAGCGGCGGCATTGAAGTGCGCCGCGCCCGGCCCGGCGAGCGGATGGAACTGCTGAACGGAACGGTGGTGGAGCCGGATGCGGATACGCTGCTGATTGCGGATGGCAACGGCCCGCTGGCCCTGGCGGGAATCATGGGCGGTGAAATCAGTTCCTGCACCGATGCGACCCGCGACGTGTTTCTGGAAAGCGCCTTCTTTACGCCCGCCAGTATTGCCGGTCGCGCCCGCCGCTACGGGTTGCAAACCGATTCCTCCTACCGCTTCGAGCGCGGGGTAGATTCACAGTTGCAGCGGCGCGCCGCCGAACGCGCCACCCGCTTATTGGTGGAGATGGCCGGGGGTCAGCCAGGGCCGATCATCGAGGCGGTTTCCCCGGACTGCCTGCCCGCAGAACCGGCCATCCGGCTGCGCCCGGAGCGGATTCGCACCCTGCTGGGGCTGGAGATTCCGGCGACCGAGGTCGAGGATATTCTGCGGCGGCTGGGCATGGCGGTGGCGGTCGAAGCGGAGCATTGGCTGGTGGTTCCACCCAGCAGCCGTTTTGATATTGCCCTGGAGGCGGATTTGATTGAAGAAATCATTCGCATTCACGGCTATGACCGTCTGCCGGGCCATCGTCCGTTGATCCGCTTCGCTTTGCCGCCGCAGCCCGAAGGTCGAGTCGCGCCGGAACGGTTTAAGGAAACCCTGGTTCAGCGCGGCTTTCAGGAAGTGATTACCTACAGCTTTGTCGATCCGGCGTTTCAGCAGCACCTCGACCCGGAACGCAAACCGCTGGCGCTGGCGAATCCGATTTCCGCCGATCTGGCGGTGATGCGCACCACCCTGTGGCCGGGACTGATCAAGGCGCTGGTTTACAACCAGAAACGCCAGCAGCCGCGTGGGCGGCTGTTCGAGCAGGGCTTAAATTTCATTCCGGCGGAGGATGGCTTGCGGCAGGAGCCGTACATCGCCGGGATGGCTGCGGGCGCCGTTGTTCCAGAACAGTGGGGCGCGCCGGAGCGGGTGACGGATTTCTTCGATCTCAAGGCCGATGTGGAGGCGCTGCTGGCCCTGACCGGCGAAGCGGAGACCTTCACTTTCGTTGCCGCCCCTCATCCGGCGCTGCATCCGGGTCAAAGCGCCCGCATCGAACGCAGCGGCGTAGCGGTTGGTTGGTTGGGCGCGCTGCATCCACAGGCAGCGCGGGAGCTGGAGGTGGAAGGCGACGTCTTCGCCTTTGAGTTGTCGTTGAGCGGATTGCAGGCGGCGCGAGTACCGGCGTTTCGAGAGATTTCCAGGTTCCCGGCCAGTCGGCGCGACATCGCTATCGTGGTGGATGAAGCGATCAGCGCCCAGGCGATTCAGGACTGCATTCGCCATTATGGCGGCGAGCGCCTGCGCGAAGTGCGGCTGTTCGATGTCTATCGCGGCAAGGGAATTGCGGAAGGTCGGAAAAGTTTGGCTTTGGGATTGATTTTACAAGATTTCTCGCACAATCTTACTGACAGGGTGGTCGAGGAGACCGTATCCGGGATCATTGCTGGGCTGTCTGGGCAGTTCGGCGCAACGCTTAGGATTTAGAAGCATGGCATTGACAAAAGCGGACATGGCAGAACGGCTGTTTGAGGAACTGGGCATCAACAAGCGCGAGGCCAAGGAACTCGTGGAAATTTTCTTCGAGGAAATTCGCAGCGCCCTGGAGCGGGGACGACAGGTCAAACTGTCCGGGTTTGGCAATTTCGACCTGCGCGACAAAAATCAGCGTCCGGGTCGCAATCCCAAGACCGGGGAGGAAATCCCGATTACCGCACGCCGGGTCGTCACCTTCCGGCCCGGTCAGAAGCTCAAGGCGCGGGTGGATGACTTCGAGGGCGAAGCGCAGTAGAGACGCCCGACGGAAACGCTTGGCAAGCCCGGCGGATTGAATTAGCATAGCCTTCCCTCGTGGCGGCCAAACCGCCACTATCCGGGGCGTAGCGCAGCCTGGTAGCGCACCTGCATGGGGTGCAGGTGGTCGGAGGTTCAAATCCTCTCGCCCCGACCAAATTTCAATGACTTACATCACGCCCGTTTCTCGCCGTGTCGAATGATTCAGACTCGCGGAAACGGGCGTTTTTTTCCGCGTAAACTGGCTTTATTCCATGCTCAAACAATGGGGATGGCTCAGCGTCCTGGTGGTTGTGGCGGATCAAGCCACCAAATACTTTGCCGAAAGGCTGCTGGTCATGCATCAACCGGTGCCGGTGACGCCGTCATTCAACCTGCTGCTGACCTACAATACCGGCGCCGCCTTCAGTTTTCTCGCCGATGCCGGCGGTTGGCAGCGCTGGTTCTTCCTGGGGCTGGGGCTGATGGTCAGCATTGGATTGCTGATCTGGCTGGGGCGGCTCAAGCCTGCGGAAAAACGGCTGGCGGCAGCCTTGGCGCTGATTCTGGGCGGGGCGGTCGGCAATTTGATCGACCGGATTTGGCTGGGGCAAGTGATTGACTTCATTCAGCTCTATTATGATCGCTGGTACTGGCCGGCCTTCAATATCGCCGATTCGGCGATTACCCTTGGCGCCGTGCTGCTGGTGCTGGATAGCTGGCGGTCCAAAAAGAGCGACCCTGTGAAAAATCCGGCGAAGGGTTCCTGAGCCGAACCCCTGTTTTNNGTGCGCCATGAAGTGGTGCATAACCGGTTTGTGGTGGACGATCTGCGCGGGCGCGGCGCGGTGTTCGTCGAAGAACTGGAAGAAGTGCCGGACGGGGCGACGCTGATCTTCAGCGCCCACGGCGTGGCGCGAACGGTCAGGGAGCAGGCGGCGCAACGCGGCCTCAAGGTGTTTGACGCCACCTGTCCGCTGGTCACCAAGGTCCATATGGAAGTCAGCCGCCACGCCCGCGCCGGGCGCGAGGTCATCCTGATCGGTCATGCCGGTCATCCTGAAGTCGAGGGCACCATGGGTCAGTACGACGAGCGCCAGGGTGGGCGCATGTATCTGGTGGAAACCGTCGAGGATGTCTGGACCTTGCCGGTGCGCCATCCCGAAGAACTGGCCTACGTAACCCAGACCACCCTGTCGGTGGATGACACCGCCCGGATCGTCGCCGCTCTGCGCGCCCGATTTCCAGCGGTGCAGGGACCGCGCAAGGATGACATCTGCTACGCCACCCAGAATCGCCAGGATGCGGTCAAGAATCTGTCAGGCCGCTGTGAACTGTTGCTGGTGGTCGGATCGCGCAGCAGTTCCAATTCCAACCGGCTGCGGGAGCTGGCCGAGAAGGCGGGCACTCCAGCCTATCTGATTGACGGCCCGGAGGATATTGACCCGGCGTGGCTGGCAAACCAGACCGCCATCGGCGTGACCGCCGGCGCTTCAGCGCCGGAGGTGCTGGTGCAACAGGTGATCGCCCGCTTGCGGGAACTGGGCGCGACGGCAGTGACCGAAAGCGTCGGCCAGGAGGAAAACGTGGTGTTTGCGCTGCCGAGGGAATTGCGATGATCATTCCAGGCCGCTTCGATTTTCACCTCCCCGTTTTGCCTTGACTCACCCCGGCGGAAGCCCGCCGCCACCGGGTTTTCGTCCCTCAGATACAGTTCTGGATTATGCACATTCACATTCTCGGTATTTGCGGCACCTTCATGGCGGGCGTCGCCCTGTTAGCCCGTGCGGCGGGGCATCGCGTCTCCGGCTGCGACGCCGGCGTCTATCCGCCGATGAGTACGCAACTGGCGGAAGCCGGCATCGCGCTGCGGGAAGGCTATGCCCCCGAACAGCTCGACGAGTTTCAGCCGGATAGAGTCGTGGTCGGCAACGTGATGAGCCGGGGCCGACCGATCATCGAGGCGCTGCTCGACCACAATCGGCCCTACACCTCCGGGCCGGCTTGGCTGGCCGATTATGTGCTGCGCGACCGCCATGTTCTGGCCGTGGCCGGCACGCACGGCAAGACCAGCACCAGCAGTTTGCTGGCCTGGATTCTGGACTGCGCGGGTTTGGAGCCGGGCTTTCTGATCGGCGGGATTCCGGCCAATTTCGGCCAGTCGGCGCGACTGGGCCGCAGCCCGTTTTTCGTGGTGGAAGCCGACGAGTACGACACCGCGTTTTTCGACAAGCGCTCCAAATTCGTTCATTACCGTCCGCGCACCCTGATTTTGAATAACCTGGAATTTGATCACGCCGACATCTTCCCGGATGTGGCGGCCATTCAGCGCCAGTTCCATCATCTGCTTCGCACCGTGCCCGGATCAGGGCGGATCGTGAGCCATGGGCAGGATGCGAATCTGGCCGAAGTGCTGGCGATGGGCTGCTGGACTCCGGTGGAAACCTTTGGCGTCGGCGACTGGGAAGCGCGAGCCGTCGCGCCGGACGGAAGCGCGTTCGAGGCGTATTACCAGGGTGAACGGCAGGGCCGAGCCGAATGGACCCAGTTGGGAATGCACAACGTGCATAATGCCCTTGCCGCGCTGGCTGCCGCCCATCATGTCGGGGTAGCGCCCGCCCAGGCGATTGCGGCGCTGGCGGAGTTTCAGGGCGTCAAACGGCGGCTGGAAGTGCGCGGCGCGGTCAATGGCGTCGTGGTGTACGACGATTTCGCCCATCATCCGACCGCGATTGCCACGACATTGGCCGGACTGCGCGCCCGGGTGGGCGACCAGCCGATCATCGCGGTGCTGGAGCCACGCTCGAACACCATGAAGCTGGGTGTGTTCAAGGACAGCCTCGGGCCGGCGCTGAAGCTGGCCGATGCCGTCGTGCTGTATCAGGCTCCCGATCTCGGTTGGGATCTCGGGGTCGTGGCGGCGGCGCTCGGATCGCGCCAGCAGATTTGTCATTCGCTCGACGCGACGCTGGCCGCCGTCCAGGCCCAGGCGAAACCGGGCAGCCATGTTTTAATCATGAGCAATGGGGGTTTTGGCGGTATTCACGAGCGGTTGCTTCAGGCGTTGCGGGCGACTGTTACCGACGTATAAGGCGCTCTACAATTCATTCATTCCCCGCCGCATCCACCACCACCCACCCGGAATATCCGCCATGGCGAAGAAAAAAACCGACTACAGCATTAAGGTTGCCGCGCAGGCGTTCTATCTGGAAGAGCAGTCCGCCCCGGACAATGATCGCTACGTATTCGCCTACACCGTGCTGATCCAGAACCAGGGCAACATCGCCGCCAAACTGCTCAGCCGACACTGGATCATCACCGACGCCAACGGCAAGGTTGAAGAAGTGCGCGGCGAGGGCGTAGTCGGCGAACAGCCGCACTTGCGCCCCGGCGAGGGCTTCCAGTACACCAGCGGTGCAATTCTGGAAACCTCGGTCGGCAGCATGAAGGGCAGCTATCAAATGCTGGCCGATGATGGCCGAACCTTCGATACCGATATCCCGCCGTTCGTGCTGTCCATCCCCCGCACTCTGCATTGAATCCAGCATGACGCTGCGCTACAGCTACACCCTGTTCGCGCCGATCTACGATGCCTGGGTGGCGCCGTTCACCGCCTCGGCGCGGCGGCGCAGCCTGGCGCTGCTCTGTGAGGAACCGTGCGCCGAAGCGCTGCTGGTCGGGATCGGCAGCGGGCTGGATGTGCCGCTGCTGCCGTCCGGGCCGCGCTACACCGGCCTCGACCTGACTCCGGCGATGCTGGATCGCGCCCGGCGCAAGGCTGCCGCCCGAAAACTGGAGATGACTCTTGACGTGGGCGACGCCCGCCGCCTGCCGTATGACGCCGCCGCCTTTGACGTGGTGGTGCTGCATCTGATTCTGGCGGTGACGCCCCATCCAGAGCAGGTTTTGGCGGAAGCGGCGCGGGTGACGCGGCACGGCGGACGAATTCTGATTCTCGACAAATTTCTGCGGCCTGGACAGAAAGCGCCGCTGCGGCGGCTGATCAGCCCGCTGCTGGGGTTGCTGGCGACCCGCACCAATGTGGTGTTTGAAACGGTGCTGGCGCAGGCGCCGGGGCTGGATGTCGTGTCCGATCAACCTGCGCTGGCCGGCGGCTGGTTTCGGCNNCACGGGCTGGAAGCCCGCGCCACATCATCTGCCTGTTCGTTCACGGGCTGGAAGCCCGTGCCACATCATCTGCCTGTTCGAGTTGGACGCGCTGGAATGGGACTCTTGCAAGCAGCTTTACTGCCGATGCTGCTGTATCCGGCCCGCCGGAGTTAAGCAACCTGCAATACCCCTACACTGTATTTTTCTGGTTCTCAATTGAGCGGTTGACGGCCCGTGATAGATTTTTCTCTATTTTTCAGAGTACTTGGCTTCGAGAATGCCGGGCATGGCCGCTGGATGCGCCGCTTCGATTATCCCGCGACGGGTGAATACGTCATTACTGTTGATACCGACCGCAAAACTATTGACTACCCGCGCCCCATCGTTTTGGGAGACCGCACCACCAGCAATTTCGACCACCCGGAAAACTTCGTCGTGCTGGAATGCGTTTGCCGTCTGCTGGCCAAGGGCTACGACCCCGCCACGCTGATTTTGGAAAAACGCTATCAGTTAGGCCGTGGGGCTTCGGGCGGCAAAAGCGATATTACTGTCTTGCAGCGCGCTCCCGACCCTACCGATCAGGAAAACGCCCCGCCGCTGCTCATTATCGAGTGCAAGACCTACGGCCCCGAACATGATGCCGAAAAGCGCAAGACGACCGAGGACGGCGGGCAACTCTTTAGCTACCTGCAACAGGATCGCAGCGCCGCCCATCTGTGTATTTACTCCTCGCAGGTCTTTGAACTGACTGGTGAAATCGAATACCGCAGCGACCTCATTCACGTCAAAGACACGCCGGAGGCCCGCGACAAATTCGCCAAAAAGGAAAAGGCTGAAAACCACTCCGCCGCCCGCCAGACCGTGCCGCTGTTTGATCATGCTTATAACCGCGAGACGCTTCACCACGCCTGGAAGACTACCTACGCCGGCCAGTTTCACAGCCGGGGTATTTTTGAGGAGGAGTTCACGCCCTATGTCATCGGCTACCAGCCGCTGCGTCGCAAGGATCTCAAGGAGTTCAATGGTCAAAACGGCAGCACCAAAGTCTTCAACACCTTTATGGAAATCCTTCGGCATAACAACGTGTCCGACAAGGAAAACGCTTTCAATCGGCTGTGCGCCATTATCCTTGCCAAACTGGTGGATGAGGATCGCAGCGAAACCGACATCCTCAGTTTTCAGTGGCTTCCCAACAAAGACACCGCCGAAGACCTGATTGACCGCCTGCAACGCCTCTATAAACGCGGCATGAAAGACTCCCTCGGCGAAGAAATCACCTACTTCGAGGAAAAAGACATTGATAACGCCTTCATGGCCCACCGCCGCGACATGGCCCGCAACGAGGTCAAAAAAATCTTCCGCGCCCTCAAGTTCTACACCAACAATGACTTTGCTTTTAAGGAAGTGCATAACCGCAAGCTGTTCGAGCAAAACACCCAGGTAGTACGCGAGGTCGTGGAGTTGTTCCAAGGCTACCGGCTCAAATACACCAGCAAGCAGGCTTTCCTCGGCAATCTGTTTGAACTGTTGTTAAACAGCGGCTTCAAGCAGTCCGAAGGTCAATTTTTTACCCCAATCCCCATCGCCCGTTTTATCGTGCGCTGTTTACCGTTGCGCGAACGCATCGCCGCCGCCCATGCTGCGGGCGACTCGCAGGTGATCCCCAAGGTGATGGATTACGCTTGCGGCAGCGCCCACTTCCTTACCGAGGTGATCGAGGAGCTTCAGGAAGACCTTGCCGCCCTTGACCTTCCGCAACAGGTCAGCACGACCTGGGCGCGGGATTGCGTCTGGGGGATCGAAAAAGATTACCGTCTGGCCCGCACCGCCAAGATCGCCCTGTTCCTCCACGGTGCGGGTGACGCCAACATTCTCCACGCGGACGGACTCGAACACGACGACACCCTGCCCAAGCCCGGCACGCTGGATGTCCTGATTGCCAATCCGCCGTACTCGGTCAAGGACTTCAAGCAGCATCTCAACCTCCGCCACAACGGTTTTACCCTGCTGCCCCATCTCACCTCGAACAGCGGCGAAATCGAAACGCTGTTTGTCGAGCGGGCCGCGCAACTGCTGACGGTGGGCGGGCTGGCCGGTCTGATTCTGCCCTCGTCCATCCTCAGCAACAGCGGCATCTACCAGCGCACCCGCGCTTTGTTGCTGGAAAAATTCCTGTTGCGCGGCATCGTCGAACTAGGCGGCAGCGCCTTCATCGCCACCGGCACTAACACCATCATTCTCCTGCTGGAACGGCGTTTTGACACCCACCGCGATCATTTCGCCATTCGTGCCGACGCTCTGTTTCACGAAGAGAAATGCCCGAACGATGCCGATTTTGCTGATAGCGACCTGCTTCTTGCCTATAGCGCCGCCGCCGGACTGGACTTTGCCCTTTACTGTCAATGGCTCGCTGATCCTGGCAACGAACTGCCTCCCGAACTTGAAGGCACGCCTCTGTTCATTGCCTATCAACGTGAATTTGATGATCTGGCCGAAACCAAACGGCGCAAGGAGCAAAAGACTTTCCAGAAGCAGCCTAAAAGTGAGCAGCAGGCTGAAATGCGCGGTAAATTCCTCCGCTACTGCCGCGAAGCCGAGAAAACCAAATTTGTTTACTTTGCGCTTGTCCACACCGGGCGGCTGGAAAAAGGCGAGATTATTCCTCAGTGGACTACAGTCCTCCGCAGTGCGGATAACAAGGCTGAGGAGCAAGCCTTTCTCGGTTACAAATGGAGCCAGCGGCGCGGCGCGGAGGGCATGGTTTTTCTGCGCGAACCTTATGACGGCGGCACCCTTTACACGCCCGACCTCGCCAACCGCGACGAGCCGCCCGCCAAGGCCGCTCACCATTTCCGCAAAGCCTTTCTCGACGCAGTGACCGACGAACCCCCGGACGATTCACTGCTGGTCGGCAAGCTCCGTGCCGCGCCCACGCCCGCCTTTTTCGATTTTTCGCGCACCGGCTGTGATTTGGCGCTTAACTTGTCGCCTCAACAGGCAATCAATTCAATTCGGTTTGAAACGCAGTTTGACCTTATTCCGTTTGGTCAAGTCGCAACACTGGAATATGGCAAACCGCTTCCTGAGCGCAGCCGTATTTCAGGGGAGTTCCCGGTTATGGGGTCTAACGGAATCGTCGGCTATCACAATGAGTATCTTATTAAAGGTCCAGCAATCATAGTTGGCAGGAAAGGCTCCGCCGGGAAGATAACTTACATTCAACAGAACTGCTTTCCAATTGACACAACATTCTATGTTTCGTGTGACAAGAAGAATGTAGCGCTTCGCTATCTCGAAGCCGTTTTGCAAGAGCTAAAATTGGAAGAACAGGCTAAAGCCTTGGGGGTTCCCGGCTTAAACCGGAATGATGTTTACAAATTTTTCATCCCACTACCGCCACTACCCATTCAGAAAAAGATTGTGGAGGCCATTGAAGCTATCGAGGTGGAAGAAACTGAAGCTCGCCAGACTCTTGAAACCACTAAGCAGGCAATTGAGGCTGCGATTGCTGATTGTCAGACCCATTTTAATAGCATCCCCCTGTCAAATTTAGCGGAGGTGAATCCACCGAAAAATCTCGAAGGGTATAACGAGGATGAACTAGTCGCCTTCATTGAAATGGCTGCGGTTACTGAAGACGGTAAGTTAGCTAAAATTGCTGAACGCAAATTAAGTGAGGTAATGACAGGTTACACATGTTTCCGTGAAGGAGATGTGCTTCTGGCGAAGATTACGCCATGTATGGAAAACGGAAAAATTGTCTTTCTGGATGCACTGACTTACAAACTCGGATTTGGAAGCACCGAGTTTTTCGTTATCCGAGCGAAAGACAAAATAACTGCCAAGGTCATCTACCATTTCCTGAATCGACCTGCCTTCAGAAAGCCAGCCGAACGAGCAATGACTGGTGCAAGCGGTCATCGCCGTGTCCCCAAAGAATTCATAATGGATTTCTCTGTCCCTGCATTGCCCCCCACCGAGCATCAAGTTTTGCTTGAAAAAATTGCAGCACACGAAGATAAACGCCGAGAGGCGGAAATTATTCTTGCCGCTGCCGCCGCAAAAAAACGCCAAATTCTTCTGGATGGCATCAAGTAATGAAAACAATCAAATCGAACAAACTTTCAGATTTGATTCGTAAAGAACTTTAGTTGATTTAATGGACACTCATGCACCCCGCTCCCCCGCTCTTTTCCCGCCGTAAATACTGGGCCGCCCGCTTTGGCGTCGCGCCCTTCCTGCCGATGTCCCGCGCCGAGATGGATGCGCTGGAATGGGATTGCTGCGACATCATCATCGTCACCGGCGACGCCTACGTCGATCATCCCAGCTT
>DEHY01000198.1 GCA_002352185.1 Competibacteraceae bacterium UBA2788
TCCAGCATCGGCAACGACCGCTGGGAAGTGCTGGAGTCGTTGCGGCAGGGTCGCAGCGGTCTGGAATTCGCGGAAGACTATAAGGAAATGGGTTTGCGCTCCCATGTGCGCGGGCCGTTGCGGGTCGATTTGGCGGCGCTGATCGACCGCAAGATTTTGCGCTTCATGGGCGAGGCCGCCGCATTCAATTACATTGCCATGCGCGAGGCGATTGCTGACGCCCGGTTGCCGGAGGACATGGTATCCAACCCGCACGCCGGGCTGGTCACCGGCACCGGCGGCGCCAGTCCGCAGAACATGGTCGAGGCCGCCGATCTGTTGCGCAACAAGGGCTTGAAGCGGGTGGGGCCGTACATGGTGCCGCGCACCATGAGCAGCACGACCACCGCCTGTCTGGCGACGCCGTTCAAGATCAAGGGCGTCAATTACAGCATCAGCTCCGCCTGCGCCACCAGCGCCCATTGCATCGGCCATGGCGCCGAGCTGATTCAGTGGGGCAAACAGGACATTATGTTCGTCGGCGGCGGCGAGGAGGTGCATTGGAGCCTGACCCATCTGTTCGACGCCATGGGCGCGCTGTCCACCAAATACAACGCCGCCCCGCAAACCGCCTCTCGCCCTTATGACGCCAACCGCGATGGCTTTGTGATTTCCGGCGGTGGTGGATTGATAGTGCTGGAGGAGCTGGAACACGCCCGGCGGCGCGGCGTGCGGATTTATGCCGAACTGGCCGGCTACGGGGCGACTTCGGACGGCTATGACATGGTGCAGCCCTCCGGCGAGGGCGCGCTGCGCTGCATGAAGCAGGCGCTGGAAGGTGTGAACGAGCCGGTGGATTACATCAACACCCACGGCACCAGCACGCCCGCCGGCGATATTCGCGAGCTGGAAGCGATTCAGGCGGTGTTCGGCGATCACATCCCGCCGATCAGTTCTACCAAGTCGCTGACCGGTCACGCACTGGGCGCGGCCAGTGTCCATGAAGCGATCTACTCGCTGCTGATGATGGACAACCGCTTTATTACCGCCTCGGCCAACATCGAAACGCTCGATCCGGCGGCGGAAGCTTTCCCCATCGTGCGCCAGCGGGTGGACAACGCCGATCTCAAAGTGGTGATGTCCAACAGCTTCGGTTTTGGCGGCACCAACGCTACGCTGGTGTTCCGGCGCTTCGCGGATTAGCGATAGCGTAATCCCTGCCACCGCGTCATCGGCAGGGGGCTGCGCCACTGCGCGTTCTTCCCCCTCGCCGCGAAGGAGAGGAGAACGCCAGGAGCTGATTCGATCATGGGCTGTATCAATGCTGTGCTGGTATGGCCTACGCTCACCCGGGTCAGGCTTGCCATGCTCTTGTAATCCCACGCATCGCCCGCATTTAAGAGCTAAATCCCATTAGCCGCGTGAAGACCATGACCGATCACGAAGCCATTGAAGCGGAAGTCGTGCGTGAAGATGACAACAGCGAGGCGTCTTCCTCCACCAATAACACCATTGTCGCCGCCGCCGACATCCTGCCCGGCACCCTGTATCTGCTGCCGCTATCCGAGCGCCCGTTTTTCCCGGCCCAGGCGCTGCCGCTGCTGCTCAGCGAAGAACCGTGGCTACCCACTATCGAGGCTGCCGCCAGCCGCGAGCAGCGGGCCATTGGTCTAATCCTGGTCAAGCCGGACAGTGCGGAAAAAGCCGCCGGTCCTGGCGATTTTTACGAAGTGGGCACCGCCGCCCGAATGCACCAGTTGAACCGCAACGAAGGCCGCCTGCAATTTATCGCGCAGGGTCTGAAGCGGTTCCGCATTCTCAACTGGCTGTCCAGCCAGCCGCCCTATCATGTCCAGGTTGAATACCTGAATGAAGAGGATGGTTCCGATGTCGAGGAGTTGCGCGCCTATTCGCTGGCGGTGATTAACACGCTCAAAGAATTGATTCCGCTTAATCCGTTGTATTCCGAGGAACTGAAATTCTTCCTCAACCGCTTCAACACCCACGATCCCTCGCCGCTGGCCGATTTCGCCGCCAGCCTGACCACCGCCAGCAAGAATGAATTGCAGGAGATTCTCGACACTGCGCCGGTGCTGGAGCGACTGAAGAAAGTCATCGTGCTGATCAAAAAGGAACTGGAAGTCGCCAAGCTCCAGACCCAGATTCGCAAGCAGGTAGATGAGAAGATGAGCGAGCATCAGCGCAAGTTTTTCCTGCGCGAGCAGCTCAAGGCCATCCAGCAGGAACTGGGCATCGCCAAGGACGACCGCACCGCTGATGTGGATCGCTTCCGCGAGCGGCTGGATGCGCGCCAGGCGCCGGAAGCAGCGCTGAAACGGATCAACGAAGAATTGGACAAATTGTCCATTCTGGAAACCGGCTCGCCGGAATACGCCGTCACCCGCAACTATCTGGATGCCATGACCGAACTGCCATGGGGCGTGTATTCCACCGATAACCTCGACCTCAAACACGCCCGCGAAATCCTGAATCGTGACCATGACGGGCTGGAGGACGTGAAGGAACGGATCATTGAGTTTCTGGCGGTGGGGGCGCTGAAAGGCCAGGTCGGCGGTTCGATCATCCTCCTGGTCGGTCCGCCCGGCGTCGGCAAAACGTCTATCGGTCGCTCGGTGGCTTCCGCGCTGGATCGCAAATTCTACCGGCTGAGTCTGGGCGGAATGCGGGACGAGGCCGAGATCAAGGGGCATCGCCGCACCTACATCGGCGCGCTGCCCGGCAAGTTTATCCAGGCCATCCGCGAGGCGCAGACCGCCAATCCGGTGATCATGCTGGACGAGATCGACAAGATCGGGGCGTCGTTCCGGGGCGATCCGGCCTCGGCATTGCTGGAAGTGCTTGATCCTGAACAGAACAACGAGTTTCTGGATCATTATCTGGACGTGCGTTTTGACCTGTCCAAGGTGCTGTTCATCTGCACCGCCAATCAGCTCGACACCATTCCGGGACCGCTGCTCGACCGGATGGAGAGCATTCGGCTCTCGGGCTACATCACCGCCGAGAAGTTGCAAATTGCCCGCAACCATCTCTGGCCGAAGCTGCTGGAGCGCAGCGGCATGGAACGCGACCGGATCCGGATCGGCGACGAGGCGTTGCGTGCGATCATCGAGGGCTATGCGCGGGAAGCCGGAGTGCGCAATCTGGAAAAGCAACTGAGCCGGATCGTGCGCAAGAGCGCGGTGCAGATCGTTGAGGGCCGTGAAGGAACCATTGCGGTGGAATCCCCCGATTTGGACGGCTATCTGGGCAAGCCGCCGTTCAAGACTGAAACCCCCATGTCCGGCGTCGGGGTGGTCACTGGGCTGGCATGGACCGCGATGGGCGGGGCGACGCTCAGCGTCGAAGCCAGCCTGGTTCATACCAAGAATCGCGGCTTCAAGCTGACCGGGCGGCTGGGCGAGGTGATGCAGGAGTCGGCCAATATCGCCTACAGCTATCTCAGCGCCCATCTGGAGGAATATCAGGCCGATCCCAGGTTCTTTGATGAAGCGTTCGTTCATCTGCATGTCCCGGAAGGCGCGACGCCCAAGGACGGCCCCAGCGCGGGCATCACCATGGCGACCGCATTGCTGTCGCTGGCGCGCGGTCAGCAGACGGATCGACCGCTGGCGATGACCGGTGAACTCACGTTAACCGGGCAAGTGTTGCCGGTGGGCGGCATCCGCGAAAAGCTGATCGCCGCCCGCCGGGTCGGCATCCACGAGATCATCCTGCCGGAAGGCTGTCGCGGCGATGCCGAGGAGTTGCCGGACCACATTAAGGAAGGCATGACGCTGCATTTCGTCGAGCGGTTCCAGCAGGTCGTGGATTGGGTGTTCACGCCCCCGTTGCCCCCTTTCCTGCCGGGAGCAGATGGGAATGAAGGCGCTGTGGATGAAAGATAATTCTCGCTTTTGGATCCTCTCCCAGGGAACGAGGGGAGTTTTCTATCTGCTGGCGCTGCTGCAACTTCCTGCAATCGCCTGGGCCGCCTGCGACGATCCGCCCGCCCGGCGGGTCAACTGGTTGCGCTGCGATAAACCGGACGCCGATCTGCAAGGCGCGGATTTGCGCGAGGCGATCCTGGAACAGATCAACCTGAGCAACGCCAAACTGGCCGGCGCACGGCTGAGCGGCGCGGATTTGGGCGGCGCGCAACTCAGTCACGCCGATTTTTCCGGCGCGGCGCTGACGGGGGCGCGGCTGGTGTCGGCGACGCTGGATCATGCGGTGTTCGCCGGCGCCAATCTCAGCGGCGCACGGCTGGATCGGGCGGTGTTGACCCAAGCCAATCTGATCAGCGCCGACCTGAGCGGGGCAAGGCTGTATCAGGCCAATTTGGCTAACGCCAATCTAAGTGGCACGAACCTGAGCAAAGCCAATCTGGCGCAAGCGGATTTAACCGATGCCCAGTTGCCGAACGCCAATTTAAGCGGCGCGGCGCTCAGCCGGGCGGTGTTGGAGAATGCAATATTGACCGGCGCAAATTTGCACGGAGCCAAACTGGATGGAGCCAACCTTCTGGCGGTAGATTTCACCAGCGCCGACTTGTCGGAAGCGGTGTTCTCTGAGGCTCGGATTGATAAAGCCCGCTTCACGGACGCCAAGCTGGACAGCGCCATCTGGGTGGATCGCAAACGCTGTGCGCCGGGTTCAACCGGGGAATGCCGGTAGGGTTGCCACGGCGCGATTGCGGTACGCCCCACGCTCCCGGTAAAAAGCCATGAATCCATCCGATCACGCTGTGTGCAAGCAGCTCATCTTGAGGTGGCGCTGACCTGAAACCATAGGACGCCGGTTTGGCGATCACAATCAACAGGTCATAAATGCAAAGAACCTGGGTGTGCTTGCTTCGCGGTGGAGGGGGCCACGGCCGCTGAGAACTTTGCTGCGGAAATTGGCTGGGAGAAGGAGCGTCGAGAGCGCCTAGGCGAAGCTAGATGGCTTCACCTTAACGTGCGCGTCGGCTTGCAGTACGCAGGCCGACCCACCGTCCTTTCCACCCACGTGCGGGTGCCGCTCAACTCGAGTTCCGTTGGGCAACAAAAAAGGGTGTCTGCCGTGATGCAAACACCCTTGGTGCGTGATGAGGCGGCTATTTCAATGCCTCGATTCCAGCGCCGAAATTGATATGGAATGCTGCTCCATCCATGACGAGCGCGGGCACGGACTTGACACCGGCAGACTCCGCTTCTTTCAGACGCGATTTGTCGTTGCCGAGATGGACGAACTCAACGTCGTATTTCACAGGGTCAAGTGCATTGGCTACGTTCTGTTCGGCGGCAACGCACACGGGGCAGCCAGCGTGGTAGAAAATAGCTTTGGTTTTCATAACTGTTCTCCTGGGTTCGTTAGTGCCATTGGCACACGCACATAGTAGGAACAACGCCAGTCTCCGCATAGAAGGCACTTTTCGGTGCCCCGGTAACTTTTTGGTGTAACTTGTGGAAGATAGAGGGAATAAAAAATGTCACCGTCAGCGAAGTCAGCCTATTCGCAACTCGAAGATGTGGTTGGTTGCAAGTGGTCTGTATCAGTCCTGCGAGCGGTCGCCGCCGGCGTTTCACGACCTGGTGCATTGGAACGTCACGTACAAGGAATTTCAACTAAAGTTCTGTCTGAGCGGCTACGCAAACTGACCATTTATGGTTTATTGGACAAGCATGTTTTTGCAGAAGTGCCACCTAGGACAGAGTATTCGCTGACCCAGGACGGCCAGAAGCTAATCAGTATCATTGATCAGATAAAGCTCTTGGATAACGAAATTAAAAATGCCGAACAAGGCGATCCGGCGGACACCAAAAAGCGGTGCCGCTGAGCTTGAACTTTCATCGGCGCTGCTCGCCGGTGAACAGGCGCGAGTTGAGCCAACGTCGGGTTCTCGGCGCTTCGCGCCGTCGAACTCTCGTTGGAGCGGACACCGCTCACTGCGTTCACGGCTTGCATCCGCTTGGGGTTTCCAGACCGACCCGCCGGCCTTTCCACGAAGATGACCGAGTAAGTGGCGCGGGCTGTGATTGAGTTTCCAGGCCGACCCACCGTCCTTTCCACCCACGTGCGGGTGCCGCTTAACGCAAACCCCGTTGGGCGTCATAGTCGGCTGGAGAGATTCGTTTCATATCGCTACCCACAGGAGAGACTCGATGTCAAATCAAAACCTTCTAGGCAAGCGGGTACTCATTACCCAGGCCGACATGTTCATGGGTCCTGTTCTGTGCGAGGTGTTTGCCAAACAGGGCGCCACCGTGATCGCGAGTACTGACCCTCTTTTAAGTGCTGGCGCGCCCGCATCTATCGTCACCGAGGCAGGCCATGTCGATGTACTCATTGCCAACTTGGCAATACCGGCGCCAACCACAGCCGCTGCGGAAGTTTCTGAAGAAGAGTGGAGTGACACATTTGCGGCCCTTGTGCATCCCTTGTCGCGATTGTTCCGTGCCGTCTTGCCGTCCATGATCGAGCGACGCTCGGGCAAAATTCTCGTCATGGGCAGCGCATCGGCCCTGCGCGGGATGAAGCGTGCGTCAACCTATAGCGCCGCACGTGGCGCCCAACTTGCCTACGTGCAAGCCGTCGGTGTGGAAGTCGCAGCCCACAATGTTCAGGTAAATGCAATCGCCCAGAACTTCGTTGACAACCCGACTTACTTCCCGCCTGATGTTCAGGCTAACCCCCGGTTCCAGGAACGCTTAAAGCGAGAGGTTCCACTGGGGCGTCTGGTAGGAGCAAAGGAAGACGCTGAATTCGCGGCCTATCTTTGCAGCGAACCAGCGAGTTGCTTTGTCGGGCAAGTCTTTCCGGTTTGTGGTGGCTGGGTGACGCGCTAGTGCGAATGACGCCCAATCCATCATTCCACCGGACGCTGCGCGATGCTACAAGCGGCGCGCCGATGAACGGGCGCGAG
>DEHY01000103.1:0-13872 GCA_002352185.1 Competibacteraceae bacterium UBA2788
CGCGACCCAGGCCGGTGGTGCGGGTGGTCTCAAAACCTTGGGGTAATTCCGTGCGGCTCAGGGTTTGGCTGCCGCCCGCCGCGTTGGCGTCGCGTTGCAGCCGGCCCAGGGCGTTGTAGGTGAAGTGCGCGGCTTGGCCCTTGGGATCGGTGAAGGCCGTGAGCAAGCCGTCAGGGGTATAGGCCATCGCATAGGCTTCACCCGCCGGGTTGGCGACACGGGCCAGGTAGCCATTGTCGTCCACACTCAGCAGGGTACGCTGTCCGAACGGGGCAACCAAGGCGGTCGGGTGGCCGGATGGGTCGCGTTCGATGCGGAGGATGTTGCCGTCGCCGTCGGTGACGGTGGTCAACCGCCCGGCGCTGTCGTAGGCGAAGGTGTATACGACCGCTTGGGTGAGGGTGTCTACGGTGCGCAGGTGGCGACCGTTGGCGTCAAAAGCATACAGGTGGCGACCGTCGCTGGAGGCAATGGCGAAATCCGCATTACCGACAAATCCGGGCAGGTTGTTCGGGGCCACCTTGCGGATGCGGCTATTGTTCCGATCCGCGATCAGAACGCTGCCATCGGCAGCCACCGCCACGCCTGTGGGAAAAGAGAGTCTCGCCTGGGTGGCCAGGCCGCCGTCGCCGCTGTATCCATTAGTCCCCGTGCCCGCGAACGTGGTAATAATTCCGTCCGGTCCTACTCGACGGATGCGGTTTTCACTCGAAATCAGAACGCTGCCATCGGGGGCCACCGCTACGCCTGTGGGATAAGGGAGTCCCGCCTGTGTGGCCGGGCCGCCATCGCCGCTTGTATAACCGCTTTCACCACTGCCACATCCCCCCATACCCACCCACGACTTACCAGCGAAAGTACTAATGATCCCGTCCGGCCCCACCCGGCGAATGCGGTGATTGCTCATATCCGCGATCAGGGTGCTGCCATCCAAGGCGGCTACTACGCCAAAGGGTTGACAGAGTCCCGCCTGGATGGCGGGGCCGCCGTCGCCGCTGTATCCAGGCCCCCCCGTACCGGCGAACGTGGTGATGATTCCATCCGGTCCTACCCGGCGGATTCCGGTATCACCACTTGTAATTAAGATGCTGCCATCCGGGGCTACCGCTATATCAAGGAGCGAATTGAGCCACGCTTCACCAGCGACGGTGGTGATGATCCCATCGGGACCGACCCGGCGGATGCGTCTATTGCCATCATCTGCGATCAGGACGCTGCCATCGGGAGCGACCGCCACGCCTTCCGGGTAAAGGAGTCCCGCTTGGATGGCGGGGCCGCCGTCGCCGCTGAATCCTGCCGCGTCTGTCCCGGCGACGGTGGTGATCACCCGTCCGAATTGCTGACTCGGCTTTTGTTGCGCGCCATCGCCCCGATACAACACGTTGCCGAACGGGTCGTAGACGTGGTGAGCATCCAGCGTCCACGTGCTCAAGCCGGCCCCGCCAACCTCGCGGAAATCCATTGCTGCACCCACTGTTACCGGATATGTCCGCGAGAGGGTAATTGCCTGCCGGGCAGGAGGAATATCGGCGATTGCCACCCCGGTCGGAACTGCGAAGCCGCTGCCCGGTGCCGGATTGTAGTAAATGCCGTCATAAACGTAATCCAGCGTGACGCGGGCTGTTTGCACGCCGTGCAGCCCGCGACCGTAGACATCCTAACTGTCCCAAGTGTAGGTGATGACCTGATTGGGCTGGGCCGGGAAGTGCCCCAGATTGATGCCCCGTCCTGCGATGTCGATCTTGACGTCAATCCGCTTGAGGCTGGCGGGGATGCTCGCACCGCTGAGCGGAATGGTTAAGGTGCGCGCCGCTACCCGACCGGGGACGCGGCTGCTGCGATAGTTCAGCGAGAGACCGCTGCCCACCACGGGAATGCGCTCGCCTAGAGTCTGGTTTTCGCACTCGATGATGGACCCAGATGCACAATCCGGATCGTCGGGATTCTGGTTATCTCCGCTCTCGGGTTCTACGACCTTGGGCGGTTCTGCATCCCGGGGCGGGCCAGCCGGCCAATTGCAATCCCAGGTGGACAGATGGGTCAACCGCACCCGCCACAGACTCGCGCCCACCGGATACAGCCCCGCCAGTTGCGCCCGTTCTGCGTCGGTGACGCCCAGCGCGGCCGCGTCAGCGGGCGCGCCGCTGCCATTGACATCCAGTTGCGCCAGGCCGCCGCTGACGCTGAGAATCTTGACGATCCGTCCGTTATTAATCGCTTTCCATGCGGCTTGAGTGTTGTCGTAATATCCGACCGGCACCTCGCCGCCGACCGGGAAGCTCAGGAAGTTGGTGACGTAGAACACCACCGGTTGATTGAAAATCACGTCCTGGCCGTTTTTCTTGATGGGGGCTTCGTCGGCGCTGAGTTCCACCGCGTAGGTGTAGGCGCTGGTCGGCGGCAACGGCGCGGGCATGGCCTGGGGGCCATTCGCACCCACGGTGTACTCGGTAAAGCGCAAGTTCAAGGTGGTGAGCGGCTGCGCGCCGCCATCCGGCATGATCCGGGACGCTGTCGTGCCGGGCGGAATCAACAGCGCCGGCTGGCGAGTCCCATCCTGATCCGTGACCACGCTGCCCTGGGCCACCTGCATCGTCGTGGCGTGGGTCAAGTCGATGGAGGTGACTTTCGCATCCCTGGCGATCAGGATCACCTCCTCCAGCACCGCGAAATCCTGCCACGGCACGTTGATCTGCCGTTGCGCCGGCAGGTAGCCGCTGCGCTGATAATTCACGGTCAGATAGCCGCCGCCATTGACCGCCAGATCGAACATCCCATCGGCGCGGCTCAGGGTCTGACCGAATTCAGGATGATTCAGCACGGTGATGACCACCGCCGGCAGCGGAGCGTTGTTTCTGTCCCGCACCTGGCCGCGCAGCACCGCCGCCCGTTTCGGCTCAATCGTGCCGGGCGCAACGCTGGTTTGAATCGGGTTGGCGCCGGTGTAAAGAAATTGGCTCGCGGCGTAATTCGAAGTAGCGACCGTGGCATCAACCGGTGGCGCCACCGTTTCGGGTGCGGGCGGCAGCGGCGGCAAATTTTCCTGCGTCACCTGAATGCTGAACGACTGGATGGCCCGTCCGCCTTGCCCATCGCTCACTTCCACCGTGACCGGGACATCGCCCGCCGCCGTCGGCGTCCAGGCAATCAGGCCGCTGCTGGCCTGGATGCTCATGCCCGCCGACGCGGCGTTCAGGGCGTAACTCAGCGCATCGCCATCGGCGTCGGTGGCGTTCACATCGTAACCGTAGGGTTGTCCCACCGTGGCGGTTGTGACTGGTGATGAGGCAATCTGCGGGTTGCGGTTGGTCGGCGCCGGCGCGGTGACGGTGATCAGCACGGTATCGGGGAGGCTGGTCAATGTCCCATCGCTGATCATCAACTGCGCGATGTAGTCGCCGATTAAATCCGGGACCAGCGCGGCTTGGGCGCTGGTGGCGTTCTGCACCGCCGCCTGGCTCTGCGCCGGACGGGTGGTCAGCGCCCACTGGTACGTCAATGGATCGCCGTCCGCATCGCGGGACGCCGCGCCGTCCAGCGTCACAGTCTGACCGGTGATCGCCGCCTGATCCGGCCCGGCGTTCGCCACCGGCTGGGAATTCTCGGTCGAAATCGTCACCGTCGCGGGAGGGCTGGCGGCCTGGCCGTCGTTGACCATCACCTGCGCGACATAGGTTCCGGCCTTGTCGGCCACAAAACCCGGATGGACGGTCGTTGGATGGGTCAGCGTGGCGGCGCTGCCCACCGGCGTAGCCGTCAGCGCCCACTGGTAGGTCAGCGCATCGCCATCGGCGTCGCGGGAACCCGACCCGTCCAGCGTCACGGTCGCCCCAACCGTCACCGTTTGCGCCGGGCCGGCGTGGGCGACCGGCGGCGTGTTCGCGGTAGAAACGGTCACGCTGGCCGGGGCGCTGTCCACCGTTCCATCGTTAACAATGAGTTGCGCGGTGTAAGCACCCGGCTGATCCAGCGTCAGGGTCGGTTTCACCATAGCCGGATTGATCAGCGCCGCCGCGCTGGCGTCGGGCCGGGTCAGCAGCGTCCAGAGATAGGTCAGCGGGTTGCCGTCCACATCGGTCGAGGCGCTGCCGTCCAGCGTCACGGTCGCACCGACGGGGGCGCGTTGCGCGGCTCCGGCATGGGCGACCGGCGGAGTATTCTCGGTGGAAATCGTCACCGTATCCGGGGCGCTGTCCACTGCGCCATCGCCGACCACCAGCCGCGCCTCATACGCGCCGGGCTTATCCAGCGTCAGGCGCGGATGGAGCGTCGTCGCATCCGCCAGCGTCGCCACGCTGCCGGCAGGCGCCGTCGGCAACGTCCACAGCGCGCTCAGTGCATCGCCATCCGGGTCGGTCGAAGCGCTGCCGTCCAGCGTGACCGTCGCGCCGACCCGCGCACGCTGATCCGGCCCGGCGTTGGCCACCGGCGGCTTGTTGCCGGCCGCCCGCATCCCGAACACCTGCGGCGTGAAGGTAAACTGAACATTGCCCGGATTGCGAAAGCGCAGCACCACATTGGTCACGGTCGCGCCCGGGGCCAGGATGCCGGTCGGCAGCGGCACGGCCACATAGGGATGACCGTCGCCGGCGATTCCGGTCGGATTGTCCAGCGTTACGGCGGTGGGCGTAATCGCGATGATACGCAATTCCAGCGGCGCCAGAATCGGGTCGGGCGAAATATTGGTCAGGGTGGCGCCCGTATTGAAGGTCTGATTTGCCCGGTCGAAGCGCAACCCGGAAAACGTCACCTTGACCTGAGCGCTCACGTCGATGCTCGCCGTTCCGCTGGAACGCGCCCATTCGCTCCATGCGCCCCATCCGCTCACGACCAGCGCCAATCCGAGCAGCCAACCGATCCCCTTCACCGACGAACGCATCAACGCCATGATTTTTATCTCCCAACCTACTCTTTTTATTTGTTCTTTAACGGCAGCGCGGTGAACCTAAATCATCCGCCGCCCAGCCACCCAGCCGAGGATGCCCGCGCCGAATAGCCACGCGGTGGACGGCAGCGGCACGGCCACTGCCGGCGTCACGATCCAGGTCACGCCGCTGCTGATCGGAGCGAAGATATGCAGATTGCCGCTGGGCGCGCCATCCATGTCCACTGCAAACAGCGCATCCAGGCCAAGTGGATCCGTGGTGGCGAACAGCGGCGATAACGCGCTGTCCAGCAGGAAGAACGCGAATGAATCCGGGAGCAATGACCCCGACGCCCATTGCTCCGTCAGGTTCAGGGTGAAGCTCACCGTGGCGCCCAAGGTGAGTTCTTGCAGAAATTCGTTGAAGAACAGGGTATCGGTCAGGGCAATGGGGAACGGGCCGGGCGGGCTGGGATGAGTCGCGAGGACGCCGCCAAGGCTGCTGCTATTTCCGAGCGTTCCGCTGGTGTAAAAGTCGCTGACAACGACCGTATTATTGCCCGCGATGCCGTCGTTGCCGATGAAATCGAAGGCCAAATTCGCTGCAACGCCCGACAGGACCGAGGTATCGAGCGTGACGTGCAGAAGGGTGGCGCGGGCGGGCGCGGGACTGGCCCATAAAAAAGCCGCCAACACGGCGGCGAAAACCGAAGATCGATAAAAAGAAGCTACATTTTTGTTACAATGGGGGGGGGTAGAAGTCATTGCAATTCTTCTTCGTTATTGACTTGGTCCAAAGTATCGCCGCCCCTGAGAAAATTGCAACAGGCCGGCTGAAAATGAGGGATCAAGGAAGATCGTGGGGCGGAAGGTTGCACTTCCACACGGATCAGCCGCTCTGAAGCATCGTGGCGTACTGTTCGCGCATCGCTTTCTTGTTGAGCTTGCCGACGCTGGTTTTGGGGATGGCTTCGATAAACAGCACCCGGTCGGGAATGCCCCATCTGGAGATAACGCCCCGGTCGGCGAAGTCCTTGAGCCAGTCGCGGATCGTGGTTTCGTCCAATTCCCTTCCCGGTCGCAGCACCACCAGCGCCAGCGGCCGTTCGCCCCATTTCGGATCGGGAATGCCGACGACCGCTGCTTCCGCCACCGCCGGATGTTTAAGGATCAAGTCTTCCAGTTCCAGCGACGAGATCCACTCGCCGCCGGTCTTGATCACGTCCTTCAGCCGGTCGGTGATCTTGAGATAGCCTTCAGCGTCAATCACGCCGATATCGCCGGTATGCAGATAGCCGCCGCGCCACAGGGCTGCGGAGGCCGCCGGATCCTTCAAATAGCCCTGAGTCAGCCACGGTGTGCGCACCACCACCTCACCGGGCGTTTTGCCGTCGTGCGGCAAGTCGTTCATCGCATCATCCACCACCCGCAATTCAACCATCGGGATCGGCAGGCCGGTCCTGCAACGGATTTCCAGTTGTTGCTCCTCATCCCAGTCCAGCATGTGCGGCTTGAGCTGGGCGAGGGTCAGAATCGGGCAGGTTTCCGACATGCCGTAGGCGGCGAAGATGTCCACGCCCCGGTCGCGGGCCTGTTTGGCCAGCGCTTGCGGCAATGCCGCGCCGCCGATGATGACCTTCCAGCGCGACAGGTCGGTTTTATCCACCTGGGGGCTGGCGAGCAGCATTTGCAGAATGGTCGGCACACAGTGGGAGAAGGTGGCGTTTTCCCGCTGGATCAGTTGCAGCAAATGTTCCGGCACATAACGCCCCGGATAGACCTGCTTAACACCCAGAACGGTGGCGACATAGGGGACGCCCCAGGCGTGGACGTGAAACATCGGGGTAATGGGCAGGTAAACGTCGTTGCGGTTGAAGCGGCCTTGCCCCGTGCCCGTCAGCGCCGAAAGCACGCCAAAGGTGTGCAGCACCAGTTGCCGGTGGCTGAAATATACCCCCTTGGGCAGGCCGGTGGTGCCGGTGGTGTAGAAGGTGGTGGCGCGGGCGTCTTCGGAAAAGTCCGGGAATCGGTAGTCTGGATCGCCGGCGGCCAGAAGATCTTCATATTCGGCATCAATGTTGAGCCGGGTCGCCGGCGTCTGGCCGGTATCATCCAGCAGCACCAGTTTTTTCACCGGCTCGATGCGGTCGCGGATCGCCTCCAGAATCGGCAGAAACTCGGTGTTGACCAGAACTACATCGTCCTCGGCGTGATTGATGGTGTAGAGAATCTGCTCCGGGGACAGCCGGATGTTAATGGTATGCAGCACTGCGCCCAGCATGGGCACGGCAAAGAAACACTCCAGATAGCGATGGCTGTCCCAATCCATCACCGCCACCGTGTCACCCGGTCTGACGCCGAGTCCCGTCAGACCGCTGGCCAGACGGCCAATGCGTTCGCGGGTTTCCCGGTAGCTCTGGCGCTTGAAATCGCCATAGACAATTTCCTGGTCGGGAAACTGGCGCACCGGGTTATCCAGCAGGGTTTTGATCAGCAACGGATAGCCATAAGCGGCAGGGGCGCGTTCGATGGTTTTTACGGACATTGTCGTTGGACTCCTCGCAGGGTTGCGATGGTGGGTGGATTTTCAACCGGCTTACAGATCGTTGGGATCGATGCCCATGGCCCGTAACCGCTCGGCCAGCCGTTCGGCGCGCTGCTCCAGTTCGAGGAAGGTTTCAAAGCGCCGCCCATCAGGCCGATACAGCACCAGATCAGTTCCCAGCAACGTGAAACGCACACTCAGGCGTGGGCTGATCCAGCCTTCCATGCGCTGCACGCTTTCCAACCGGCCATTCCGTCGGATCGAACCATCCAGTTCGCCTCGATCCGGGTCGTAGATGTAGTACTCCTCGACCCCATAGCGGTCGTAAAACTGAAATTTGCGGACCATCTCGGCCAGGGTGTTGCCGGGCGACAGCACCTCGAACACCACCTGCGGGGCCAGGCCGCCTTCCCGCCATTGCCTGTAGGAACCCCGGTCGCCCGGTGGCCGCCCAAACACCACCATCACATCGGGCGCGGCCCGAATAGTGTTGTCGCCCTCCACCGGATACCACAGCAGATCACCGGCGACGAACACGTTGGGATCATGGGCGAACAGCGCGGCGATGCCGCCTTGAATCATCACGATATAGCGGAACTGCCGGGTGTTGTCGGCCATGGGTTGTCCATCGCTGTCGGGATAAACCAGTTCGGCAAGCGGGTCTGGCCGGCGCGCCGGCGCGAGCGGAGGATTCAGGATCGCAGTCGCATGCATGGGTAATCTCCGAGGTTCAGCCTTTGCCTGATTTCAGTGTAGTCGCGCCGGATTCAACCCGCGTGCCGGGCGATGTAGTTCTTCATTGCAGCCACATCCGCATCCATCACCTCAAAGCGTTGCGGCAGCGCCTCGATATTTTCGTAACCCGTGGGGCGCTCCGGCGGGCGGCCCAGCGCTTCAACAATGGATTCCTCGAATTTGGCGGGCAGCGCAGTTTCCAGACAGAGCAGCGGTACGCCATCCTCGCGGTGTTCCAGCCCAACCTTCACGCCGTCGGCGGTGTGGGTGTCAATGACGATGCCGCTGTCCTGATGAATTCGGCGGATCGTGTCCATGCGGTTCTGATGGGTGCTGGCCCCGGAGACGAAGCCGGATGCCCTGACCGCGTGGAAAGCCGCGCTGCCGGACAGATCGAAGAATCCCCGTGCGTCTACTTGTCGCCACAGTTCCCGAACCACTGCCGGATCGCGCCCTGCTGCGTCGAAAATGAAGCGCTCGAAGTTGGACGCCTTGGAAATATCCATCGAGGGGCTGCTGGTTTGCGCCACCTGATCCGTTGGGCGCACCCGGTAGACGCCGGTGCGAAAGAACTCGTCGAGGACGTTGTTTTCGTTGGTCGCCAGAATCAGCCGGCGGATCGGCAGGCCCATGCGTTTGGCGATGTAACCGGCGCAGATGTTGCCAAAATTGCCGGACGGCACGGCAAACGAGACTTCCTGATCGTCGCGTGCGGTCACGGCCAGCCAGCCTTTGAAGTAGTAGACGATTTGCGCCGCAACCCGCGCCCAGTTGATCGAATTGACGGTGCCGATGGCGTAACGCGCCTTGAAGTCGGCGTCCTGGCTGACCGCCTTGACCAGATCCTGACAGTCGTCGAACACGCCGCGCACCGCAAGGTTGAAGATGTTGGGGTCTTGCAGCGAGAACATCTGCGCGGTCTGAAACCGGCTCATCTTCCGGTGCGGCGAGAGCATGAACACCCGGATGTTGCGCTTGCCGCGCATGGCGTATTCGGCGCTGGAGCCGGTGTCGCCGGAAGTTGCGCCAAAGATGTTGAGATGGCCGCCGGTTTTGAGCAGCGTGTACTCGAACAGATTGCCGAGCAACTGCATGGCGATGTCCTTGAACGCCAGCGTCGGGCCGTTTGACAGCCCCAGCAACCAGACGCCGTCAGCCAGCGGAGTCAGCGGGGTGATCGCTTCGCTGCGGAAAATTGCGGCGGTGTAGGTTTTATCCATCAGCGCCCGCAAGTCATCGGCAGGCAGATCGTCAGCGAACTTGCGCAGAATGGCGAACGCCAGTTCCGGGTAGGACAATCCGCGCCACCCCGACAGTTCGCCGGGGGCCAGCGTCGGGTAGGCGTCCGGGATCGTCAGGCCGCCGTCGGGGGCCAATCCGCCCAGCAGAATGTCGGAGAAGGGGGCCGGGGCCATGCCGCCCCGGGTGCTGATGTAGCGCATGTTGGAGAGTCCTTGGGAAGCGTGAAGGTTCGACCGGGGTGAATGCGTCGTTATTGTACCTTTGCACACGTCCGAAGGCGTCGGCTACAGGGAGTCGGGTTCAATACCCAGCGCACGCAATTGTTCGGCCAGCCGCTCAGCGCGTTGCCGCTCGGTCTCGGCGCGTTGGCGTTCAGTCTCGGCGCGCTGGCGCTCGATCTCGGCGCGCTGTTCCAGTTCGAGAAAGGTCTCGAACCGCCGCCCGTCTGGCCGGTATAGCACCAGGTCGAGACCTTCCAGGGTGAAACGTATCCCCAGGCGCGGGCTGATCCAGCCTTCCATGGCGGGCACTTTCTCCAGGCGACCTTCCCGGCGCAGCCATCCATTGAGCGTGCCCCGATCCGGATCATAGACGTAGTATTCTTCGACGCCGTAGCGCTCGTAGAAATGGAATTTGCGGGTCATTTCGGCGGTGGTGTTGCCGGGCGACAGCACCTCAAACGCCACCTGCGGGGCCAGACCGTCTTCCCGCCATTGCATGTATGAACCCCGGTCGCCCGGTGGCCGCCCGAACACCACCATCGTATCGGGCGCGGCCCGAATCTTGTTGTCGCCTTCCACTGGATACCAGAGCAGATCGCCAGCGACAAAGACGTTGGGGTTGTTGGCGAACAGCGCGGCGATGCCGCCCTGGATAGTCACGATGTAGGTGAACTGCCGGGTGTTGTCGGCCATGGGTTTGCCGTCGCTGTCGGGATAGACAACCTCGGTGGGTGGAGTGCGGTTGGGCGCAGCGCCGGTGTGGATGGGCGAAGCGAGTGGCGGAGTAGTGGCGGTGGCGGGCATGTCGGCTCTCCCGGTTTTCAACCTTGACTTGATGCTGAGGATAACACTTCCCGGCGTTTGGCCGGGCGTGCGGGCGAGTTGGAGGTTAGGGTCGATTTCTTTCAATCGTTCCGGGGGGAATCCATAATCTTTGGGCTGGCTGGATCGGCAGTGGTGTTTATCGTGGTCACTGCCGGGTGATGTCGGCGTGCGGGGAGATTTGCTGCGCAAAGCCGTGCGGCGACGATGATCCATACATTGCTTCTCGTAAATTTGGAGGAACCCGACTGTGTTAACGGAAGCGCTCACTTTTATTTCGATGGACTGGATCAAGCCGCTTGCAAAAAAGCTGAAGGGAATCCGGGATGAGAGAATCAATGAAATCAACAGGATCGCTGACACATTCGGCGACCCAAGGCCGCTGGCGCGCTATTACGTCGAGCCCAAATGCCAGCACTACAATCCGGCTGATCACCATGAGGATGAAGAGCCTATTACGTCTGTGAAAATGCCGATATTTATGTACATCAATGGTTTTCTTAGCAAGGAGGTAGCTACACGGGACGGACGCACTCAAATGTTTATCCTAGCCGACGCCGGCATGGGAAAAACCTCCCTCCTGGTGATGCTCAAGCTGACTCATCTCCTGGCGTTCTGGCCGCAAGGTTACGATTGCCTGCTGTTGAAACTCGGTACTGACACCCTGGAAATGGTCCGCAAGCACACGAACAAGGCGAACACCGTGCTGCTTCTCGACGCCTTGGATGAAGACCCGAATGCTTGGGGTAATATCGAGCAGCGGCTTATTGAGTTACTGCACGAAACCGGCAACTTTCGTCGCGTCCTCATCTCATGCCGCACACAGTTCTTTCCTGAAACGGGGGCCGATCCGTTTGGAAACTCCGGTCGAGTCACCGTGGGCGGTTTCATTTGTCCGGTGATCTTTCTTTCGCTCTTCGATGATCTTCAGGTACACGACTATCTGTGCAAGCGTTTTCCCGATCCCTGGCACTACGAGCTGACGGGAAGAAAGAACAAACAGCGGCTTCGTGCCGAGAAACTCCTCAAGTCCATGCGTTCCCTGCGCTTTAGGCCGCTGCTCCTGGCGTACATCAAGGACCTGCTGGATGCTGACCGGTCGCAGTGGGATGAGTACGCCATTTATGATGCGCTCACGGAAACGTGGTTGCTGCGGGAGGTGGGCAAGCTGGCAAAACAAGGAATCAGGCTGACAAAAGAAGACCTCTGGATAAGCTGTACTGCGGTCGCGGTTTACCTGCAATCGCTTGGGAAGCGCGTGTTATCTCAGGCCGAACTTCGGAGTCTGGTGGTTGGGCTGCCGGTTATCGCTCATATCGAAAAGCTCGATTTCGGCGGGCGTTCGCTGATGAACCGCACTTCGAATCGCGAATATCGGTTTTCCCATTACAGCACCCAGGAATTTCTGGTGGTTCACGCCATTGTTGAGAGGCAATTGGAAGCTGTAAAGAGGATTTGCCCGGCGGCGACCCGGGAAGTAAAGCTTCGAGCCACAGTGCAGATGCTGGATTTTGCGCGTTGCCGTTTTGCCGGGACTGATAGGCTGGAATTTCTGAAGTTGCTGGATTGGAGCGACATCAATCCCAGCCAATTCGCTGGATGGCTCCGCTTTCAGGAACATCTGCGGGATGGCAGCGAAGGCCCGGAGATGGTAATGATTCCCGGTGGCCGCTTCCTGATGGGTTCGCCGCCGGACGAACCGGAACGACGAGATAACGAACGCCAGCACGAAGTCAAAGTAGCGTCGTTCACGCTGGGCAAGTACGCCGTGACCTTTGGGGAATATGACCGCTTTGCCAGCGCGAACCGGCGCGAGAAGCCGAAGGATGAAGGCTGGGGTCGTGAGCGGTGCCCGGTGATCAACATCACCTGGTTCGACGCGATGGCCTATGCGGAGTGGCTATCGCAGCAGACCGGTCAGCAGTACCGTTTACCGACGGAGGCCGAATGGGAGTATGCCTGTCGAGCAGGAACGGCAACGCCATTTTATTTTGGTGAAACGATCAGTACCGATCAAGCTAACTACGATGGCAATTACACCTATGGCGGGGGACAAAAAGGCGGGTATCAGGGAAAGACCGTCGAGGTCGGCCAGTTTCCAGCCAATGCCTGGGGTCTGCATGAGATGCACGGCAATGTCTGGGAATGGATTGGCTCGGAATACAATGGAGACTATGGTGGCGCCGAATTGTGTACTGTTGGCGACTCTAATTCCGGCGGTCCCCGGGTGTTGCGGGGCGGTTCGTGGCTCTACGGACCGAAGTGGCTGCGATCGGCCGCACGCATCGGGTTCGACCCGCGCATCCGGGACTACAACGTGGGCTTCCGTCTCGCCAGGACCTTAACCCTTTGACCTTTATACTTTTTCCATTTTCGGGGGTCCAGGGGGCAAAGCCCCCTGGGCGTTTTTTTTGGCGGGTGGGGGATGGACGAGAAAACCGATGATCGAACGCCGCACGCCGTGCAAGCCTGCCACGAACTGCTGGCCTGGCTGATTCCGCTGCTCGACCAGTTTCCGCGCTCGCGCCGGTTCACGCTGGGGGAACGGCTGGAAACCGGCTTGCTCGTCGTGCTGGAGGCGCTGGTGGAAGCCGCCTACAGCCGCGACAAGCGTGCGGCGCTGACCCGCGCCAACCTCCGGCTGGCGGTAGACTTCAAGTCAAATGCCGCAAGGCATCCATGCGTTCGTGTAGGATGCGAACGACGTAAACCGTCAGCGCGGTTTCCTCGATCCGATAGAAAACCAAGTGCCTCCCGACCGGATAGACCATCATCCCGTGTTTGGGACGGCCCGCCTGCGGATTTTCGGTGATGGCCTTCAGTGCGCCGTCGAGCGTGCGCCGGTACTCGGCAAGCTGCCCTTCCCCCCATGTTTGCAGCGTGAATGACAAAATGTCGCAAAAATCCCGCCGTGCGGGTTCGCTCAACTCGATCCGGAATTTAGAGGCAGACATCGGGATTCGGCTTTCTGCCCTCGGCAGCGTGTTGCCGGGCGTCTTGTTCGATCCGGTCGAGCAGCCCCGGCGTGTAGGGGGCCGTGCGGCCTTCCCGGATGGCTCGCTCGCCTACATCCAGCGCCGCCATGAGGCGAGCGTGTTTGCTGTCATCCTGCTCCCGCAAGCGGCGCACGGCATCGCGCACCAGTTCGGCGGCGTTGCTGTAGAAACCCTCGGCGATCTTGGCCTTGATGTAGCTTTCATCCACGGATGGAAAGTTGATATTCATGGCGCGTACTCGTTTTATGTGCGAAATATGGGTGTAAAGTATACATCATCCCGCTCATGGAAGAGAACGCGGGCTGGAAGCCTACGCCACAGATACCCTCAGCCCTTCGCCTTTGCCATCTCCGCCATGATCAACTGCGTCCACGCCCCGGAGCCGGGCAAATTCTGGCCGCCGTCGGCGACCACCAGCGTCCCGGTGATGTAGGACGCCAGCGGCGA
>DEHY01000103.1:13926-20765 GCA_002352185.1 Competibacteraceae bacterium UBA2788
TGGAACGCATACGGCATGAACGCCTGTCCCGCCGAGATGAAAATAATGTTGCCACGGGTTTGCTTCAATTGCTCAAACGCCGCCCGGCAGGCGTGGAACGTCCCCATCAGATCAATATCAATCACCGACTTGAAGCCGTTGGGGCTGATNNAGTTCGCGCAGTTCCGCCGCCGCCGCGTCCAGCTTGTCCTGCGCCCGGCCACAAATGCCCAGATTCGCCCCGACCGCCGCGAAGTTGCGGGCGATGCCCAGATTGATGCCGCTGCTGCCGCCGGTGATGAACACGGTCTTGCCCTGGAACAGGTCTTTGGCGAAGTAGGAAGTGATATTCATGGCATTGCCCTTTTGGAGTGTGATAACCCGCTCAAGCCTAAGCAAAATTCGACCAGCGTAACTAGCACGGTTTGGCTAACTTGACCGTTGCGCCGCTGTTGTTGAGAATCCGCCGCCCGCATAATTCCGGAGTTCATCATGGCCGATTACGACCTGCTAATCATTGGCGCCGGCATTGCCGGTCTGAGCATGGCCCATTACGCCGCCAGCGCCGGGTTGAAAACGCGGGTGCTGGAAAGCGAACAGCGAGCGGGCGGTTGTCTGCATTCGCATCGCTTCGGCGGCGCGCTGGACGGTTTCTGGCTGGAGCTGGGCGCGCATAGCAGCTTCAACTCCTACGGCAATCTGCTGGCGATTCTGGAGCGCATCCAATTGCTGAACCGGTTGCAACGCCGGGCCAAGGTCGGATTTCGCCTGTTCGCCGAGGGCGCAGTTCACGGCATTCCCTCGCAACTGTATGTTTCGGAACTGTTGTTAGCGCCATTTCGCTTGATCGGGATGAAAAAAACCGGGCGCAGCGTCGCCGACTATTTTGGCTCCATCGTCGGCCCGCGCAATTATGCGGCGGTGTTCGAGCCGGCCTTCAGCGCGGTGATCTGCCAGCCCGCCGGCGATTTCCCCGCCGATAGCCTGTTCCGATCCCGGCCCCGGCGCAAGGATGTGCCGCGTGGTTTCACCCTGTCCGGCGGCTTGCAGACCATTGCCGATAGCCTGAGCCGGCAGCCGGGCATCGTGGTCGAACTCGGCTGCGCGGCGCGGGAGATTCGGCGCGACGGCGCGAATTTCGTCGTCCATACCGACGGTGGCGAATACGCGGCCCGCGCTCTGTGCCTGGCGACGCCGGTTGCGGTCGCCGCCGAATTGCTGCGGACGGAATTCCCGCATCTCGCCGATCCCCTGGCGCAAATTCAAACCGCAAGGGTGGAAACGGTCGGGGTCGCGGCGCCGGTTGCGGCGCTGAAATTGCCGCCGCTGGCCGGCTTGATCGGACGGAACGAAGCGTTCTATTCGGCGGTGTCGCGCGATACCGTGCCGAACCCGGCGTATCGCGGCTTCACCTTTCATTTCCGGCCTGGCGTACTGGATGAAGCCGGAAAGCGGGCGCGGATGGGCGCGGCGCTGGGGTTGCCGCGCACGGCGTTCGGCCCGGAGCATACGGTGATGAAGATAAACCAGTTACCGGCGTTGCGGGTCGGTCATGACGCTGTCATCCGCGCCGTGGATCATGCACTGGCCGGGAGCCGTCTGGCGCTGACCGGCAATTATTTCACCGGCGTGGCTATCGAGGATTGCGTCACGCGCTCGCTGGGCGAGTTCGCCCGGTTGCGGCGGGAAGGCTGGTAAGAACCGAAAATGATGCCGACCGCCGGGATCTCAGCGGTCGGCATAGTTCGCTTGCGAGGCGGATTAGAAGTAGGGGGTGAGGGTGGTGGTCTCTCCCACCGAAGCGGACATGTTGTCACCCGCTGACCAGATTTCGTCGTTGATCAGGAACTTGAACGCGATCATCCCTTCAGCGATTTGCGTCGTGGTCCACACCCACACATCGCTGCCAACATTGTCCATCAGTATCCCGGATTCCCAACTGAGGGTAGCGCCCTCGCCACGAATATAGAGGCTGTTGCCATGCCCGACATCGTATTTGGCGACGACAATGGTGACGGGAGCGCCGGATTTGGCGGTTGCCGCTTTGCCGGCCTTGGCGGATGCAGCCGATTTCGCAGTGGCGGCAGGCTTCTCAGCGGCCTTGGCGGCAGGAGCGGCAGGCTTCTCAGCGGCCTTGGCGGCGGGAGCGGGAGTGGGCTTTTCAGCGGCCTTGGCGGCGGGAGCGGGAGCGGGCTTCTCAGCGGCCTTGGCGGCGGGAGCGGGAGCGGGCTTTTCAGCGGCCTTGGCGGCGGGAGCGGGAGCGGGCTTCTCAGCGGCCTTGGCGGCGGGAGCAACCGGCGCGAGTGGTGCAACGGGCGCTGGAGCAGCCTTGGCCTCAGCCGGTTTGGCAACGGGTTCAGCGACCGGTTTGGCGGCGACTGCGGGTTTGGCGGGTTCGGCAGCGGGCTTCAGCGCCAAGGGTTCAGTGGTGGGCTTATCCGCCTTGGCGGCGGGCTTGGAATCCTGCTTGCCCGAGGGCTTGGTCGGCTGCTCTTTCTTCTTTGACATGAATCAATCCTCTGAATCGCTCGATGAATAGCCGGGTAACAGATGCACTATGCCGTTACCGGCACGTTTTGAGTCTAACCCAAGCTTGAAGCGCTCTCCAAGCCAGGAACGACGTGAATTGTTTTTACTTCAACAAATTTAGCCGCTGCGCGCCCATGTTGCGACATTCCTATCCCTTCGATCCCACTTATAACCATGATCTCGCCACGTTGCTGGATATTGCCGCACCGGCGGAACCCGCAGATTTTGCTTCGTTCTGGCGCGATTTGTACTTCCAGGCCCGATCCGTGCCGGTTGCGCCCGCCTTGCGTGAGATACCGAGTTCATCGTCGCGGACCCGGGCGTTCGAGGTGGAATTCACTTCGCTGGATGGGATTCGGATTGGAGGCTGGCTGACGCGGCCCCGCGCCGATCCGGTCGAGCGCGGCGTGGTGGTGAGCCACGGTTACGGCGGGCGGGACGGGCCGGATTTTCATTTGCCGTTCCAGCGGGCGGCGCTGCTTTTTCCCTGCGCCCGGGGCATTTCCCGCAGCGCTTGCCCCGATATTCCCGGCGACCCGTATGCGCACGTGCTGCACGGCATCCAACAGCGCGAAAGCTACGTTCACGGTGGGTGCGCGGCGGATACGGTGTGGTGCGCGGCCTCGGCATTGCTGGAATTGTTTCCAATGGCGGCGCGGCGCCTGGATTATCTGGGCATCAGTTTTGGCGGCGGCATCGGCGCGCTGGCCCTGCCGTGGGACCAGCGGTTTCATCGCGCCCATTTGAATGTGCCCAGTTTCGGTCATCATCCGTTGCGGCTGTCCTTGCCGTGCGTGGGCAGCGGCGAGGCGGTGCGCGGCTATCAGCGCCAAACCGGGCGGGCGCTGGATACGCTGCGCTATTTCGATGCCGCAGTGGCGGCGCGGCATTTGCGGATTCCGATGCATATTGCCGCTGCCCGTTTCGATCCGGCGGTGCCGCCCCCCGGCCAGTTTGCGATCTACAACGCGCTTGCCGGTTCCAGGCAACTGTTCGTGTTGCAAGCCGGCCATTTTGATCACCCCGGAACGGCTGCCGAAAATGCGCGGCTGCTGGATGCGCTGGCGTATTTCTTCAACCTTGATTGAACTCTGTCATAACCCTGTCAACTACGTGCGTTAAATTTCAAACAATTCAATTGTTTGAAAGGGCTATGCGCAGATGAACCGAGAATATCACAAGTGGTATAGCCATCGGCTCGACCGCGATATGGAACTGCTGATCTTCGGCCATGGCGGAGCCAAGGTGCTGGTGTTTCCAACCCGCTGCGGCCGTTTTCACGAGTATGAGGATGTGGGGCTGGTCGGGGCGCTGCACCATAAGATCGAGCAGGGCCATTTGCAACTGTACTGCGTGGACAGCGTGGATCAGGAAAGCTTCTACTGCTTCTGGTCGCGCCCCTGGGATCGGATTCACCGGCACCTGCGCTACGAGGACTATCTGCTTAACGAAGTATTGCCGCTGATGTGGATGAAAAATTCCAATCCCTGCGTCATTGCGCACGGCTGTAGTTTTGGGGCGTTTCATGCGCTCAACTTCGCCTTCCGCCATCCGCATGCGTTCCGCAAGGTGGTGGCGCTGAGCGGGCGCTATGATTTAACCCTGTCGGTCGAAAGCTTCCGCAATCTGTTTGACGGCCATTACGACGAACACGTTTATTTCAACACGCCCAGCCATTTCGTGCCCAATCTGGCTGATCCGCAGGTTCTGGAGCATTTGCGGCGGCTGGAGATCGTGCTGGCGGTGGGCGACCACGATCCGTTCCTGGACAACAACCGGCATCTCAGCGAGTCGTTGTGGCGCAAAGGCGTCTGGCATTCCATGCATGTTTGGCAGGGGCGGGCGCATAGCCCGAAATACTGGCGGAAGATGGTGGAGTTGTATGTTTGAACGGACTCAGGCCGCAGCGGCAGGCTGAACATTGACCGCCCGATCCAGCCAGTCCAGCATGTAATCCGCCACGTTGCGCCAGCTCATCTCCAGCATCATGGCGTGCGCCATGTCCGGGAAGATGTGAACTTCAGCTTTGTACCAGCGGGCGGTTTCTTCGACCAGCGCCGGCGACACAAACACATCGTTGCGCGCGCCCAGCGCCAGAATCGGCATACGCAACGACTCCGGTTTCAGCCGCAGCGGATTCAGCCCCATCATATCCAGCGACACCCTCTGCGACTCCGCCTGCACATAGCTGAAATACTCACGAAGCCGGCTATCCGGCAAATCCCTGGAAAACAGGATGCGCCGCATCATCTCTGGAGTGCCAAAGCTGGGGCCGAGCAACGAAAACAGGGCCATTTGCTGGAACAGGAACGGATGCCGCATCGCCATGTGCAGCGCGGTCGGCAGCAGGCCCTGCGGCGGCACTGAAGCCATCAACACCAGTCCGGCAGCGTTGGGATGCGTTTCCAGGTATTTCTGAATCACCATGCCGCCCATCGAATGGCCGATCAGGACCGGCGGGCTGGGCAGCGTCGCAGCGGCTTTTTCCAGATCGGCGACGTAGTCGGCCAACCGCCAGGTGTGCAGCCGCTCGTGGCCCTCGCTGAGACCGTGGCCGCGCAGACTGAAGGCATGCGCTTCGTAGCCGCGCCCGGCGAAGTAGGGCAGGAAGTTGTCATCCCAGACGCGGGCATCCGAGAATGAGCCGTGGACAAACAGCAGGGGCGCTGATTTCGGAGCTGTGTCGGGATAGCGGCTCATCATGTCCAATTTCATAGCAAAAACCCTTGATTCGGTATTGAAGAACTCCGGATCACTCCCGCAGCTCGCTGCGATTGGCGAACCACGCGAGCGCTTCCGGGTTGGCCAGCGCCTCGATGTTCTTGACCGGCCGGCCGTGGACGACATTGCGCACCGCCAATTCAACGATCTTGCCGCTCTTGGTGCGCGGGATATCGGCCACCTGCAACACCTTGGCGGGGATGTGGCGCGGCGTGGCGCTCTCGCGGATCGTCCGCCTGATTTTGGCGATCAGTTCGGCGTCCAGTTCGACGCCTTCCTGGAGCTTCACGAACAGCACCACCCGAACATCGTCTTCCCAATCCTGCCCGATCACAATGGATTCGACCACCTCGGGCAGTTTTTCGACCTGACGGTAGATCTCGGCGGTGCCGATGCGCACGCCCCCCGGATTGAGCGTGGCGTCCGAGCGGCCATGGATGATCAAGCCCTCGTGCTCGGTCACTTCGCAAAAATCGCCGTGATGCCAGACGCCGGGAAAGCGCTCGAAGTAAGCGGCTCGGTACTTCTTCCCGTCCGGGTCGTTCCAGAAGCCGACCGGCATGGAGGGAAACGGGCGGGTGCAGACCAGCTCGCCTTTTTCGCCCCGGATCGGCCGGCCGTTTTCGTCCCAGACCTCGACCGCCAGCCCCAGCCCCTTGCACTGAATCTCGCCGCGCCAGACCGGCAAGGTGGGATTGCCCAGCACGAAGCAGGAGACGATGTCGGTGCCGCCGGAAATGGAGGNNGCTCAGATCGTACTCTTCGCCCGGCTTGAGGCCGGTCTTGATCAGGGCGTCGAGATATTTGGCCGACGTGCCGAAATGGCTCATGCGCTCGGCCTGGGCGTAGTCCCAGAGAATCCGGCCGCCCGCGACGAAGGGGCTGCCGTCGTACAGCAGCAGCGTCGCGCCGGAGGCCAGGCCGGAGACCAGCCAGTTCCACATCATCCANNATCCAGCCGCAGGTGGTGAAATAGAACAGGCGGTCGCCTTCCCGCACATCGGTATGCAACTGGTGTTCCTTCAGATGCTGCAACAGAGTGCCGCCGGCGCCGTGGACGATGCATTTCGGGATGCCGGTGGTACCCGATGAATACATGATGTAGAGCGGATGATCGAAGGGCAGCGACACGAACTCAGGCTCGGTCGCCGTCGCGTGGGGCGCGACGAAACCGGCCCACGAAATGCCGCCGGGCAAGCTTGCCGCCAGCGCGTCGACTGCCTGGCGCAGGTAGGGAACCAGGATCAGCCGCTGGAGGCTGGGGAGCGCGGGCGCGAGTTCGGCGAGCCTGGGCTGCATCTCGACGGCCTTGCCGTTGTACCAGTAGCCATCGCAGGCGATCAGCACCTTGGGTTCGGTCTGGCCGAAACGGTCGAGGACGCCCTGGACGCCGAAATCGGGCGAGGCGCTGGTGAATACCGCGCCGATGCTGGCGGCGGCCAGCATCGCAACGACCGTTTCGGGCAGGTTGGGCAGGTAGGCGGCGACGCGGTCGCCGGCCACGACGCCGGCGGCGCTCAGCGCGGCGGCGAACCGGGCGACCTGCCGGCGCAATTCGGCCCGCGAGACCGCGCGCTTGATCTTGTTCTCACCCCAGAAGACCAGCGCGT
>DEHY01000078.1 GCA_002352185.1 Competibacteraceae bacterium UBA2788
ACCCCGATGATGTCGGCAATCCTGCGACTGCTGGCGTTGATCGCGCCCATCGCCGCAATCGCTTGATCCACGACGTGACCGCCCTGTTCGGCCTGCCGCCGGGCGGCGCTGGCGAGCTGATTGGCCTGGCTGGCGTTATCGGCGCTCTGTTTCACGGTGCTGGTCAGCTGTTCCATGCTGGAGGCGGTTTCTTCCAGCGCGGAAGCCTGCTGTTCGGTGCGCTGCGCCAGATCGGCGCTGCCCTGGGCAATTTCGGTGGCAGTGGCTCCGACGGTCTCTGCGGCGGTTTGCGCTTGCCCGACGATGCGCCGCAAATTGATGCTGATGGTGTTCATGGACATCAGCATCTCGCCGATTTCGTCGCGTCGCTGCACCGCGATCTCAGCGGTCAGATCGCCGTTGGCCAGCCGTTCGGAAGCCGCCCGGCCCTGCTGAAGCGTAGCCAGAATGCCGCGCATCATCCATAGACCCAGCATGATCAGCATTGCTAGGCTTACACCTGAGACCGCCAGCAGGAAATGGAGGGTCTGCTGCGTGGCGCTGGTCATCAGCCCGTTCGACTTTTGAATGACATCGTCAATATCGTCAATGTAAAGGCCGGTAGCCAGAATCCATTGCCATTTGTCGAGCGCCACCCCGTAAGTCAGTTTCTCCACTGCCTTGCCCTTCGACGGTTTGTCCCAGTGATAGGCGACATAGCCATTGCCAGAGCGGACATTGTCGAGCAGGGTCTGCAAGAACAGCGAGCCGCTGGCATCCTTGAATGCTAGGGCGTTTTTACCTTCCAGCGCTTGCTTGGCGCCATGCGCCTCCATGGATCCATCGGTGCGATAAGCGAAGAAATAGCCATCTTTTCCATAGGACAGGCTCCGCAATACAGCCTTGGCCTGCTCCTGCGCCTGTTGATCATTCGGTGCGGCGCGCTCATAAATCGGTCGAATGGCCGCCAGCGCCAAATCGGCGTACTGCTTCAATTCGGTTTTTTTCTCCGCCAGCATGATGTTGCGGAGAGCCTGCGCCTGTTTCTGGGTAATGTCGTCAAGTTCGCGCACGAACAACGCACCCAGGCTGGCCGTGATTAGTACCGCCGGCAGTATCACCAACAGCAGCATTCTGATTTTTAGTGATAAAATAACAGTATTCTTTTGCATTTGAGTGTCCTGTCCTCTATTCGCTTTTACGCTGCGTGTACGTTGGCTCAACGGTTAATTCCTGAGTTAAATAGTAGGAGATTAAAGCTGGAAAAACCAGACTGTTTCACGCTTTGTTCCCGATTTTGCGGAAGGCAATCGGGTAGTACGCTCAAGGTGGATATCACCTCATATAAACGCAAAATAATCAATGAGTTGAAATTTTTTATATCCATATTTAAGGACACTGCCGGACGATGTTCAGTCGCGGGCCGCGTAAATGGCCGGCAGGTTGCGCCAGTATTCCTTGTAGTCCATGCCGCAGCCGAACACGTAGCGATCCGGCACATCCAGGCCGATGAAATCCACGGTCAGGCCCGGAACCTTGCGGTCGTGGCGCTTATTCACCAGCGCCGCGCTGTAGACTGCTGCTGCGCCTTGCTGACGCACTTCGGCCAGAATCGCCTGGAGAGTGTCGCCCTCGTCAAAAATGTCATCCACCACCAGCACCGTCTGGTTCGTTACTGCCGGGCGCGGCGGAGCGATCCAGTTTATGTCGCCGCCGTGCGTGGTGCCGCGATAGCGGGTGGCATGCAGATAACCGACCCGCAGCGGGAAGTTCAGCCGGGACAGAAGTTGCGCGGCGGGGATGAAGGCGCCGTTCATCACGATCAGCACCAGCGGATCGCGGTTTGCCAATTGGGCGGCGATAGCGGCAGCCATTCGATCCAGAGCGGCTTCAATCTGCTGCGGGGTGCAGAGCAACTCGGCTGTGCGCAACACGGCGAGCGCCTGTTCGGCGGTGATGCTGGGCATGGGGCAAGCTCCGATAAAGCCGTTTGCAAAATTCGTTGACAGGATCGCGAGAGCGTTTCGGTGACGGTAACGGTTCAGATATCCATATCCAGCAGCGGAAAAGCGTCGTAATCCTGCACCAGTCGCGCTGCCCGTTGCCAGACCGGCTGATGATGCAGCCGGTGTACGTTAAGGTGGCCGCGCCCGTGCAGGCGGATCAGCCGCACCTGGCTGACCGGGTCCGGGGTCCGGCGCAAGTGATCGAGGATGGCGACAGCAGCGCGGCGATCGTTACAGGCCAGCACCATGTCGCAGCCCGCCGCCAGCGCCGCCAGCGCCCGTTCCGGCGGCGCGCCCGCCGCATGTGCGCCGGCCATATCCAGATCGTCGCTGAAGATCGCCCCCTGAAATTCCAGCCGTCGGCGCAGAATGTCCTTGAGCCAGCGCGCCGAAAACCCGGCGGGCTGGTCGTCCACCTGTGGGTACAGCACATGCGCCGGCATCAACGCCGCCAACCCATAATGGATCATCCGCTCGAACGCCAGTAAATCCCTGGCTTCCAGATCGGCGAGTGGACGCGAATCCACGGGCAGTTCCAGATGCGAATCCGCAGCGATGCCGCCATGCCCCGGAAAGTGCTTGCCCACAGCCTCCATCCCCGCCTTCTGCATCCCGCTCATGTAGGCGTGAGCCAAATCCGCCACTCCATCGGGATCCGAATGAAAGGCCCGGTCGCCAATGATGCCGCTGACGCCGTGATCCAGATCCAGCACCGGGGCAAAGCTGAAATCCACGCCGACCGCCCGCAATTCTGCGGCCATCAGCCAGCCGGTGACTCGCGCCAGTTGCTTGGCGCGCATCCGATCCTGATCGTAGATTGCGCCCAGTCTCCGCACCGCCGGCAACCGGGTGAAACCCTCGCGGAACCGCTGCACCCGGCCGCCTTCGTGATCGACCGCCACCAGCAATCGCGGCTGGCGCAGAGCGTGGATAGCTGCGGTTAGCGCCGCTGCCTGTTCCGGCGACTGGTAGTTGCGAGTGAACAGGATGACCCCCCCCACCTGCGGATGGCGCAGGATCTCTTGCTCCTCCACCGTCAGTTCCAATCCATCCAGCCCCAGCATCACCGGTCCCAATGCCATTGTTTGCACCTCGTATCGGCCTATTTGCCGCAAAATGGCCTTATGATAACGGTTAACGCCCCATTCGCCAGATGTCATGCCCGCACCCTCCCTACCCCCTATCGCCTCATCCTCAGCACCCCCTGCTCCACCCGGACGGTACGGCTGGTCGCGACGGTTTTATCTGGGGCTGGCGCTTGCCGCCGTCATCGGCGCCGTCATCGTTACCGCCCTTGATCCCTTCCCCTATCACGATAGCCTGCTCGATCACTGGTTCGGTCCAGTAGGACAGGAAACGGGCGGATTCATCGTGATGCTGCGCCATGCGGTCTGGTTGCTGATTCCGCTGGGCGTGGTCGCCGTCGCGGCACTGTTGTGGTCCTGGGTGCTGGGGCAACAGGTCGCGCAGCGAACCCGGCAATTGCAGCAGGAATTGCACGAGCGCCGCCAGGCGGAAGCAGCGCTGCGCGAGAGCGAGACGCGCTTTCGCGACGTAACCGAGGCCGCCAGCGACTGGATCTGGGAGATGGACGAACAATTGCGCTTTACCCATCTGTCGGAACGGTTCTACGCCTTGACCGGCATCGCTCCGCAGTATGTGATCGGTCACGCCCGCTGGGACCTGGCCGCTGAGGATGTCGCCGCTAATACTCAGAAATGGCGGCAGCATCGGGAAATGCTGGAAAAGCATCTGCCGTTTCGTGACTTCGTCTACCAGACCCAAGTGGGCAGCAATTACGGCCAGAGCCGCTTTCTCAAGATCAACGGCAAACCCATTTATGACGATGGAGGTCAGTTTCTGGGCTATCGCGGCACCGGCACCGACATTACGGAACAGCTCAAGGCGGAAGCGGCGCTGCGCGAGAGCGAACTGCGGTTGCGGCGCATTATTGATCTGGTGCCGCACATGATCTTCGCCAAGGATCGCTACGGCCATTTCCTGCTGGCCAATCGCGCCACGGCTGACGCCTATGGCCTGACGGTCGAGGAACTGGTCAATCGTTCCCACCGCATCGTTCACGGCATGGACGAGGAGGTGGCGCGCATGTTGGCCGACGATCTGGAGGTGATCGAAAGCGGAACCTCCAAATTCATTTCTGAGGAAACCTTCACCGACCGCGCCGGCCACACGCGCACCTTGCAGACGATCAAGATTCCGTTTCTCGAACCGGGATCGAATGAAACCGCCGCCTTGGGCGTGGCGATTGACATTACCGAGCAGAAGCACGCCAAGGAAGAAGTGGCGCGAATGCGGCTCTATCTCAAGAACATCATTGATTCGATGCCGTCAGTGCTGATCGGGGTAGACTCATGGGGTTACATCACGGTGCTGAACCAGCCCGCCGAACAGGTCGGCGGGGTGTCGTGGGAAGCGGCGCAAGGTCGTTTCTTCGGTGATGTGTTCCCGCAACTGGAAGGCCAGTTTGAACAGGTGCGGCAGGCAATCCGCCTGGGCCGGACCATCAAGACGCCCCGGATGACGCTGGATGTTCAGGGCGAACTGCATTACGCCGATGTCATGGTTTACCCGTTGATGGCGGATAGCGGGCACGGCGCTGTGATCCGGATGGATGACGTGACCGCCCGGGTCCGGATCGAATCCATGATGGTGCAAACCGAAAAGATGCTCTCGGTCGGCGGGCTGGCGGCAGGCATGGCGCACGAGATCAACAATCCGCTGGGGGTTATCCTGCAAGGCTGCCAGAATGTCCTGCGGCGCATTGACCCGGCCATGCCCCAGAATCGGGCCATGGCCGAGGCCATCGGCATTGATCTGGATCGGCTCCGCCGCTATCTGGAGCAGCGCCAGATTTTGCAGTTCCTGGAAGGCATCCGCGAAGCCGGCATCCGTGCAGCCAAGATCGTCGCCGATATGTTGTCGTTCAGCCGGCGCAGCGAAACGCACTTTGGCCTGGTGGATCTGGAAGAGATGCTGGAAACCGTGCTGCGGCTGGCCGCCAGCGACTACGATTTGAAAAAGAAGTACGATTTTAAGCGGATCGCCATCCAGCGCGACTACGATCCCGAACTGCGCATGGTGTACTGCGACAAAACCGAGATCGAGCAGGTCATCCTGAATCTGCTCAAGAACGCGGCCCAGGCGATGGCCGAGGAAGAGGCATCGGCACCGACCATTGTCCTGCGCACCCGCCACGAAGCCGAATACGCCTTGATCGAGGTGCTTGACAATGGCCCCGGCATGGATGAAAAAACCCTCAAGCGCATCTTCGAGCCGTTTTTCACCACCAAGGCAGTGGGCGTTGGGACTGGACTGGGACTGTCGGTGTCTTACTTCATTGTTACCGAGCAGCATAACGGTCGGCTGTCGGTGACCTCCAAGCCGGGGCAAGGGGCCTGTTTCAGCATCCGCCTGCCCCTGATCCGGGAGGCTCTGCCATGAACGAATGGATCTTGATCGTTGATGATGAAGCCATGATTCGGGAAAACCTGAAAGCGTATCTGGAGGACGAAGGCTTGAAAGTCGTCGCATTCGAGTCCGTGACTCCTGCGCTGGGCTGGTTGCGTGCGGGCGGCGTCTGCCGGGTGTGCATTATGGATATGCGGTTGCCGGATATGGATGGCAATAGCGCTATTCGCGCCCTGCGCCAATGCGATCCCGAAATGGAATTCCTGATCCACACCGGCTCTTCCAGCTACAGCTTGCCCGAAGATCTGCGATCCATGGGTCTTGATGATGGCCGGGTCTACCAGAAACCGCTGTGCGATATGGCGCCGCTGGCGGCGGCGGCGGTCAGGGCGCTGGCGATACAGCGGGGAGACGGCGTATGAGCGCGAATCCGGTCAGGATCTTGATCATCGACGACGAGAAACGGACCCGCGAAAACCTTGCCGCCTATCTCGAAGACAGCGGCTTTCAGGTATTTCAGGCCAGCGATGGTCAAGCCGGCATCGAACTCTGCCGCCGCGAGCCGCCTGATCTGGTGCTGTGCGACCTGCGCATGCCGGTTATGGATGGGTTGCAGGTGCTGGCTACGGTGACCCGCGAATTTCCCGAACTGCCGATTCTGGTGGTGTCCGGCGTAGGCGGGATGAGCGACGCGATTCAGGCGATCAAACTGGGGGCCTGGGATTATGTAACCAAGCCTATTGAGGACATGGCGGTTTTGGAGCATGCCATTGATCATGCCCTGGAGCGCGCCCGGCTGCGGCGGGAAAACCGTGAATACCGCGAACATCTGGAAACGGCCAATGAACAGTTGCGGCAAACGGTGCGGCAGTTGCGGGAAGATGAAGCAGCGGCGCGGCGCATCCAGTTTCAACTGCTGCCGGAAAACGACAAGGTGTATCGCGGCTACCAGTTCAGCCGCCATCTGCTCACCTCGCAATATCTCAGCGGCGATTTCGTGGACTATTTCGCCATCGACGGCGATCATCTTGGATTCTACATAGCCGACGTGTCGGGACATGGGGTGTCGTCGGCCTTCGTCACCGTGATGCTCAAAAGCTATATGGGCCGCTATCGCGAGCTGTATCGGCAAAACCGCGACCGGGGCATCCTGAACCCGGCGGAAACCCTGAGTCGTTTGAACCGGGAAATTTTCGGCTGCCACATGGATAAATATCTGACCATGTTTTACGGCATCATCAACTGGTCGAATCATCAGTTGCGCTACAGCAGCGGCGGCCAGTTTCCCTTCCCGATCCTGTTCGATGGCGAGCGCGCCGGTTATGTGGGTAAAAAAAGCCTGCCCATTGGCCTGTTTGACTTTGCCAATTACCAAACCGAATTGCTGTTGCTGCCGGCGCGATTTGCCCTGGTGCTGATTTCGGATGGCATTCTCGAAACCCTGCCGCAGGCCAGTCTGCGCGACAAACAAGCGTTTCTGCTGGAAACCGTCAGCGCCACCGAACTCACTATCGAGAACCTGGTCCAGGAATTGGGTCTCGATCAAAGCAGCTTTTTGCCGGATGATGTGACCCTGCTACTGATCAAGAGAGCGGAGTGAAATGGAAGCAGGCGCGGCGTTTTACCTCAAGCAGGGCAATACCTATGTCCTCAAGCTGGTCGGCGATGTGCGCTATACCATGGGCTGCGCGCTGGGTGATTTCCTGGATGGCCTGTTTGCCCAGGCCGATTACGACGATATCGTCGTAGACTTGACCGAAGCGCACTCCATTGACAGCACCAGCCTGGGCCTGCTGGCCAAGATCGCCAATTTTAACCGCCAGCATTTCGCCCACCCGACCACCCTGCTGTCTACCAATCCCGATGTGAATCAGATTCTGGACAATATGGGTTTTTACGATATTTTCACTATTCGAGACACTGGCGAAAATACCTCGGAGGCACTACAGCAACTGGCGATTGCGGAACCCTGTAGCAAGGATGCGCTGACCCGGATTGTTTACGAGGCGCACCGTGCGCTCAGCGAGATCAATCCGCGCAACCAGGATGAGTTCAGGACCTTGCTCGATGGCCTGCGGCCCAAACTGGGCAATTTCTGATGGCGCCGTTTCAGTCGGCGATGAATACCCGGTCGCCGACGTCCACCCGCTCGAACAGTTCCAGCAAATCCCGGTTGCGCATCCGAATGCAGCCGTGCGACAGCGGCGCTCCCATCGGACTGTGGTCCGGGCAACCGTGAATGTAGATATAGCGGCGCAGCGTGTCGCATTCGCCACCCCGGTTGAAGCCCGCTTCCAACCCGGTCAGCCACAGAATCCGGCTCAAAATCCAGTCCCGCTCCGGGTGATCATCCGCCAGTTCCGGGGAGTAGATTTCCCCCGTCGGTCGCCGACCCACCAGCACGGCGTTGAGCGGCAAGCCGGCCCCGATCTTGATGCGGATGCGATGCCAGCCGCGCGGGGTGCAACCGCTGCCGCGCCGCTCGCCGGAGCCGTTGCGGGCAGTGGACACCGGGTAGATCGCCGTCGCCACCCCTTCCTCCAGCAGGGCAAGCTGCTGTTCCGGGATGCTGACGCAGATTAGCCGTTCGCACATGACCAGGCAGTGTAGGGATGCCGCGCCAGTTGCGAATTGTAGTAGCGGATGTCGTGCGACACGTCCTCGCCCAGCCAGCCCGGACGGGCGAAGGGTTCGTCGGGGTGACTCAGTTCGATTTCCGCCACGATCAATCCCCTGTTGTCGCCGGCAAATTCATCGATTTCCCAGAGATGAGCGCCGAAATGCACGAAGTGACGGATTTTCTCCAGGAGCGGCTTTTCGCACAAGGTGTCGAGAATTTCCTCGGCGTCGGCCAGCGGGATGGGGTATTCATACTCGCTGCGCTGGATGCCGAGCGTACCGCTCTTGAGGTTGAGGAACCCCTGGCCGTCCGCAATCCGCACCCGCACCGAACAGCGGGCGTCGCTGGTCAGATAACCCTGCCGCATTCGCGCCGAGCGTTCGACCTGCTGGCGCCAGCGGTCGTCGAGAACCAGAAATTTATGTTCGATCTCTGTGGACATCGTGAACTCCAGTGACTGTAATTCCGGGGTGCGGCATGAAACAGGATCGCGCCTCGTGTATGCTCGACGGGGCAATGGGACTTTCGCTTTCCGTCATACCCGCTTGCGCCGGCATGACGAAAGCGGGCTGCCGGGTGAAAGTCCTGGAATCATCACCGGAGTAAAACCCTTGAATGACGCTAATCCCGATACGCTGCCCCTGCTCGACGCTGCAATCATCGCCGGGCTGCGGGATGTGATGGCAGAAGAGTTTACTGCCTTGATCAACACCTTTCTAAACGATTTGCTGATCCAGCTTGACCGGCTGCAACAGGCCATTGATCAAGGTTCCGCTGCCGGTGTTCAACCAATCGCGCATAAGCTCAAGTCCAGTTGCGGCAGCCTCGGCGCGTTCCGGCTGGCGGAGTTGATGCGGCAACTGGAGCAGGCCGGACGCCTGAACGCCTTGAGTGGCGCTGCGGATCTGTTGCAGCGCATCCAGGCGGTCGCCGGTGAAACCTGCGCCGGCCTGCGGGCGTTGCCGGATTAGGCTGGCGCGAAGGGTTCAGCTTCTGCCGCCACTTCTTCCGCCTTTTCCGCCTTTTCCGGTCTTTGCCACGATCCGGGTCATGGACGCCGAATCGGCGGGTCCCGGCATGGATCGCTGGGTGGGGGATCGCTGGGTGGTGGCTCGTTGCGCCGCCCGTTGCCGCCGGCGCTTGGTGGCTGCCAGGTTGAGCGCTTCAACGCCGACCGAGAAGGCGATGGCGAAGTACAGATAGCCCTTGGGAATGTGGAAGTGCAGCCCGTCGGCCAGCAGCGCCATACCCACCAGGATCAGGAAGCTCAGGGCCAGCATCTTCACCGACACGTTGTCGTGGATGAAACGGCTGAGCGGTTCGGCGGCGAACAGCATGATGCCGACCGCGATGATGATCGCCGCCGCCATGACCGACAGATGCTGGGCCATGCCGACCGCCGTGATCACGCTGTCCAGCGAGAATACGATGTCCAGAATCATGATCTGGACGATGACCGAGGTAAAGCCGGCCGGCTTGGCTGCGCGCATTTCTTCCTCTACGCCATCCACGGTGGCGTGAATCTCGGTGGTGCCCTTGGCCAGCAGGAACAGCCCGCCGGCCAGCAGGATGAGGTCGCGCAACGATACCGGGTGTTCCAGCACCGTGAACAGCGGCGCGGTGACGTTGGCCAGCCAGGCGATGCTGGCCAGTAATAGCAGGCGGGTGATCACCGCCAACGCCAAACCGGCTCGGCGGGCGGAGGATTGTTGCTGGGCCGGCAGGCGGTTGGACAGGATGGAAATAAACACCAGATTATCGATGCCGAGTACGATTTCCAGCGCGGTCAGGGTTAGCAGACTGATCCAGACTTGAGGGTCGAGCAATAGCTCCATCGGTTAAAACTCCGCAGGTGATGAATCGGATCGCCGGGGCGGCGGGAGCGGGTGATCGGTTACGGACTGTAGCCAAGAATAGCGGAATGAACGGCTCAGCGCCTGCCTGAAAGCGCCTCGTCAATGCAGGCCAGCACCGCCGCCAGCGCTCCACGATGACGCTCCACCACCGCCCGCCCCCGCCGGCCGGCGGCCTGACGCCGTTCAGGATCGGCCAGCAACCGCTCAACCGCGACCGCCAGTTCCGCCGCGTTGGCGATTTGCCAGGCCGCTCCCGCTTCCAGTAGTCGCTCGCCCGCCTCGCTGAAGTTGAACATGTGCGGCCCGAACAGCACCGGCAGACCCAGCAGCGCCGGTTCCAGCACGTTATGGCCGCCGGTGGCGACCAGACTGCCGCCGACGAAGGCCAGATCGGCGGCGGCGTAGAATTGCAGCAGTTCTCCCATGCTGTCGCCGATAAAAACCGCGCTGTCCGGCGTGCAGGGCCGCTGTTCGCTGCGACGAACCGCTGCAAAGCCACGCTGCCGGCACAGCGCCGCCACGCCGTCAAAGCGTTCCGGGTGACGGGGCGCCAGCATCAACAGCAAATCCGGCCACCGGGCGCGCAGGATTGCGAATGCATCCAGAATCTGCTCATCCTCGCCGGAATGGGTGCTGGCGGCGATCCACACGGGCCGGTTTGCCCCCAGTACGTCGCGCCGCAGCGCTCGCCCTTGTTCCGGCAGCGTTGCCGGCAGTGGCATGTCGTATTTCAGATTGCCGGTCACTTGCACCCGTGGCGCGCCCAGGGCGCGGAAGCGTTCAGCATCCGCCTCGGCCTGAGCGGCAACCAAAGTGATGTCGCGCAGCATCAGCGCGGTGAGTCCGCGAATCCGGGCATAGCCGTGCGCCGAGCGTTCCGACAGCCGGGCATTGGCGATCACGGTCGGAATTCCGGCAGCCGCGCACTGCCGCAACAGATTGGGCCACAACTCGGTTTCCATGATCACCGCCAGCCGGGGCTGGGTGTTGCGCAGAAATCGCGCCACCGCGCCGGGCAGGTCATAAGGTGCATAGACATGACGCACCTGTTCGCCTAACGCCTGTTGTACCTGCCGCGAACCGGTCAGGGTGGTGGTCGTCACCAGCAGGGGCAGATCGGGATAGCGGGCTTGCAGGGCGCGAATCAGCGGCAGCGCGGCGCGGGTTTCACCCACCGACACGGCATGAAGCCACAGACTGCCGACAGGCAACAGCGGAATGAATCCCAGCCGCTCGCGCCAGCGCTGGCGATGTCCCGGATCGCGCCTCCCGCGCCAGTACAATCGCAGCAGCGCC
>DEHY01000126.1 GCA_002352185.1 Competibacteraceae bacterium UBA2788
TGGGCCAGCTTGCGCACTTCGCCCGCCACTACCGCAAAGCCTCGACCCTGTTCACCGGCGCGGGCGGCTTCGACGGCGGCATTGAGCGCCAGCAAATTGGTTTGGAAGGCGATTTCGTCAATTACCCCGATGATGTCGGCGATCTTGCGGCTGCTCTGATTGATGGCGCTCATCGCAACCACCGCCCGCTCCACCACCTGCCCGCCCTGTTCGGCCTGGGCGCGGGCGGCGCTGGCGAGTTGATTGGCCTGACCGGCATTGTCGGCGCTTTGCTTGACCGTGCTGGTCAGTTCTTCCATCGAAGAGGCAGTTTCTTCCAGCGCGCTGGCCTGTTCTTCGGTGCGTTGCGCCAGATCAGCGCTGCCCTGAGCGATTTCAGCGGCAGCGGAATTCACCTGACCGGTCGCTTGCGTGACCTGGCCCACCATGTCCTTCAACTGCGCGGCCATGTCGCGCATCGCGGCGTACACGCCGGTTTCCTTGCCGGTATCGGTGAACCGCACCGTCAAATCACCCTGGGCGACCTGCTCGGTCATGCCGGCGATCTGCGTTGGCTCGCCGCCCACGCTTTGCAGAATATCCCGCACCAGCACTACGGAACCAAGAACGCCCACCAGCAATCCCGCCAGCAACAACCCGATGGAATAGTTGCGCAAGTCGGCGTAAAGAATATGAGCTTCCTTATTGGCGTCTCCGGCCACCTTTTTATTGACGGCGACCAGCTTGCTCAATGCGGCATCCACCAAGTCAAATTCCTTGGTAATCTCGATCTTAAGCAGGTCTATAGCTTCCTGGTCCTTGCCCGCATAGGCCAGGGCCAACACCTTGTTCACACCGGCCACATAGACCGGCCAGGTGGCGTCAAATCTGGACAAGTCTTCTTTTTCCGCTGCCGTCAACTCGGTTTTGCGATACTTGTCCAGCAGTTCCTTCATGGTTTTTTCATGGCCGCTCATCTCCTGCTTGAGCGCGTCCATCTCCGCCTTCTCGTCTTGCAGCACGTATTCGTGAACATTGCGGTCGTAATAAATCGCCTGCATGTTGGCTTCGGAAACCTCGGCAATAACCACCAGTTCATTGTCGTACATGCTGTCGAGCATGTCGTTGAGGCGGTTTTGTCCGTAAATCCCCACCAGCCCGATGAGCAGCATGATGAAACCGAACAGGACAAAGACCGACATTAATTTCGTGCGTAGTTTCAGGTTGTAGAACGATTGCATGACATTTATCTCCACTGTGTTTGAAAGGATGCCAGGACTGCACAATTCCAATTGTAGCAACGGTTGTGCCATACAATTTATTTGTTAATAAACAAGGAGTTTTACCGCAGGGATACACGATGGCAACCTCAATCTCAACAACTTAAATTGTTAAAATTGAGGAGAAATGGGAAATTACAACCAATTCAACAGGATAAATAGTTACAATAAAAGTTGTTATTACAATTTTTATTGTAACAACCGACGCTTCAGGTGCGGAATCCCCCCAACCCCCCTTTGCCAAAGGGGGGTGTGAGCTAGGCGAGCGGGGGGATGTTGCCAAAGGGGGTGTGAGCGGCGGGGATTTGGCTCTACCGGTTTAAGGCGACGGCTGCGGCCTCTCGCCGTCCAGTCGCGGTTCGACCCACAGCCGGTCGCGCAGGCCCGATGACCGCCGCAACCGGCGCTCGACCGCGCCGGCGAATACTTCCGGCACGCCATAAAAACTGGCCTGCTGCTTGGCGCGGGTCAGCGCGGTGTACAACAGTTCACGGCTCAGCACCGGCGATGCGGCGTTCGGCGTCACCACCAGAACATGGTCGAATTCCGAACCCTGGCTCTTATGCACCGTCATCGCGTACACGGTTTCATGCTCCGGCAACCGCGCCGGGGCGAAACTGCGCAACGCGCCGTCGCTGCCCAGAAAAAACACCTTCATCCGCGTGGCGTCCTCCGGGTCCGGCAGCGTGATCCCGATGTCGCCATTGAACAGCCGCAGGTTGTAATCGTTGTGGACGATCATCACCGGTCGCCCGCAGTACCAGTCGTGGCGGGCATTCACCAGACCCCGACGGTGCAGCGCCTCCTCGCACAGCCGGTTCAGCGCCTCCACCCCGAACGGCCCGTTCCGCAACGCGCTCAGCACCCGGAACTGGTTGAAGCGCTCGAATACCGCCACCGGCCCGGCATTTTCCCGCGCCGCCAACAAATAGGGAGCGAAACCCGCCGCGACCGGCTCCGCGATCTGTTCCGCCAGTTCAGCGGGATCGGCCAACGTTCGCCACGCAATATCTGCATGGGGCGCACCCTCCAGCAACGCCAGCGCATCCGCCGCCTTGCCCCGGTTCACCGCCTGCGCCAGAGCGCCGATGCCGCTGGACGCGCCAAACCGGTAGCTGTGCTTCAGCAGCACGATGGCGTCCGCCAGCGGCGAAGTCACGGCCCGACCGCGTGGCAACGCCTCGCCGGTCAACGCCGCCAGTTGCGCCCGGAACTCCGGCGAAAAGCCGCCTGCACCGGCGCAAATCTCGCCCAGCACCGCGCCCGCCTCCACCGAGGCCAACTGGTCCTTGTCGCCCAGCAGGATCAGCCGGGCCGTGGGCGGCAGCGCGGCCACCGTTTTCGCCATCAGCGCCAGCCCGACCATGGACACCTCGTCCACCACCAGCACGTCCAGCGGCAGCGGGTTATCGCGGTCATGGCGGAAATACACTGAATGGGGACGGGAACCCAGCAGGCGGTGCAGCGTGGACGCCTCTTCGGGGATTTGCGCCAGCCGTTCCGGCTCCAGCCCCAGGGCGGGCTTGGCGGCGCGAATCGCCTCCTGCAAGCGCGCCGCTGCTTTGCCGGTCGGCGCGGCCAGGGCGATGCGCAACGGTCGTGCGCCGGCCTGCCCGGTCAACAGCGCCAGAATCCGCAGCACGGTGCTGGTCTTACCGGTGCCGGGACCGCCGGAAATCACGCAGAGCCGTTTCAGCGCCGCGACCGCCGCCGCGACCTTTTGCCAGTCCGGCCCGATCAGTTGCGGATGGCGCGGATACAGCCGTTTTAGATCCGCCTGCAACTGCGCTGCGTCCACCGCCTCCGGCGCAGCGCCGGCCCGTTGCAGCAGATCGTCGGCCAGACGGCGCTCGTATTCCCAATAGCGGTATAGATACAGCCGCCCGCGCCGGTCGAGAACCAGCGGTTGGCGCTGACCGGGTCGACCCACGACCGGACTGGCGCGCACCGCGTTCAGCCACTGGCCGAGCGGCGGAATGAAGGTAGGCGTTTCCGCCGCTTTCGCGCTCCACTGCGCCCGCCGCGCCCACTGGCGCAAGTTGACGCAAATGTCGCCCTGACCGGTGGCGTGACTCGCCAGCGCCGCCGCCAGCGCCAAGGACGCGCTCGCTCCTAGCCCTTCTCCCTGCGGAAGAAGGGAGTGTTCCGAGGGGTCGCCGCCGGCCAACCGGACCATCAACCGAGCGAAGTGCAGGTCCAGATCGGTCAATAAACCCGGTTGGCGCAACATTAGCGGGGTGTCGTTCATCGTTGAGTTTTCAGTCATTGCCGCCCTTTTTGGGAACCTGTCCGAAGATTTGAAAACCGGGATTTTGACGCGAGAATATGCTCAGCAACGAAAATATAAGTTTTCTCCCAAGGTTATACTTCTATTCTTGCTAATAATGGATCACCTTGGAGATGAACTGATGTTCAAAAATCTCAAA
>DEHY01000166.1 GCA_002352185.1 Competibacteraceae bacterium UBA2788
GATGCCGCCAAGGAGATCAAAGGACTTATCACCGACAGCGTCAGTAAAGTGGAAGACGGCGGGCGCCTGGTCAAGCAATCCGGCCAGACCCTGGGCGAGATCGTCACCGCCGTGAAGAAGGTCAGCGACATTGTGGCTGAAATGGCGTCCGCCGCCCGCGAGCAGGCCAGCGGGATTGAGCAGGTGAACAAGGCCATTCTGCAAATGGATCAGACCACTCAGCAAAATGCCGCGCTGGTCGAGCAAACCGCCGCCGCCAGCCAGGCCATGAATGAACAGGCCACGCAATTGAAGGGGTTGATGGGGTTCTTCAAGATTGCGCAACCCCATGCAGCGACTGGCCCAGCGCCAAGCAACTCGCCTTTCCCTGCATGGTTACATCGAATCGACACTGGAAAGCGTGTCGTCAATGCCGCGTAACCCTCTCTCTACCCTGCCTTGCCGGAGGGGAGATTTAACTTTCTGCTGAATCCTTTCCAATGCCGAGATGCCTGCCGCCATGAATCCCGTCGTCGCCATCATCGGAGGCACCGGTCTCACCTCCCTGGACACGCTCAATATCACTCGCCGGGAAACGCGGGCCACGCCCTACGGCGATCCATCCAGCCCGCTGATCTGGGGTGAGTTGGGTGGTCAAACCGTGGTGTTTTTAGCCCGGCACGGTCAGCATCACACGCTGCCGCCGCATAAGATCAACTACCGCGCCAATCTCTGGATGTTGCACCATATCGGCGTTAAACAGGTCATTGCGATAGCGGCGGTGGGCGGGATTCGCGCCGACATGACGCCGGGGACGCTGGCCTTCCCGGATCAGATCGTGGATTACACCTGGGGACGGCATTGCACCTTCTTCGAGGAAGACCTCAGTCATGTCACCCATATTGATTTCACCGAGCCTTACTGCGGCAGATTGCGGGAGCGACTGATTCAGGCTGCCCGCACCTTGCAACTTGATGCCCGTGATACCTGTACTTACGCGGCGGTGCAGGGGCCACGGCTGGAAACAGCGGCGGAAATCCGGCGGCTGGAGCGGGATGGCTGCGACATCGTCGGCATGACCGGAATGCCGGAAGCGGCGCTGGCGCGGGAGCTGGGCTTACGCTATGCCGCATGCGCAGTGGTCGCCAACCGGGCGGCGGGCAAGGCGGCGGGCGAAATCACCATGGCCGAGATCGAGCAGAATCTGGTTGAGAGCATGGGTAAGGTCAAGACCCTGTTGGCGCGGGTGATTCCGACGCTGGACCCGGCGTAGTCTCAGGCGCGCACCTGCTGTCCAGTGCGCAAGTCGCGGATTACGGTGGGCTGGGCCGCGCCGCCGGTCGGGCCGGGCAGCAAATAGTCAATCACCCTTCCCAACTGCCGACGCGCCGCCAGCGCGGTGCGGGCGGGTGGTCGGCCACTGAAATTGGCGCTGGTGGAAACCAGCGGATGGCAGCAAGCCCGGCATAATGCCGCCGCCAGCGGATGCGCCGTCACCCGCACCGCCAGCGTGTCATGCCGACCCCGCAACCACTGCGGCGTGTCGGCGCGAGCGGGAATCAGCCAGGTGTGAGGCCCCGGCCAGGTTGCAGCAAGACGGTCGCAGTCTGTGGGATCAAGCGGTTGCAAAAACGGCGCGAGTTGTGCGAAATCCGCTGCAATCAGGATAAGTCCCTTGCGCCACGAACGGCGCTTGAGCGCCAGAAGCCTTTGCACCGCCGGTCCGTTACGGGGATCGCAGCCCAGGCCATAAACCGCTTCGGTGGGATAGGCGATGAGACCGCCCGCCCGAACCACGCGAGCGGCGGCCTTGAGCCGGAGTGGATTCATCAACTGCGTTCCACCGTCAGGCTTTGGCGGCGCGTCGGCGCGTCGGCGATTTCTTCTTTTCGGGCGCTTCGCGCAGCAGAGTTTCGCATTCGGCCAAGGTCAGGCTGGTCGGCTCGCGCCCCTTGGGCAAACGGACGTTTTTTTTGCCATCGGTGATGTACGGCCCGAACCGCCCGTTCAGAATCTGGATCGCGGAACCGGGAAAGGCGCGCAGCAGCTTATTGGCCGCGTCCTGCTGGTGCGCGGCGATCAGTTCCAGCGCCCGCTCGCGGCTGACGGTATACGGGTCTTCGTTCTTCAACGAGACATAGCTCTTGCCGTAACGCACATACGGCCCGAACCGGCCAATGTTGGCTTGCATCGGTTCCCCGGCGGCGGTGGTTCCCAAATCGCGCGGCAACTGGAACAGCGCCAGCGCCTCGTCCAGCCCGATGGCGTCCAGCCGCTGATCCGGGCGCAGACTGGCGAAACGGGGTTTTTCGGAATCTTCCTTGACGCCGATCTGCGCGAAGGGCCCAAACCGGCCCATCCGCACCGATACCGGCTTGCCGGTTTTGGGATCGCGTCCCAACTCGCGGCTTTGCACCACCTCCTGGCGCGAGACGTTCTCGGCCTTCTCTTCGATCCGCTGCTTGAACGGATCCCAGAAGCCTCGCATCAGCGGCAGCCAATCCCCTTCGCCCCGCGAAACGGCGTCCAGATCGTCTTCCAGCCGGGCGGTAAAGTCGTAGTCCACATACTGGGTAAAATGCCGGGTCAGGAAACGGTTGACGATGCGGCCAATGTCGGTGGGTTTGAAGCGGCGGCTGTCCAGCACCGCGTATTCACGCGCCAGCAGGGTTGAAATGATGGCGGCGTAAGTCGAAGGCCGGCCAATGCCGTATTCCTCCAGCGTCTTGACCAGGCTGGCCTCGGAATAGCGCGGCGGCGGTTCGGTGAAATGCTGTTCCGCCCGCAGCGCCCGCAGATCAACCCAGTCACCCTGTCGCAGCGGCGGCAGCACCCGATTCTCTTCTTCATCGTCCTGATCATCCACGCCCTCCCGATAAACCGCCATGAAGCCGGGATCGGCCACCGTTGAACCGGTGGCGTGAAAGCGGTTACGGTCGCCACAGGCCAAATCAACCGCGACCGTGTCCAGAGTGGCGTGAATCATCTGGCACGCCACGGTGCGCTTCCAGATCAACTCGTAGAGCGCGTGCTGATCGGCATTGAGGCTGGCGCGGGTCGCCTCTGGAAGCACTGCAATGGTGGTCGGACGGATCGCCTCGTGCGCTTCCTGAGCGTTCTTGGCCTTGGTCTTGAACGCTCGCGGGCTGGCCGGCAGGTTGTGCGCGCCGTAACGCTGGGCGATCAGCGCCCGGATCTCGGCGATGGCGTCCTGAGCCAAGTTGACCGAATCGGTGCGCATGTAGGTGATCAAACCGACTGCGCCCTGGCCGATGTCAATGCCTTCATACAATTGCTGGGCGACCCGCATGGTGCGCTGGGTCGAGAAGCCCAGCTTGCGCGAAGCCTCCTGTTGCAGAGTCGAGGTGGTGAAGGGAGCGGCAGGATTGCGCTTGCGTTGCTTGCGCTCAACCTTGACCACCCGCAAGCGACCGATCACATCGGAGGCCGTCGTTAAACCCGATTCAGTCCGCTGGGCGCGGGCAGCGATCAGCAGCGCCTGTGCCATGATTTGCGCCTGTTCGCCATGGGTAACGCTGAACTGCGTCAGCTTTGCACCGTCGTACTCAGCCAGCCGCGCCATGAACGGTTGGCCGGTTTTGGCGACATCGGCTTCCAGCGTCCAATACTCACGCGGCTCAAAGCGCTCAATTTCTTCTTCGCGCTCGACGATCATCCGCAGCGCCGGCGACTGCACCCGGCCCGCCGACAATCCCGGCCTGATCTTCTTCCACAGCAGCGGCGACAGATTGAAGCCGACCAGATAATCCAACGCCCGCCGCGCCTGCTGGGCGTTCACCAGATCCATGGACAGCCTTCGGGGGTGCGCGATGGCGTCCTGAATCGCCCGCTGGGTGACTTCGTGGAACACCACCCGCTGCACCGGCTTGTCCTTGAGCAAGTCGCGCTGGCGCAGGATTTCATACAGATGCCAGGAAATGGCCTCGCCTTCCCGATCCGGGTCAGTGGCCAGAAACAGCGCTTCGGCTTTGACAATGGCCTTGGCGATGGCTTCGATATGCCGCTCGTTTTTATCGATGACCTGGTATTTCATCGCGAAGTCATGGTCTGGATCGACCGCGCCTTCCTTGGGCACCAGATCGCGCACATGACCGTAGGAGGCCAGAACTTCGAAGTCCTTGCCCAAATATTTTTTGATCGTCTTTGCCTTGGCGGGCGATTCAACGATGACCAGGTTTTTGCTCATGACCGTAACGGGGGTGGCGGAAATTCAGGCGAGGAACGCGGTGCGCGCACCTGGTGAGGTTCAATGCACAGAGCCGGGGATATCGTCGAACACCAGGTCTTCCAGCCAGGCATAGGCTTCTTCCCGACCGGGCTGGTTAAACAGCACCATCAGGATGATCCATTTCAACTGATGCAGACCGATATCGTCAGCCTCCAGCACCATGACCCGGTCAATGACCAGTTCACGGGTTTCCGAATCGAGAATGCCGCCCTGCTCCAGAAACAACAGAAAACCCCGGCATTCCACATCCAGCTTGTCAAGTTCCGGGCCGATATAGATGCGGCAGGAGCCGGGATTGACCACCAGCGGCGTGGCCTGACGATCCACCAGGCTGTCCAGCCATTCAAAGGCCTGCTGGATTTCCCGGGCCGGAAACCCGGCAGCCAGCAATTCACCCTGGATGGATTCACGGTCGGGGTCAGCGTCTACATCGTCCTCCATGTAGTTCTGAAACAGGTACATCAGCACGTCCAAGACGTTTTCTTTCATTCAGGCGCTCACCTTGCAAATGCGGAGCCCCGCCGTCTGGCATGCGGGATTTATGAAAACGCACAAAGCCGGCCAGTCGTTTGCGGCGTGGCCGGCTTTCAGGCCTTCAGGCGGCAGTACAGACCGCCAGGGACGGTCGCTACATAACCATTCAGTTCCAGAATCAGCAGCATGGAGGAAACATCATTCGCCGTCAATCCACAGCGATCCACCAGCAGATCAACTCCCACCGACTGATCGCCTATCGCCGCCAGCAGTTGTTGGTACTCGTCATCCAGCGCGACTGCGGGGGGCAGGGCGGCGACGGGACGGTCGGCTTCGCCGGCAACGGCTGCGAGCGCACCCAATTCCTCCAGAATATCGTCGGCTGTTTCCACCAGTTTCGCTCCCTGCCGAATCAGCGAGTGACAGCCCTTGGCCAGCGGATTGTGGATCGAACCTGGAATCGCGAACACTTCCCGGCCCTGCTCGTTGGCCTGGCGGGCGGTAATCAGCGATCCGCTGCGAATGGCGGCCTCCACCACCAGGACGCCGAGCGCCAGCCCGCTGATCAGCCGGTTGCGCCGGGGGAAATTCTCGGCTGCCGCCGGAGTGCCGGTGGAGAGTTCCGAGACCAGAGCGCCGTGGTCAGCGACGGCATGAGCCAGATCGCGGTGCCTAGCGGGATAAACCCGATCCAGGCTGGTGCCCATCACCGCAATGGTGCGACCGCCGCCGGCCAGCGCACCCTGATGGGCGGCGGCGTCAATGCCAAACGCCAGTCCGCTGGTAATGACCAGACCGGCTTCGGCCAGATGGGCGGCGAAACGGTGAGCGGTTTCCCGACCAAGTGGGGTGGGATTGCGCGTGCCGACGATAGCCAGTTGCGGCGCCCGCAAACAGCTCAGGTCGCCGTGGACGAACAGCAGAGGCGGCGGATACGGGATTTGCCGCACCAGGTATGGATAGCGGGGATCATCCAGTCGCAGCAAATGGTTGTCCGGCTGCTCCAGCCAGGCCAGATCCTGTTCCACCCGCCGCCAGTCGGGATGACGCAGATACTCCAGCGCCGCCTCCGACAAATCCAGCGCACTCCATTCGGCGCGGTCGGCAGCGAACACGGCAGCCGCCGAGCCAAAATGCTCCAGCAGTCGGGCAAACCGTACCGGCCCGATGCCGGGCGCCCGCAATAGCGCCAGCAGCCAGGCCGGATCGGCATCCGGCGGCAAATCGTCCCGGTTCAGGGCGTAGTCACCTGATCTTGCAGGCGAATGGCGCGTTCGGCCTGCATCACCAGCGCGTAGCTGACCAGATCGTGGACTTTGTAAACCATCAGCAGGCCCGCTCGCTCGCCCGGCAACTTGACGCTGCCACCGGAGACGGGATCATCAATTTCTCGGCTCTTGCCATAAATGGCAAGGACATGGCCGGGTTCGAGACCTTCCTGAGCGCCCAGGTTGATGATGACGCTGCTGTACTGGGTGATTTGAGTCACATCGGGGTTCAGTTGCGCAATGATAAAGCCATCGGTATCCGGCGGGACCGGGTGCGGCTCAAAACTGTAGAGTTCACGCTCCGCCTCAATCTCGAACAACCGGTCGCCGGCGCGAACCGGAGCAATCGTATTGGCCAGGGTGAAGGTTGCCGGATCATCATCCTTATCTAGCAGCGCCTGGCCCATATAAATGCCAGCGGTTCCCAGATTACGGCCAGAACCGGGTTCGATCAGCGCCTCGCCAGGACGGAACACCTGATAGCGCGGCTGGTCGAAACTGCCGCCACGGACGTAAACCCGGTCACGGTCGGTATAAGCGATCTGGTTGTCGTCATCCGCCACGATATAGGGCGATCCTTTCCACTGGCCTTCACCCAGAACCAGGGCGCGGGTCAGGAACGACTCCACGGCGTCGCGGGGCACCGGCGGGATCGGCTGACTGAGCGTTTCGACCCGAACCTGCGGCGAAAGCTTGATCAACGGCGTTTCCTCGCGCTCGGCCACTTCCAGTCGCGGTTTGCCGCTGGCGTCATAGCTGAACTTGAGGACATCGCCGGGATAGATCCGGTTGGGATTGCGAATTTGCGGGTTCTGTCGCCAAATCTCCCGCCATTGCCAGGGATTTTTCAGGAACCGCTGGGCAATGGACCATAGGGTGTCGCCCGGAACCACGGTGTAGGACTGGGGATGGTCGGGCCGCAGCGCAACGGGCGCCGGGGCAACGGGCGCGCCAGGGCTGGCGGCGGCTGATCCCAGTACCGGAGGCGGATCGCCGGCGGCGGGGCGAGATTCGGGCTGAGAGGGCGTTTGGGCGCACGCCCCGAGCAAAACCGCCGTCGCCAGCGACAGGGCGGCGCCAATATACCTTGAGGAACGCGTGGTACTCATGATCCTTGCTCATCCTCCGGAAGGAACGGGCGGGAGTGTGGAAGATCACCCCCATCGCGCAAAGTATAGCCCGCACGTGCGGGTTTCTCGTATGATTTCCATATCTGAATGATCTCAGCGCATGAATGAAATGAGACAGTGACGGAGCTGCCATGGCGCGACTAACCCTATTGCATTACCCCGATCCCCGGCTGCGCAAGCCGGCGCTGCCGGTAGAAACGGTGGATGATCGAGTGCGATCCCTGGTGGACGACATGCTGGAGACCATGTATGCCGCGCCAGGGATCGGCCTGGCCGCAACCCAGGTCAACATCCAGAAGCGCATTATCGTCATGGACATATCCGACGATAAAAACCAGCCGCTAACCTTTATCAATCCGGCCCTGCTGGCGCGGGAGGGTGAAAGCGAGATGGAAGAAGGCTGTCTGTCGGTGCCTGGCTTCTATGAGCGGGTCCGGCGCGCCGAACGGGTATGGGTCAGCGCGCTGGATCGCCACGGCGACCCGTTTGAACTCGACGCCAGCGGCTTGCTGGCGGTGTGCATCCAGCACGAAATCGATCATCTGGACGGCAAGCTGTTNNCGCAGCGAGGCGCATGCCTCCTGAACAGAACCACGCTTGATCCCGCCACTCTTTCCGCCCGCCCCTGCACCGGGCATCACCCCCGCCAGACCTGACGCCACCCGATGACTGCTGCGCCACGCCTGCTGTTCGCGGGCACCCCTGAATTCGCCATTCCCAGCGCGCAAGCCGTACTGGCCTCCGGTTATCCGCTTACCGCCGTCTATACCCAGCCGGATCGCCCTGCCGGGCGCGGTCGCCAGCCCCGCGCCAGCCCGATGAAGGCGTGGGCGCTGGCTGCCGGAATTCCGGTATGCCAACCAGNNCCCCGCTGGCGCGGCGCGGCGCCGATTCAGCGGGCGCTGCTGGCCGGCGACGCCGAATCCGGCGTTTGCATCATGCGGATGGAGGCTGGACTGGATACGGGGCCGGTGTTCGCCCGGTCACGCTGTCCGATAGTTCCAGGCATGACCGGCGGCGAGCTGCACGACCGGCTGGCTGTATTGGGAGCAGAGACGCTGCGCTCGACATTGCCGGATTTGCTGGCGGATCGCCTGACCCCGGAGCCGCAGAATGACGCAGATGCAACCTATGCCGCCAAGCTGGATAAAGCAGAAGCGGAACTGGACTGGAATCAGCCGGCGCAGACACTGGAGCGCCAGGTGCTGGCGTTCAATCCCTATCCCGTCGCCCAGACCCGGCTGGACGGCCACACCCTGCGGATCTGGCGGGCGCAGGCCGCAGTGGAGTCCACCGAGGCTTTGCCCGGCACGGTGCTGCGCGAAGCAGGCAACGGTATCGTGATTGCCACCGGTTCCGGCGTCCTGCGGCTGACGGAGGTGCAACTGCCCGGTGGTCGCCCACTGCCGGTCGCGGCGTTTCTGAATGCGCATCGGCTGGCCGGTCGGCGGCTGGGCGCATGAATATCCGCGCCGTTGCGGCTCAGGCGCTGGCTCTGGTGTTGGGCGAAGGCCGGTCGCTGACCATGGCTTTTCCGTCCGCATCCGCATTAGAACGCATCGATCCCCGTGATCGCGGTTTGCTGCATGAATTATGTTACGGCGTCTGCCGCTGGCAACCGCAATTGCAGGCGCTGCTTGATCTGCTGCTGGAACGACCGCTCGATCCGCGTGAACCGCTGGTGCAGGGATTGTTGCTGGCCGGACTGTATCAGCTTCATCATCTGCGCATTCCCGAACACGCCGCCGTCGCCGAAACCGTGACTGCCGCCCGCCAGTTGCACAAACCCTGGGCAGCCAATCTGTGCAATGCGGTACTCCGCTCCTTCCTGCGGCGGCGCACCGAATTGCTGGCGCAGGTGGAAAACAATGCCGCAGCTCGAACGGCCCATCCGCGCTGGCTGCTGGAACGGTTGCAGCACGACTGGCCGGACGATTGGCCGACGATGGTCGCGGCCAACAATACTCGTCCGCCCTTTGCGCTGCGGGTTAATCCGCGCCATCTCAGCCGGGAAGATTATCAGTTCCGGCTGGCGACGGCGGGCAAAGATGCCCAGCCGGCAGCCCCCGTCGCGACGGCGCTGATTCTGGCCGAACCGGCTGAACCGATGACGCTGCCGGGCTTCGCTGCCGGCTGGGTGTCGGTGCAGGACGCCGCCGCGCAACTGGCGGCGCCGCTGCTCAATCTACAGCCGGGGCTGCGGGTGCTGGACGCCTGCGCCGCGCCCGGCGGCAAAACCGGCCATATCCTGGAATGTGTACCGACTTTGGATCTGACCGCGCTGGACCAGGATGCCGGGAGATTGGAGCGGGTGCGGGAAAATCTGAGTCGGCTGCGGCTGAATGCCCGCTTGATCGCCGGCAATGCCCGCCGTCCGGCAGACTGGTGGGACGGCGTTCCCTACGACCGGATTCTGCTGGATGCGCCCTGCTCGGCCACCGGAGTCATCCGTCGCCATCCTGATATCAAGCTGCTGCGCCGGGATACGGACATCACCGCGCTGGCCAGGGAGCAGCAGGCGCTGTTATCCAGCCTGTGGCCGTTGCTGCGACCCGGTGGCCGCTTGCTGTACGCCACCTGTTCGGTGCTGCGGCAGGAAAACGAGCAGGTGGTGGCCGCCTTTCTCGCCAGCCAGCCGGATGCCGGGGAACTGCCGATTGCGGCGAATTGGGGTCGCGCCTTATCCCATGGCCGCCAGATTCTCCCCGGCGAAGCCGACATGGATGGGTTCTATTACGCGGTGCTGGTGAAGCCGGTCACTGCCGGAGTCGCGCCATGTCCTGTAGCGTAACCGCCATGCGCCTGCCCGCCCTCCACCTGCTGGCGCTGCTGCTCGGTCTGCTCTGGGCAGTCAGCGGTCGCGCCGCCGGTTTCGAGGTCAGCAGCGCCACGACCCGACTGGAAGGCGGGGTTTACCGGCTGAGCGCCCAGATCGAATACCGCTTTAGCAATGCGGCGCTGGACGCCTTGCAGAATGGCGTACCGCTGACGGTCGAAATCGAGATGGAAGTTCGGCGGCGGCGGCCCTGGCTGTGGGATGAAACCGTCTACGCGCTGGCGCAGCGCTTCCAACTGGAATATCACACCCTGAGCCGGCAATACCTGGTGAATAACCTCAACAGTGGCGAGCGGCGCGGTTTTCCCACTCGCACCGCCGCGCTGCGGTTCATGGGCCGGATCAGCGATTTTCCCCTGCTCGACCGCAGTCTGCTGCTTGAGGACGAACGCTACGAAGGC
>DEHY01000104.1 GCA_002352185.1 Competibacteraceae bacterium UBA2788
TCACTGTTCCAGAGGCATCGGTAATGGGCGCGCTCATTGCGATTAGCGGCCGGTTGGACAATCGGCCAGCCAATGGCATGCTGACCCAAGTCCTGTACTGCTCCCGAGCGGCAATAAAGTAGTCGCGGTCGGCCAGACTTAAACCGACCCGATGTGGGAGATTTGGGGCGTCGGCAAGACAGATGCCTGTAGCATCCAATACAAAAAGGCCGCCATTAAACAGGATGCTGATTGCCAGATTTTCACGCAGAAACTCATCAACCCGCTTTGGTTCACCGATGAGCGCGCGTTTGCCAATCACTTGGGCCAGTTCATCCAGCGCTTGCAGGCGCAGGTGGATCTGCTGATCAATGCTGGCTGCAATAGCCGAAACGGTTGAGAACTGCTGAGCGGAGAGCAGGCGCTCCAGGTCATGCTTGAGCGAAAGGTTGATAAACCCGGCCAGCCCCCAGATGACCGAGAATAACAACACGAACACAAACAGCGGAAACCTGACTGCAAAGCTAAAAGTCCAGTGGGGCATAGCCATTATTAGCCGGGCTCCTTAAGAATCGGTTTTTATTTTTTTATGTAACTTATAAAGCCAGTCAGTGCGCCGAATTTAATCCATCCCCTGTTGAATATTCGGCGCCCCCCTGTACACTGGCGGCGCCGGAGTTACTGATTCAGCGCCTGCATGCCCAACACCGTCGCAACCAGCGCCAACAGGGCGAGCGCCACGACTCGCAGCAACTGTCGTTGGCGGTAGTGTGCTTCCAATGTCACCAGCTTGCCGATAAGCGCGCTGCCGTCGGATTGGAGCGCGACCAGATCACGACCGGGCGCCAGTTCCGGGCAGTACAGATCGACGGTGATTTCCTGACGCGGCGGGCGATTCCAGCGGAAAGAAGGGTTAATCAGTGCATGGAGCGGTTGCAGAATGGACGGCGCGCTGGTCAGCGGATGCAACGCCACCAGGGTTTCTCGCCCACCCGATCCGATGGGCGCCATCCGAACCGTCAGCGGTGGATAGTCCCGCAGCGTCTGGTCGGCCTTGTTCAATCGCCGCGCCTGCCCGCGATCCAGACACCATAACAACACACCCAGCAGCGCCATCGTCGGCAACATGACCAGCCCCATGAGCGCCAGTAGCAACAGGCTGCTAATATCCCTACTTGAAAAGGCGGTTACCATCAAGAATAGCAGAATACTCGCCATCGTCATGGACAGCAGCAGACCTGACAAGCGCAATCGGCGCCGGTGCGCGGCAAGAAGCCTTTGCAGGCCGGGATGCAGGAGGATATTCGGGGTATCGGTCATGATCTCATCATCGGGAAAACGGTGAATCTCTCCCTTGCCTGCAGGCGCGGGAGGAGGAATACGCTCAGGGACGCGGCGCATCGCTGACGCGGGCGGAAATCGAGAAGATGCCGGTGTCCAGCCAGTAACCGTACTCATCCTTGAGCGTCTGCAATTTCAGCAACACCACTCCGCCCGGTTGCTGATTGCCGCCGGCATCCGCCACATCGGCGATTTTGAAATCCAGATCCACGTTTTCGTCGGTGGAGCGTTCCAGCGTGACCTTGAGCGGCAGCGCCTTGGCGCGGGCATCCTGGGGATGGGCGAAAGTGATCCGGTACAACGGCGTGGCCGGCCAGCGCTCAACGCCCAGTTGCCGNNTCCAGTTCCAGATTGGCGAACAGCACGTTGTCCTTTTTCAGCCGCCCGGTCTGTTCCAGCACGCCGACAAAGCGGGCGGTGGATTTCATGCCCAGTTCGCGGCTGCGCAGGTTGAATTTGTACAACTGCCCTTCCGACAGCGCGCACACCATCGCCCCGACCGCCGCCGTGGTTTTGGGGTCGGTCAGCCGCCCGCCGACCGAGCGGAACGGATACCAGTCGCCCACCCGGTAGGTATGCAAACTGATGATGCGATCCGGCGGCGTCGGCAGTTTCGCCAGAATCGCCGCCCGGATCGCCGGCAGTCGGCAGGGCCGCCCGGAAATCAACAGATAGTCGCAATCGTAGAGGTGGACGACCTCGCACAGGTCGCTTAACACCTGGCCGAGAATGCGTCGCACCGTGGTGTCCAGCGCCAGCATGGTGGTGGCAAAGGTCACTTCGGCCAGCTTGAAGCCCTGACCGCCGACGGCGCGCACCGCCTCTTCCAGAAAGGCTGTCACCTGCTCATGCGGCCCGCCGCCGGAGGGATACACATCGGCCAGCCGCAGGGTCAGCGCCTCGTTGCCGGCGCTGAGATCGGCGTTTTCATAGCGGTGCAGCAACGCCAGCGCCAGCGGCAGCGCCACCTGATTGGCGAACTGGCGGCGCAAGGTGCGGTCGCGCTCGGCCTGATCGCCGCGATTGGCCCCCAGCAGCCGCGCCAGCAATTCTTCGGCATTGGCCGCGCCGCTCCGGCGAATGGCGTCCAGCAGCGCCGGCAGCACGTTGCGCTCGATCAGCCCGCACAGCACGTCATCGCCGGCGATGTTGAAGCCTTCGCGGAATTCCTGCACCGGCTTGACCGCCGTGCCGCCTTCCAGTTGGTAGGTGGTGATGATTAAATCCGTCGTGCCGCCGCCGACGTCAATGCTGGCCAAGCGTAGGCAGGGCAGCTCGCCATAGCCCTCGCGCGCGCGCCCAAACACCTTGAAGAACAGCGTGGCGTCGCCCTGGAAATTGTGCTTGACCTCGTTGTAGAGAAACACGATCTGGGTGCCGGTGGCCTCGTCCCACTGCATGAACGGCTCCGGGGCCTGGCTCTCCTCCAGCCCCAGCGCCCGCCAGCTCAGCCGCACCGCCGTATGGACCCGGCGGGCGAACAATTTGCGCTCGGCCAGCGGCATGGCGGTGGGCAGGGTCAAAATCACCCGCCGCAACCGGCGTGGGGCATCGGAATAAACCCGCTCGTAGCGACGGGCCGGGGAGTTGATCTGTACGAAGGCTTGCAGCAGCACCTCGGCGACGAAGAAGCTCATCAGCGCGCCGCGTGAGAACAACGCGGTCACGGCGGGCGGCTCACCGGCAGCCAGTTCCTCGCCATCTTCCCGCAGGTAGCCGACGAATGGGCCGGTGGTGACTGGGCCGCTGTCATCGCCCGTGCCGTCCGGGCCGGGGTTGAACCGCCAGGCGTGATGGCGGGGATCGGTGTCCCACAGATAGCGCTTGGGGCTGGCCAGGCCGGTGTTGCCCTCGGTGCCGTGACTGAAATAGGACAGCGCCTGCGCCTCGAAGCCCACCCGCGTCACCGTCGGCCACATGAAGGCGCCGGGACGACCGCTGCGGCGGGATAATTTCTCGTCGCCGAAGGCGCCGCGCACGAATTCGACCCGGCTGGGAAACGGCTCGTCGTAAACCTGTTCCGGCTGTGACAGATCGCGCAGTTCCAGCCGATAGCTGTCGTTCATGTCCACCGGGTTGTCGCCGCTGGTTTCCATCAGCATCCCGCACGTTCTGGAATTGCCGATGTCCAGCACCAGGTCCACATCAACCGGACGGTTGAGGCGGGCGGTCGGGCCGTTGTCCACGAAAGTAAAGCGCAGCCGGGGCGGTTGCACCGCCCGCCGCAACAGGGTCAAAACGGTCAGATAGGCCGCCACCGCGTCAGGGCTGGCGCGCAGTTCCGCTTCATCCACCCGGCGTGGGGCGCGGCGGCGCAATTCAAAGGCATGAAACCGCTGATACAGCCACTCATGCACCCATTCCTGCTCCAGAAACCACTCGGTATCCGCTTCGGCATCGCTCAGGGCGAATTCCTCGCCGGACTGCATGTCCAGCGGGCTGGGGGCGAGATAGGGCCGGCCCTCGCGGGTCGGCAGCAGTTGGGTATCGAAGGCCAGGGTGACGCGGTGGGTGTAGCCGTCGGCGTCCGGCGTCGGTAATTCCACCAGCCGCGCCCGCGCCCAGTTGCAAGGACCCTGATCGAACAGGTGGTGTCCATCCGGGCGCGATTCCCGCACCCGCAGGAACGGCAGCGGAATCCAGACCCCCGCCAGAATGCCGGCCGCCTTGGCCGCATTGAAGGAATACGCCTGTTCGGGTGTAACCGCTCGCCCGTCCTGGGTGACGAACTGGCCGCTGGCGTCGTCGGGGTACAGGCTGGTCAGAACCGGGCGGCGGTCGGCGCCGATCTCGCTCAGGAACGCCCGCGACACCCGGGTTTCGTTAAGATTGAAGCCAAAGTCCAGAAACTGGATGGCGGTGTTTGGAATCAGATTGATGAGCGGACTGTAGCGCTTGAGTTTCGCCAGCATGGCCATGACCTTTGCAAATGGGGACTGTCCTTACGAAATCCCGACACTGATCGGCGGGCTGGAATGGAATTGTACGGCTTTTGAATGCAATGCGTGGCGAATGCTTGGGGATGGGCGGAGCGTTGGAGATTTACGCCCCGTCGCACCGCAAATTATAAAACGGTTGCCTGTTCAGCCAGTTCCGCCGCTTCTTCCGCCGTATGGTGCGTCTTGCGCACCAGCAAGGTATAGGCCGCCGGCACCACGAACAGCGTCAGCAGCGTTCCCAGCAGCAACCCGCCGACGATAACCCAGCCGATCTGCTGGCGGCTTTCCGCCCCCGCGCCAACCGCCAGCGCCAGCGGGATCGCGCCGAGAATGGTGGACAGCGTGGTCATCAGGATTGGACGCAAGCGCAGCGTCGCGGCTTCCAGCACCGCCGCCCGCCGATCCAGTCCGGTCAATCGCAATTGATTGGCGAATTCAACGATCAAAATACCGTTCTTGGTGATCAGCCCGACCAGCATCACCAGTCCGATCTGGCTGTACACGTTCAAGGTGCCGCCAGTCAGAAACAGCCCCAGCAGCCCGCCAGTCACCGCCAGCGGCACCGTCAGCATGATCACGAACGGCGATACAAAACTCTCGAACTGGGCGGACAGCACCAGATAGATCAACAGCAGCGCCAGNNCGTCTGATCCATGAAATCCAGCGCCTCGCCCAAGGTGTAGCCGGGCGCGATGTTGGCCGAGATCACGGCGGCGCGCAGCCGATTGAAGCGGTTCAGTTCCTTGGGCGCAACGGTTTCGCGCACTTCGATCAGGTTCGCCAGTTGCACCAACTGATCGTTGCGGCCACGCACGAAGATCGCAGTGAGATCGGTCGGCTGTTCACGATCCTGATCCTTGAGTTGCAGCATCACGTCGTATTGCTGGCCGTCCTGCTTGAAGCGGGTCACTTGCCGCCCACCCAACAGCGTTTCCAGCGTCCGGCCAATATCTTCCACGTCCGCGCCGACGGCGGCGATCTTGTCGCGCTTGAGGACGACCGAAAGCTGCGGCTTGTTCAGGCGCAAATCGGTGTCCAGATTCACCATGCCGGGGTATTGCCGCGCCTTGGCCAGGACCCGATCCACCCGTTGTTGCAAATCGGCGTAGCTGCCGGATTGAATCACGAACTGCACTGCCGGATTGCGGAAGCTTTGCCCCAGTGATGGCGGGTTGATCGGGAACGCCAGGACGCCGGGCAGTCCGCCGAACATTTTGGGAGCCAGTTCCCTGGCGATGGCCTGCTGCTTGCGCTGGCGCTGCTCCCATGGCTTCAGCCGCACGAACGACAGCGCGCTGGTCACAGGATTGGGTTTTTCCAGCCCCGGCGCGACGAAGGTGAAATACGAACTCATTTCGGGTATGGCCTGATACAACTGCTCCAGTTGCCGGGCGTAACCGTCGGTGTAGGCCAGAGTCGCCCCTTCCGGGGCGACGATGACGCCGATGATGGTGCCGCGATCTTCCAGCGGCGACAGTTCCGACTTGAGCTGAGTGAACAGCCAGCCGGCGCCGAACGCTGTGGCGAAAAACAGCAGCGCCACCAGCCAGCGCACGTTGAGCGCGTGGCTCAGGACGCTGTGATAGCCGCGATTCATGCCCAGGAAAAAGCGTTCGCTGATGGTGAAAAACCAGTTGTGCTTGTTCTCGTGGCGCAGCAGCCTGGAACACATCATCGGCGTCAGGGTCAGCGCCACAAAGCCGGACACCAGCACCGCCGCCGCCACGGTGAAGGCGAACTCGGTGAACAGCCGCCCGGTGTTGCCGGTCATGAACGCCAGCGGGGTGAACACCGCCGCCAGCGTTACGGTCATCGCCAGCACGGCGAAGGCAATTTCCTTCGATCCATGCAGCGCCGCCTTGAACGGGGTCATGCCGTCCTCGATGTGGCGATGGATGTTTTCCAGCACCACGATGGCGTCGTCCACCACCATGCCGATGGCCAGCACCAGCCCCAGCAGGGTCAGGGTGTTGATGGTGAAACCCAGCGCGTACAGGAAAATAAACGCGCCGATCAAGGACACCGGGATCGTCACCAGCGGAATCAGCGTGGCCCGTCCGTTGCGCAGAAACAGGAAGATGACCGCCGCCACCAGCCCCAGCGCTTCCAGCATGGTTTTGTAAACCGCCGCGATGGACTTTTCGATGAAGATCGAGCCATCGTAACCGACCGTAATCTTCATCCCGTCCGGCAGGCTGGCCTCGATGCCCGGCAACAGCGCCCGCACCGCCTGCGCCACGCCCAGGGTGTTGGCGGTGGATTGCTTGACGATGCCTAGCGCCACCGAGGGGTTGCCGTTGACGCGCACTGCATTGCGCTGGTCCGCCGCGCCGATCTCGGCGTAGCCAATGTCGCGCAATCGNNAAATCGGACTCGGTCAGGACCGAGAATTCGCGCTGACGCGATTCGATGCGCCCGGACGGCAGTTCGATATTCTGCTTTTTCAGCGCATTTTCCACATCCTGCGGAGTCAGGCCATAGGCGGCCATGCGGTCGCGATCCAGCCACAGCCGCATGGCGTAGCGGCGTTCGCCGGCGATGATCACGCTGGCGACGCCTGGCAGCGCCTGCAAGCGATCTACCAGAGTGCGGTCGGCGTAGTCGGTAATGTCCAGCGCGCTATGCCGTTCGCTGGAAAACGCCAGCCACATAATCGCCTGGGCGTCGGCTTCGATCTTGGCGACCACCGGGTCTTTCACCGCATCCGGCAACTGGCCGCGCACCCGCGCCACCCGGTCGCGCACATCGTTGGCGGCGGCGTCCACGTTCCGTTCCAGCACCAGTTCGACCGTGATCTGGCTGACTTCCTCGCGGCTGACCGACTTGATGGTCTTGACGCCCTCGATGCCGGCCAGCGAATCCTCCATCGGCTGAGTAATCTGGCTTTCCATGATTTCGGCGCTGGCGCCGGGGTAAACGGTGCGCACCGAGACAATCGGCGCATCAATGTTGGGATATTCGCGCACCGGCAGTCGCAGGAATGAGATCACGCCGATTAAAATAATGGCGAGACTCATCACCGTCGCCAGCACCGGGCGTTTGATGGAGATTTCGGGCAGGAACATGGCGGCTTACCCTTTCTGCGCGGTCGGCGGCTGGGTCCCCGGCGGCGGCAACACCGTGACTGCCGCCCCGTCGCGGATTTTCAACTGGCCGTCGGTCACCACCTGATCGTCGGCTTTCAGCCCCTCCAGAATTTCGACCCGCCCGGGCCGGCGCAAGCCCAGCTTCACCGGCGTCATCACCGCTTTCCCATCCACCACCCGGTATACAAACGGGGTCTGACCCAGCGGCACAATGGCCTGTTCCGGCGCCATCAGGGCATTTTCCCGCCGCTCCAGCACCAGGCTCACCCGGGCAAACAGGCCCGGACGCAGCTTGTTGCCCTTATTCGGCACCCGCGCCCGCAACAACACCGTGCGCGTCTCCGGATCCACCGCCGGGTCAATGGCGTAAGTTGTCCCCTCGAAGCCCTGATCGGGCCAGGCATCCACCCGCACAGTCAGTGTTTGCCCGGTCGCCAGCCGTGCCAGATAGGTTTCCGGCACCCGGAAATCCAGCTTCATGGCGCCGAGACCTTCCAGATTGGCGATGTCGTCGCCCGGTTTAACATAAGCGCCGGGACTGACCAGACGCAGCCCCACCGTCCCGGCGAACGGCGCCCGGATCACGGTTTTTTCCAGCCGAACCTGGGCAAGCGTCTGCGCGGCGCGGGCCGCGTCCAGCCGGGCTTTGGTCTCGTCGAGAAGCTGCTGGCTGCTCAGATTCTTGCGCTGCAAGTCCTGCAAGCGCCGGTAGCTGATTTCCTCAAGCCCAACCTGCGCGGCGCTGCCGGCCAGTTGCGCCTGGTATTCGCCCTGATCGAGCGTGACCAGAGGGTCGCCCTCGCTGACGGCCTGACCTTCCCTGAAATGGAGAGTCGCCACCCGGCCCGTGATTTCCGGGCGGATCATGACGGTTTCATCCGCTCGCAGCGTGCCAATGGCGGTCACCTCAACCTTGAGGATTTCGCGGGTCACTGCCGCCGTTTTGACCGGCATCGGCGGCATGTCGGCAGGTTTCTGCTGGGCCGGGATCGGGAGCGCCAAAACCATGAAGACGACGCTCAACGCCGCCCGTTTGCAGGTGTCATGCATGGAAGGTATGCCCGTTTTGGATGAGAGATTCGCGCACGGCGATCAGGGAAACAGCAGCGCGCCGATGATGGCGTACAGCAGCGCCGGCAGCAGATTGCCGACACGAATCCGACCGATTTCCAGCAGATTGATTCCGATGCCCAGAATCAGCAGCCCGCCGGTGGCATTGATGGCATCCAGCACCGCCGGCTGCGATAGAAAGCTCAATTGCGCCGCCAGCAGCGTGATGCCGCCTTGCACCAGCAATACCGGCAGCGCCGAGAACAGTACGCCGAGGCCCAGTGAAGACGCCAGCGCCACCGACGCTACGCCATCCAGCAGCGATTTGACCAGCAGCACGCTGGGATCGCCGACCGTGCCATCCTGAATCGATCCGACAATCGTCATGGCCCCGGTCAGATATAACAGAGTGGCGGTCACGAAACCTTCAACAAAGCGGCTGGAATTGGATCGCAGCGTGCGTCGCAGCAGGTCGGCCAGTCCCTCCAGCCGTTGTTCGATATGCAGCAGTTCGCCGCTTACGCCACCCAGCAACAGGCAGCCAATCGCCAGCAGGACGTGTTGCGCCTCCAGCGCCATGCGCAAGCCAATGACCATAGTCGCCAAGCCCAGGGCCTGCATCAGGATAATCTTGATTCCGGTGGGCAAGTGGACGCCCGCCGCCAGACCTACTGCGCTGCCTATGACTACCGCGCCGGTATTGACCAGTGTTCCAAGCACCCTGGATTAATCCTTCTTGAACGGCTGTATGGAAACCCTTCTCCCACAAGCGGAAGAGGGGCGGGGATTTGGCTCGACTTTGAGTGGTGCAAGCGTCGCCGGTTGCGCCAAATCCCCCGCTCGCTTCGTTCACGCCCTCCTTTGCCAAAGGGGGTTGGGGGGATTTCGCAGACACAGCCACAACTTAAATTAGGATTGCTGTATTGCCTAAAACTCTTCCCAATCCTCGGAACTGGAAGTTGCGGCCGTCGGTTTTCTCTCGACCGG
>DEHY01000071.1 GCA_002352185.1 Competibacteraceae bacterium UBA2788
CATCACGGGCAGGATGCCCGTGCCACGACAAATTCCACAACTCAAATAGGACTGCTATATATTACCGCCCCCGCGTCGGCGGACATTCCCCGATCAGTTCCACCTTGCCATTGTCGTCTACCGATTCCATCCGCACGGCGAAACCCCATAGCCGGTGCAAATGCTTCAGCACTTCCTGATGATTTTCGTGCAAGGGCCGCTGGTGATAGCGGGTGTGTCGCAGCGTCAGCGAGCGATCCTTGCGGTGGGCGACATTCCAAACCTGGATGTTCGGTTCGCGGCTACCAAGATTGTATTGATCGGCCAGCGCCAGTCGCAGTCGCCGATAACCGGCCTCGTCGTGAATGGCGGTGATTTCCAATTGTTCCTGGGTTTCATCATCCAGCACCGCAAACAGCTTGAAATCCCGCATCAGCTTGGGCGACAGGTATTGGGCAATAAAACTCTCATCCTTGAAATTCCGCATGGCNNTGGTCGAACGGCAGTTGCTGCACCACGCTGGTATGCGATTGCAGAAATTCGATCATGAAGCCGTCGTTGACATAACCCTCGTCATACAGCCGATTGAGCAGCGTGTAATGCCAGAAACAATTGTGGTTGATGAAACAGGAAGCCTTGTAGGTGTGGGAATTTTCCACGCTGAAATCAACGACTGGCCCGTCATCGCGCTCGATGGATTCGATGACCGTCAGATCGTCCTTGTCGAGGAACCACTTGACCGACGCCAGCGCATCCTTCAGGGCCTGCCGCTTGTACGACAGGCGAAAGCCGATCTTCCTTGCGAAGCGCTGGACATCCGCACCGGTGATGACGAGCCGGAAGGTCCCGTCCTGCTGCGGTCGCACGGAACTGACGATGCCCAGGTTCAGAATGAGCAGTTGCTCGACCCGCAATAATTCAAGGCTCTTGCTGACCAGGATGACTTGACGATCCTTGCGCGAGATGCAGCCATCGGTGTCGAAGTGCCCGCGAAGGAAGGCGCGGACCACGGCCTCCGGCGAGCGCAGGATGATGTCGGGTACGGTCTTTCGTCCTGCGGCGCCCCAGCCGGTGGCGATCCCGAACGTTTGCTTGAACAGCCGCGCCAGCACGGCGCTGTGGACCGTCGAGTTGAAGCGGTTGCGGTTCGGTCGGCGCGACGCCGTGACCCCAAAGCTCGCGTACATCGTCCGCTCGAAAAAGTCCAATAGCTCCACATCCTGTGACGTCAGATTCACGCGGCTTGTGTCGACGAACCCATCCCCGATCACCTGGCCCAGCACTTCGGCCAGGTCCGGTCCCAGGGTTTCAGGCCGGCGGGCCAAATCAGCGGGCGTTAGCAAGGCCCAAGGGTGATCGGGGTCGGCCTTGATCGCCTCCCACTCGTCAGCGCACGCTTTTAACCGGACAACAGTCTGCGCGCCGACCGACAGGTCTGGCGCGGCGCGGCGCCATTTGTAGTAGGTACTCGTCGACACGTCATGCTTTTGGCAGACATCCGCAATACGAGGGCAAACTTTCAGCGTGTAATCAATCGGCGCTTCGGCGCTGGCGAAGACGCACTGACCGCGCCGGATCTCCACGGCATCACCGACTTTCAGGTTCTGTAGCTCGATCCATTCCCCACCGACGAGAATCTTGTGGTCGGCGCCGCCGTGCAGCTCGTATCCGTGCCGGGTACGGATGTGGATGCGTCGCTTCGCTGGATGGGTGAACCAGTTCACTACCCGATTGCCGTCCTCGACGCATCCGGAGAATTGCGAATCGACCAGTTCCTGTGCCCGCAAGAGACCCTGATCCGTCACAATCAGGGTGTCGCCGGTCACGCAGGCCCAGCCTTCGTTCATCACCTGCGTCTGGCGCTGCGGATAAAAATACTGAGCGATCTTGCGGACGATCCGCACCAGTTCGCGTTGCCACGGTTCCAATAAAGGCGCATTTTTCTCGATGAAATACAGCAGGTTTTCCTGCGGCTCGGCTGGGAAGCGCCGGGAATCGGCGGCGACCGCCTCGGAAGGCTTGACCGGAATAGTCCGCCATAGATCATTAAGCTGCGATTGCAGATACTCTTCCCGGTCGTGCTGGCGCTGTTTCTCTTCATGCAGTGACAATGGCGCCGGATGCTTATAGCGATCCACCCCGTAATTCATCAGCGCGTGGCAGGAATCGAGAAACAATTCTACGGTTTCTTCGCCATGGCGCTCTTCGCACTCAGCGACATAATTGCGGGCGAATAGCAGGTAATCAATGATCGCGTCGGCGCTGGTCCAGGCCCGGAACAGATAATTGCCCTTGAAGAAAGAATTGTGTCCATAGGCAGCGTGGGCAATCACCAGCGCCTGCATGGTTGAGGTGTTCTCTTCCATCAGATAGGCAATGCAGGGATCGGAATTAATCACGATCTCATAGGCCAGCCCCATTTGCCCGCGCCGGTAATTTTTCTCGGTCAGCACGAACTGCTTACCATAAGACCAGTGCTTATAGCCCAGCGGCATCCCCACTGAGGAATAGGCGTCCATCATCTGCTCTGCGGTAATGATTTCGATTTGGTTGGGGTAAGTGTCCAGGCCGAAATCTCCGGCAATCTGGCCGATGACCTCGTTATAGCGTTCCAGCATCGGGAACGTCCATTCGGACGACTCGGAAATCAGTCGAGATGCACTCATGCTGCGCGCCTCTTGAACAAGTCCCGGAATACGGGATAGATGTCAGCCGGCCCATCAATCTGTCGCATCGCAAAATTGGGATGCGTTTCTCTCACCGCTTCATACGCTTCCCACAGGCTCTGGTGGCGATCCGGGGTAATTTCGATATAGGCGTAATAGCGCACGAACGGCATGATCCGCTGCAACAGCAAATCGCGGCAGGACGGTGAATCGTGATGCCAGTTATCGCCATCCGAAGCCTGTGCAGTGTAAATGTTCCAACTGGAAATGGGATAGCGTTCAGTGATGATCTCGCTCATCAATTGCAGTGCGCTGGACACCACGGTGCCGCCGGTTTCCCGCGAGTAGAAAAACTCCTGTTCGTCTACTTCCTTGGCGACCGTATGATGGCGGATAAACACCACTTCAATCTTTTCGTAATTGCGCTTGAGAAACAGATAGAGCAGCGAGAAAAAACGCTTGGCTAAATCCTTGCGCGCCCGATCCATCGAGCCGGACACATCCATGATGCAGAACATCACCGCTTGAGTCGTCGGTTGTGGCTGCTTGATCCGATTGGTGTAGCGCAGGTCGAAGGTGTCAATAAAAGGCACGGCCCGAACCCGCGCCCGTAGATAGTTGATTTCCTCCACCAGTTCCTTGGCGCGAATTTCGTCTACTGGCGGCGCAGCCAGAAGTTGTTGCAATTCCTCTTCCGCCTCGCGCAGCCGACGGGTGTGGGGCGCAGCTAAAGCCATTCGCCGCGCCATCGCCCCTTTCAGTGAGCGCACAATGTCAATGTTGCCGGGGTTGCCGTCATTGCTGAACCCGGCGCGCACCGATTTGAACTCGGTGGCTTTGGCTAACTGGGTTCGCAGCAGATTAGGCAATTCCAGATCCTCGAAAAACAGATCCAGAAATTCCTCACGCGACAATTCAAAGACAAAGTCATCCTCACCTTCGCCGCTATTACTGGCTTGACCACCTCCTGAACCCCCTCCCGCTCCACCTTTTGGCCGGGCGATCTGATCGCCGGTGACAAATTCCCGGTTGCCCGGATGGATCGCTTCGCGCCGGCCACCCGGCCCATGGCCAAAGACCGGTTCGGACAGGTCACGAGCGGGGATGTTGATCTTCTCGCCGCTATCAATATCAGTAATGCTGCGGCCATTCATAGCCTCGGTCACGGCCTTCTTAATCTGGCTCTTGAAGCGCCGGATAAAACGCTGGCGATTGACGGCGCTTTTGTTTCTGCCGTCCAGCCGACGGTCGATAAGCGTGGCCATGAGTGCGTTCCTCTCTGCTCAGGATGCCTTACGGACTCGCAAATACCAGTCGGACAGCAGTCGAACCTGCCTGGCGGTGTAGCCTTTTGCGACCATTCGATCCACAAATTCGGCGTGCTTCTTCTGCTCGTCCACGCTGGATTTGGCATTGAAACTGATCACCGGCAGCAGATCCTCAGTACTTGAGAACATCTTCTTCTCGATCACCGCCCGCAGTTTCTCGTAACTGGTCCAGGCTGGATTGCGACCGGCGTTGTTGGCGCGCGCCCGCAATACGAAATTGACGATCTCGTTGCGAAAATCCTTGGGATTGCTGATGCCGGCAGGCTTCTCGATCTTCTCCAGTTCGGTGTTGAGCGCCGCCCGGTCGAATGATTCGCCGGTGTCGGGATCGCGGTATTCCTGATCCTGAATCCAGAAATCCGCATAGGTCACATAGCGATCAAAGATGTTCTGGCCGTATTCGGAATAGGATTCCAGATAAGCCTGTTGCAATTCCTTGCCGATGAACTCGGCATAGCGCGGCGCCAGATAGCCCTTGAGATAGGACAAATATTTCTCTTCGACCTCCGACGTAAACTGCTCACGCTCAATCTGCCGCTCCAGCACATAAAGCAGATGCACCGGATTGGCGGCAACCTCGCTGTGATCGAAGTTGAACACCTGACTGAGAATTTTGAAGGCAAAACGGGTAGAGATGCCGGTCATGCCTTCATCTACCCCGGCGTAGTCGCGGTATTCCTGCATCGACTTGGCTTTGGGATCGGTGTCCTTGAGGTTTTCGCCGTCATAGACCCGAATCTTGGAGAAGATGCTGGAGTTCTCCGGATCTTTCACTCGCGTCAATACCGAGAATTGCGCCAGCATCTCCAGCGTGCCCGGCGCGCAAGGCGACTCGGCCAGTGAACTGTGAGCCAGCAGTTTCCGATAAATCTTCACCTCATCCGACACTCGCAGGCAATAAGGCACCTTGACGATGTAAACCCGGTCGAGGAAGGCTTCATTATTCTTGTTGCCCTTGAACGACTGCCATTCCGATTCGTTGGAATGGGCCAGGATAATCCCCTCGAACGGGATGGCCGACAGCCCTTCGGTACTGTTGTAGTTGCCTTCCTGAGTCGCCGTCAACAGCGGATGCAGTACCTTGATCGGCGCCTTGAACATTTCGACGAATTCCATCAGGCCCCGGTTGGCGCGGCACAACGCGCCGGAGAAGCTGTAGGCGTCCGGGTCATTCTGGGCGAAATGTTCCAACTGGCGGATATCCACCTTGCCCACCAGCGAGGAGATATCCTGATTGTTCTCATCCCCCGGCTCGGTCTTGGCGATGGCGATTTGGTGCAGCACCGATGGCCGCAGCTTGACCACTCGAAATTTGGTGATATCGCCGTTGAACTCACGCAGCCGCTTGGCCGCCCACGGCGACATGATATGGCGCAAATAACGGCGCGGAACGCCGTAGTCGTCTTCGAGAATCTGGCCGTCCTCGTCGGGATTGAACAGCCCCAGCGGCGATTCAAATACCGGGGATCCTTCAATCGCGTAGAACGGAATTCGCTCCATCAGTTGCTTGAGCCGTTCAGCCAGCGACGATTTTCCGCCGCCCACCGGACCCAGCAGATAAAGAATCTGCTTCTTTTCCTCCAGCCCCTGGGCGGCATGTTTGAGGTAGGACACGATCTGCTCGATGGCGTCCTCCATCCCATGGAATTCCTGGAAGGCGGGATAGATTTTGAGTACCTTGTTCTGAAAGATGCGCGACAGCCGTGTGTCGTTGCGGGTGTCCACCATCTCCGGCTCGCCGATAGCCAGCAACAGCCGTTCGGCGGCGCTGGCGTAGGCCCCAGGTCCTTTTTTGCACAAATCCAGATATTCCTGGAGTGAGAAGGTTTCCTCGCGGCTCTCTTCGTAGCGCGACAGGTAGCGGTTGAAAATTGTCATCGTCATCACCTCTCTAGGGTCACGGAAGCGGGGGCGACTTCCGGTTCAAGTCTTTCAGGGCAAATCCTGTGAATGTTCAGCAGCCGGTCTCTCGCCCCGGCCGATCCGCAACGTCGCGGATGTCTCTGGAGTGAATGCAGCAATTAATGGACCAATCCGGGTTTGGGCGGTCGCGGCTCAGTTCCGGGTGTTGCGTGACGGCAGAGCGCGCCCCGAAAGCGGGCATTTCGAGGTAAAGAACATGAAATCAAGCAGTTACTTATATTTCAGTTGCCTGAACAAGGTCTGAATAACGATTAGACTGACTATCGAGCGCTGGTGGTGAGAGTCAGGTCATGGCTAAAACTATCATGTTCGCACTATCTTAGTGCGATGCGCTAAGTTTGCGGGAACAAGTTCCGAGTCCAAGTAGACCACGGGCAGCGGCAACGGTTCGAGCGCGGACGGGGCTGTGGTTGGAAGGACAACTTTGTTGTTAACATGATGCGGCGCGGTCTACGGATCAACCACGCGCTAAGGTTAATTATGAAAATTATCAGTGACTGGTTCCAGCGGCTCTTTAACGATCCCCAAGCGGTTATTCTGACCATCGTGCTGGCGCTGGGCGCCAGCGTGATCCTGGTCATGGGTCGCGATCTGGCGCCCGTATTGGCGAGCATGGTCATTGCCTACCTGCTGGAAGGCATCGTCCAATTGCTACAGCACCGGGCGCGGTTGCCGCGCCTGCTCGCGGTGATTGTGGTGTTCATGCTGTTTATCACCTTTGTGCTGTTCCTGCTGCTGGGGTTGCTGCCCATGGCTTCGCGGCAGCTAACGCAATTGGTGCAGGAATTTCCCAGCATGCTGGTCAAGGGCCAAAATCTGTTGCTCAGCCTGCCCGCCATGTACCCGGAATTCATTACCGAGGCGCAGATTCTCGAAGTGATCAACGCTGCGAAGGCCGAGATCGCTACGTGGGGTCAGAAGGCGCTGTCCTGGTCGCTGGCGGCGGGCATGGGTTTCATCACCATCGTCGTGTACCTGGTACTGGTGCCGTTGCTGGTGTTCTTCTTTTTGAAGGACAAGACGCTGATTCTGGGCTGGCTACGCGGGTTTCTGCCCCACGACCATAGTCTGGCGCAGCAGGTCTGGGGCGAGGTGGATCGGCAGATGGGGAACTATGTTCGCGGTAAATTTCTGGAAATTCTGGTGGTTTGGGTGGCGACCTTCGTGGTGTTTGCAGCCATGGGCCTTCAATTCTCCATGCTGCTGGCTCTGATGGTCGGATTGTCAGTCATCGTGCCATATATTGGTGCAGTGGTGGTGACAGTGCCAGTAGCGCTGGTGGCTTTTTTCCAGTGGGGATCGGGGTCGGAGTTCGGGTGGCTGATGGGCTTGTATCTCTTTGTCCAGATGCTAGACGGCAATATTCTGGTGCCGCTGCTGTTTTCCGAGGTGGTGGATTTGCACCCGATTGCCATTATCGCAGCGGTGCTGGTGTTCGGCGGGCTGTGGGGATTCTGGGGTATCTTTTTCGCTATCCCGCTGGCAACCGTGGTGCAATCCATTTTGAAGGCGTGGCCACGTCCGGCGCTGGCGGTGGCTGAATAGCGGAGCGGGCATCGGCGACCGAACGCTATAGCAATCCTGAATCCCCCCAACTCGCCTTTGCCAAAATCCCCCCGCTCGCGTCACTCGCGCCCCCCTTTGCCAAAGGGGGGTTGAGGGGATTTGGCTTTATGCTCCGCCTACCATTTGCCCGCTACCGGTAAATCCCATCGCTCTTTAGCGCCATGGCATGCCAAAAACCGGCAACAATAGAAAAACCGGCAACAATAGCGATGGCGCCATCGCCCAGTTGGCGGCAAATGTTGTACCCTCCCTGACGACCGAGAATTACGGAGCGCACCCCTGACCGATGATCTGGCTAACGCGAGTCTGGAACTCCGAGGCGTTAACGAATGCTTGCCGCACCTGGTCGCGGGTAGAGCTGCTGAGTTGATTGACCCAGTAGTTGAAGCCGATCAGGTCGCCGTCCCGCCGCAGAAAGACGTAGTACAGATCGGCCACGAAGTCGCGGTCGCTGCGCTGACGGCTGGTGTATTCGGCGCTGGCGAGGAACTGGCTGGAGATGGATTCAACTTCGACACCCACGGCAGCAGCGCTGGTGCATTGCGCGACGCGGAACCGGCCCAGCCAGAAGGCGAAGCCAGCATCATCGGGCAAACGGTTGAGGAAGCCCCGGTAGAAATCGCCCACGGTGGCGGTTTCGCTGCGGGCGGTGGTGGTGCCGAACAAGTTTTGCATAGCAACGCCGAATTCGGTCGAGAACAGGAAGCTGAACAGCACTACACTGCGCGGCAGGCCGGCGGTCAGCGGCTGGGTCCAGAAAGCCAATCCACTACTGTCGGGTTCGCGCTTGAAGAAGGTGCGGTAGAGGTCGGTGATGTACTGAGCATCGCTGGTGTTGCGGTTGAGGTATTCGGCGCTGGTGAAGAACAGACCGGCCATGACCCGGAACACATCCTTGATGTCCAGGCCCAGACCGCTTGCCCGGGCAGCTTCGTTCCTCCAGGAGGCTAAGCCGTTGATATCTGCGGTTCGGCCTAAAATCGCCTGGTAATAGTGTTCGATCAGGACTTGATCAGGCGGAAGCGCGCCTGCCTCCACCGCGCCGATGTCCACGGCGCTGCCCATGATGCGCGATACATAGCCGCGCTGGTCGGTGGTGACGCCGACCGGGACCAGAGTGCTATCGCCGGCGTCAATCATCAGGCTGCCAGGTAAATAGGTCAGTGTGGGACCACCGTTGTTAACCAGCGGGCCGATGGCAGTGCTGATGAGTCCGGGCAGAATAATGTCGCTGGCGACCGGGCTGGCGTTCACCAGTCCCGAAACGCCGTTGACGCCAAACAGGTTGTGTCCGTCGGAAACGAACGTGCCATAGTTTCCGATTTCCCTGGCCGTTGGCGCGGTGTTGCCAGCCACCACGCTGTTACCAATGGACAGGAGGGTGTTGTCGTCGATGTAAATGCCGCCGCTTCCCGCACTGGCTATATTCCCGGACAGGGTGTTGTTGACCATTTTGAAGACGAAATTACCATCTACGCAAAGGCCGCCACCCCACTTCGCCACATTCTCGGACAGGGTGTTATTGTGGAAGGCAACAGTCGCGGCTCCTGTGATGTAAATCCCCCCGCCGCAACTGCTTCTGGCTGCATTGCGAAAAAAGGTGTTATGGGTGATAGTCGCTGTCAAGCCGCTGGAATAAATCCCCCCGCCGGAATAATCGGCGGTGACTGAGTTGTCGGACAGTGTGCTATTGCTGATGGTTAACGTCCCGTCGCTACAGATCCCTCCGCCCCCGTATTCCCTCTTATTCGCCGACAGAGTGCTGTGGTTAACGGTCACCGTCCCTCCAGAGCGACCGCAGTTATAAATCCCACTCTCCTGGTTACCGGATAGGGTACTGTGGTTGACAGTCACTGTCCCGCCGTATCGGTTGTAAATCCCGCTGGCCGCATTATCGGACAGGGTGCTGTTGTTCACCGCCAAAACGGCGTTTGCGCCATGGTTATAAATCCCACTAGCCACATTGGCAGACAGGATGCTGTTGTTCACGGTCAGCGTCCCGGCATTATCAATCCCGTTGCGGCCATTGGTGAGCGTTAGCCCGGAGATAGTTACGGTTGCGTTGCCGCCGACCGTAAAAAGGGTGACACCGTTGCCGAACAGGGTCAGCGTGCCGGCCCCCGGTCCAATCAGGTCAAGCTTGCCGTTGATGCTGAAATTGCCTACGGTTAACAGCTTGCCGCTGAGGCCGGATTGAAACAGGATGGTGTTGGCGCCCGCGCCGGGGGCGTTATTGGCATTGAGGAGGGCCTGGCGCAGCGAACCGATGCCGCTGTCATTGAGATTGGTGACGGTGAAGATGGCCGCGCTGGTGGACTGGCTAAAAATAAACAATAAAATCAATAATATATATGCAATGGGGGGGGTAATGCATGACGAGACATCGGGATTACTCCTGCTCAAGGGGTGTGGATGAACGTTGCTCGAATGGGACAAACCCAGCGTAAATTGTAGGCGATCCAAAAGCGTTTTTCAGTACACTCCATCACTGTGGCGCTATTCTCGCAAAATTTTCAGCCCCGCTCCCAAGCGAACCCGGCCAGATGGCATTGCTCACAGATCCAGTCCATCCATGATCAAACACCCGTCCCGGAATCCTGCCCATGCCCAACACCCGCCGCAAATTGCCCATTGGCATCCAGACCTTCGCCAAAATCCGCGAGGATGATTACTACTATGTGGACAAGACGCGAATGGCCTGGCGACTGGCCCAGGAATCCGGCTATTTCTTCCTCTCCCGCCCGCGCCGGTTCGGCAAGAGCCTGCTACTCGATACGCTGAAGGAACTGTTTGAGGGCAACGAACCGCTGTTTCGCGGCCTGTATATTCATGACCGCTGGGACTGGAAGACCATCTATCCAGTTATTCGCCTGAGCTTTGGCGGCGGGGTGTTGAAATCCCCGCAGAATTTGAACGAGGCGCTGCATCGGCAGTTGGATGAACAGGAACACCGTCATGCGCTGCCAGCCCGCTATCCCGATCTGCGCAGCCGCTTCCATGATTTGATCACCCGGCGCTGTGAACAAACCGGGCAGCGGGTGGTGGTGCTGGTGGACGAATACGACAAGCCGATTCTCGACAACATCACTGACCGCGAGACCGCCCTGGCGATGCGGGAAGCTCTCAAGGATTTATACAGCGTGATCAAGGAAGCCGATGCCTCGACCCGTTTCGCTCTCCTGGCCGGAGTGTCGAAATTTAACAAGGTCAGCCTGTTTTCCGGGCTTAACAATTTGAACGATATCACTGTGGATGCGAACTACTCGGCGATTTGCGGTTATACCGAAACCGATGTGGATACCGTATTCGCGCCGGAACTGGAGGGATTGGATCGGGAGGAGATTCGCCGCTGGTACAACGGCTACAACTGGCTGGGCGAAGCGGTCTACAACCCCTTTGATTTGCTATTGCTGTTCGACAAGCGCCAGTTTCACCCATGGTGGTTTGAAACGGGAACCCCGGGTTTTCTGGTCAAATTACTGGCTGAGCGCGGCTTCTTTACGCCGAATCTGGCCCGACTGCGCACCGGGATGGAACTGCTGTCCTCATTTGACGTGGAGCAAATCGCTATCGAAGCGCTGCTGTTCCAGACCGGCTATCTGACCCTTCACCAAGCCGAAGAACCTCTGCTGGGTCACTGGATTTACACCTTGGGCTACCCCAACCACGAAGTGGAATCCAGCCTCAACGCCAGCCTGCTGACCGTCTACACCGATGACCCCAGCCAGAGTTTCGCCCACCGGTTGCGCTTGCTGGATTTGCTGTTGGCCCACGATTTAGCCGGATTAAAAGACCTGTTCCAAGCCTTCTTCGCCAGCATCCCGCATCAGTGGTATGACAATAACCCAATAGCCCGGTACGAAGGCTATTACGCTAGCGTCTTTTACAGCTACTTTGCTGCCCTGGGGTTGGACATCCTCCTGGAAGACGCTACGCATCAGGGGCGCATTGACATGACGGTGAAGTTCCGAGGGCGGATTTACCTGTTTGAATTCAAGGTGGTGGAGTTATTCCCGGACGGTCGCGCCCTGCAACAAATCAAGGACAGGGGCTATGCCGAGAAATACCGGGCGCTCGGTCAGCCGATTCACCTGATCGGCATCGAATTTAGCCGGGCCGAGCGCAATATAGTAGGGTTTGAAGTGGAGACGGCTTAGCCAGCGCCATCGCTGGATAAAAAACCCCTGATGGCTATTGATCGGCGACCGAACGCTATAGCAATCCTGAATCCCCCCAACTCGCCTTTGCCAAAATCCCCCCGCTCGCGTCACTCGCGCCCCCCTTTGACAAAGGGGGGTTGAGGGGATTTGGCTTTATGCTCCGCCTACCACTTGCCCGCTACCGGCAAATCGCCTTGCTGGCCGAAACTGCCGAACAGGCATTTATCCTGCCCGCCGTCCTGCTGGCAGCCATCCCATTGCCCATTACCGTTGTAGTCGAGATACCAGGTTCCGTTGCGGAACACCCCGACCTTGGCTTTGCCGTCGCCGTTCCAGTCGCC
>DEHY01000020.1 GCA_002352185.1 Competibacteraceae bacterium UBA2788
TCGAGCAGGTGATTCACCCGTTCCCGGGGCAACAGCTTGCCGCGAGCGACGTGCTTCTGGCGGGCGGCCTCGCCGCCGCCCAACGCCACCTGGGCCGCCTTGTCCCGCAAGTCGGCGACCAGGTTTCGCATGGCGGCGGCGTTGGCCTGGAACTCGGCCGAGCGAGTGTCGATCCGGGATTTGATGGTACTCATCAGGCGCTCTCGGCGAACAGCTCCCGACCGATGAGCATCCGGCGGATTTCCGAAGTGCCCGCCCCGATCTCATAGAGCTTGGCGTCCCGCCACAGCCGCCCGGTCGGATACTCGTTGATGTAGCCGTTGCCACCCAACACCTGAATCGCTTCCCCCGCCATCCAGGTGGCCTTTTCCGAGGCGTAGAGGATGGCGCCGGCGGCGTCCTTGCGCAGGACGCGGGCGTGGTCGGCCCGGTCGCAGGACTGGCCCACGGCGTAGACGTAGGCGCGGCAGGCTTGCCAGGTGGTGTACAGGTCAGCCAGCTTGCCCTGCATGAGCTGGAACTCGCCAATCGGGGTATCGAACTGCTTGCGGTCGTGCAGGTAGGGCACCACCACGTCCATGCAGGCGGCCATGATGCCCAGGGGTCCGCCCGCCAGCACGGCGCGCTCGTAGTCCAGGCCGGACATCAGCACCTTGACGCCGTTGCCCACGCCGCCCAGCACGTTCTCCTCGGGAACTTCGCAGTCGTCGAAGAACAGCGGATAGGTATTGGAGCCGCGCATCCCCAGCTTGTCCAAGTGCGTGCCGCAACTGAAACCCTTGAAGCCCTTTTCGACGATGAAGGCGGTGATGCCTCGGGGACCGGCATTGATGTCGGTCTTGGCATAGATCACCAGGGTATCGGCATCGCCGCCGTTGGTGATNNGTGATCCACATCTTGCCGCCGTTCAGGACGTAGCGGTCGCCCTTCCGGTCGGCGCGCAATTTCATGGACACCACGTCGGAACCGGCGTTGGCCTCGGACATGGCGAGCGCCCCGACGTGCTCGCCGGAAACGAGCCTGGGCAGATAGCGGGCCTTCTGTTCGGCGGTGCCGTTGCGGTGGATCTGGTTCACGCACAGGTTGGAGTGGGCGCCGTAGGACAGCCCGACGGCGGCCGAGGCCCGGGAGATTTCCTCCATGACCACGATGTGGGCCAGGTAGCCCATCTCGACGCCACCGTACTCCTCGCCGACGGTCATGCCGATCAGCCCCAGATCGCCGAATTTCTTCCATAAATCGGCGGGGAATTTATTGTCGTGGTCGATCTGGGCGGCCCGGGGGGCGATCTCCTTCCTGGCGAAAGCGCACACCGTATCGCGCAGCATTTCGATGGTTTCGCCCAAGTTGAAATTCAGGCTATGGAACGACATATCGTCTCCTGGTTGGCGGTAAAGCGCTGCTGGCGGCGTTGCGCCCTCGGTACGCGGTTTAAGACCGCTCGAAATTCGCTTGCCAAACATCATACTGCCCTTTTGCAAAAAAGTGAATACAAATTCAAAAATTGATGCTAGAATCATTTCATGGTTTACCGACGCTCGCTCCTGATGGAAGAAAGACTGGCCAACAACCGGGATCGGATCCTTGCGGCAACGCGCAAGCTGGTTGCCGAAGGAGGATTTCGGGAAGCCCAGATTGCGGCGGTCGCGGCGCTGACCGGCGTTTCCACGGGGATGATCTACCGCTATTTCTCATCCAAGGCCGAGCTGTTCGTGGAAGTGCTGGGCGCCGCCGTAGGGGCGGAAATCGAGATCTTGACCGAAATCGCGCAGGGTTCCGGCAGCGCCAGCGAGCGGTTGAGCGCTGCCGTGACCTGCTTCGTCCGCCGCGCCCTGAAAGGGCCGAATCTGGCCTACGCCTTCGTCTTCGAGCCGGTCGATCCCGAAGTCGATACCGCACGGCTGCGATATCGGAAGAAGTTTGGCAACGTGTTCAAAGCCATCCTGGTGGATGGCATCGAGAAAGGAGATCTGCCCGATCAGGATCCGGAAGCGAGCGCGGCCTGCATCGTGGGCGCTTTTACCGAGGCTCTCGTCGGCCCGATTGGGCCAACGACGCGCAACATGCATGACAGGGAGCGCCTGGTTGAATCCATCCAGACCTTCTGCTTGCGGGCGGTTGGAGGCGCTGCAAAGCAGGAGGGTGCTGCGGAACCAACATCAGCCCCTGCGCTTTCATCTGATCCGGACTAGGCTTTTTTCATCGTTTGCCTCCTGATTTCGATTCCATGGGCTTCGCTCAGGAGAGGTTTGACGCCGGAACAGCAGGGCCTTTTTCAGGCGCACCGGCCATTACAACGATAACAGCGAACCATCATTTGTCCGAGTTCGGCTCCTGGGAGCCGAGAATCGGCTGGGAGGAGAACAATGTCCTTTGGGACCAGTACCGGAGCGCCGGATGAGCTGTATACCTTTCCGCGCCTGCTTTTCCATCACGCCAGAGCGCGGGGCGCCGCGCCGGCCATCCGCGAAAAAGATCTCGGCATCTGGCAAACCTGGACCTGGTCCGACGTCGCCGAGCGGGTGCGCGCCCTGGCCAGCGGCCTGGCAGCCCTCGGCTTCAAGCGCGGCGACAACCTGGCCATCATCGGCGACAACCGACCCCATCTCTACATGATGATGAGCGCCGCCCAATGCCTCGGCGGCGTGCCGGTGCCGCTCTACCAGGATGCAGTGGCGGACGAAATGCTCTTCGTGCTCCAGGACGCCGCCATCCGTTTCGCTGCGGTCGAGGATCAGGAGCAGGTGGACAAGCTGCTGGACGTCAGGGAGCAGGTTCCCCTGCTTGAACACATCGTCTACGACGACCCGCGCGGGATGCGCCACTACAACCAGCCCTTCCTTCACGACATCCACGCCTTGATGGAAATGGGACGGATTCACAACCGCAACCATCCGGATTTCCTCGACGCCGAAGTGGCGCGGGGACAGGCCGATGACGTTTCGGTCATGCTCTACACCTCTGGCACCACCGGCAAGCCCAAAGGCGTCTGCCAGACTCATGCCGCCTTCATCGCGTCCGCCCACGGCGGCATGCGGACCGACCAGCTCAGCGCCAACGGCGACATTCTTTCCTATCTGCCCATGGCCTGGGTGGGCGACCACCTCTTCTCCTTTGCCCAGGCGCTGGTGGCGGGCTTCACCATCAACTGCCCGGAATCGGGCGACACGGTGATGACCGACCTGCGCGAAATCGGCCCGACCTATTACTTCGCCCCGCCCCGGGTGTTCGAAAGCCTGCTCACCTCGGTCATGATCCGCATGGAAGACGCCGGCGCCCTCAAGCGCAAGCTGTTCCACTACTTCCTGGGCGTGGCGAAGCACTGCGGCGAGGCCATCCTCGACGGCAAGCCGGTGGGTCTCGGTGATCGGCTGCGCTACGGGCTGGGAACCCTGCTGGTCTATGGTCCCCTGCGCAACGTCCTGGGCCTGAGCCGCATCCGCGTCGCCTACACCGCCGGGGCCGCCATCGGCCCCGAACTGTTCAGCTTCTACCGCTCCATCGGCATCAACCTCAAGCAGCTCTACGGCCAGACCGAAACCTGCGCCTATGTCTGCTTGCAGCCGGACGGCCAGGTCAAGCCCAATACCGTGGGCGCTCCGGCGCCGGGGGTGGAAATCAGGATCGCCGACAGCGGCGAGGTGCTGGTCAAAGGGCCGATGCTGCTCAAGGAATACTACAAGCGGCCCGACGCCACCGCCGAGTCGCTCGACGCCGACGGCTACTTCATGACCGGCGACGCCGGCTATATCGACGCCGATGGCCACCTCACCATCATCGACCGCGCCAAGGACGTGGGCAAGCTGGCCAACGGCGCGATGTTCGCCCCGAACTACATCGAAAACAAGCTTAAGTTCTTCCAGCACATCAAGGAAGCGGTCTGTTTCGGCCATGGTCGGGACCGGGTCTGCGCGTTCATCAACATCGACGTGGGAGCGGTGGGCAACTGGGCCGAGCGGCGCGGCATCGCCTATTCCGGCTACACCGATCTGACCAGCAAGCCGCAGGTCCACGAACTGATCAAGACCTGCGTCGACGAGGTGAACGCGACCCTGGCCCAGGACGCCATGGTGGCCGATTCGCAGATTCACCGCTTCCTCGTCCTGCACAAGGAACTCGACCCCGACGACGATGAGCTGACCCGGACCCGGAAAGTGCGGCGCAACTTTGTCGCGAAAAAGTACCAGGTGCTGATCGACGCGCTGTACAGCGATCAATCCACCCAATTCATCGAAACCGAGGTCAAGTTCGAGGATGGCCGGCGCGGCAAGGTGTCCGCCGATCTCAAGATCGTCGACGCCAAGACCCTCCCGGTGGTGAAAAAAGCGGCGTAAACCATGAGCAAAAAAATCGGCGACGTCATTCTCGACCTGCAAAACATTTCGCTGCGCTTCGGCGGGGTCAAGGCCCTGACCGACATTTCCTTCGATGTTCGCGAACACGAAATCCGCGCCATCATCGGCCCCAACGGCGCGGGCAAAAGCTCCATGCTGAACGTCATCAACGGCGTGTATGACCCCCAGGAAGGCGTCATTGTCTTCCATGGGCAGGAACGCAAAAAAATGGAGCCGCACCGGGCGGCGACCCAGGGCATTGCCCGCACGTTCCAGAATATCGCGCTGTTCAAGGGCATGAGCGTACTCGACAACATCATGACCGGACGCATCACCAAGATGAAGGCCAGCTTCCTCGAACACGCCCTGTGGCTGGGACGGGCCAGGCGGGAAGAACTGGAACACCGCAAAAAGGTGGAGGAAGTCATCGATTTCCTCGAAATTCAGCATATCCGCAAAACTCCGGTGGGCCGTCTGCCCTACGGCCTGCAAAAACGGGTTGAGCTGGGCCGGGCGCTGGCGGCGGAGCCGTCCATGCTGCTGCTGGACGAGCCGATGGCCGGCATGAATGTCGAGGAAAAGCAGGACATGTGCCGCTTCATTCTCGACGTCAACGACCAGTT
>DEHY01000131.1 GCA_002352185.1 Competibacteraceae bacterium UBA2788
CGCAGGCTCATGATGAGATAGCGGGTGGCGGCCATCAAATCGTCGTACTCCTTCACCACCTTGCCGTCGGCGCGGTGATAGAGCCGAAATTCCTCCCACCAGTCGGCCAGGTGCCGCGCCACCTTGAAGCGCCCGGTCAGCATCCGATCCAGCAGCTCCATCAGCCCGGCCTCGACTCCGATGGAGCCGTCGGGAAAGGCGGCATGATCCGGCAACAGGTTCACCCCCTGGCGGCGGTACTGCGCCGCCAGCGCCTCGCCGGAATCCTTGGAGTGCTGATAGCCGTCATGGGGCCAGGCCATCGGAATCCACGCCCCCCGCGCCCGGAAGGCGGCGGCGTGAATCACCGGCGTCGCCTCCTTGACCCGGTAGGCGTCGTACACATAGACGGTATCGGCGTCGCGATCCCAGCGCGCCCACACCGCCGCAGTCGGATGGTCCCAGCCAAAGTCCAGCGCCGCCAGCGCCGGGAAATGGCGCGGAAAGGCCATGGCCTCGAACGCGAGGGCGGCCTCGTCCACCGGGAAGATGCGCCCGGAGCCGAGAATCGGGGCGCCGTTGATCCGCGCTTCGCGTTGGTGCGCCGGGTAGCCGGCGATGAGGGCGGCGCGCTGCGCTGCGTCGTAATGCAGGGCGTCGTGGATCGTCATGTTGATGTCGATCCGATCCGGGGCCGGTTCGTACAGGAAGCGCCGCACCACCGCGCTCATCCCCAGCAGCGGGGTGAAGGTCAGCCACACCCGGCCATGGGTCGCGTTGGTGCGGGTCAGTCCCTCCAGATACAGATCGAGCGGCGGCTCCTCGTCGAACGCCACCAGGTCCAGGGTTTCGCCCTGCCAGCGCTCGCGGCCCTGGTCATAGGTCTTGAAGGTCAGGGTCGAGACGCCGCCGCTGGCATGGCGCACCCGCACCGTATCCACCAGCCCGGCCACCCCGCGCGCGGCGGTCTGGCTCAGCAGGGTATCGCCGGGAATCGCGCCGGTCCCCCAGTCGCCGGGGCGGCCCAGCAACAACCGTTGCAGGGTGTCGCGGGTGGTCTGGGCGGTTTCGCTGGCCGCCCAGGCGGCAATGGGACGCGCCCAGGTTCGCCCCGGCCAATCGGCGGGATAGCGCCCGGTCAGATGCATCGCCAGCTCCATGCCGGCGGCCAGCGTCTTGCCGAGCTGGTTGCCGGCCCGCAGCAGGACTTCGCGATAGGTCTTGCCCGCCGCGTGGAATTCCTGTTGTTTGGGATAGGGGCGGTAGTCGGCCAGCCGGTTGCGGGCCTGCCGGCGAGCGTGGGCGTCGAGCCGCTGGCGCAGTTCAGTGTGCGGGTCCAAGGTTCAACGCTCGCAGCAGTTCGTGAATGCGGGCCAGATTCTGGGCCGGATCGAGCGTGACCGTAGGGTCGGCGTCGGCGTCCAGGCTCCAGGCGCGGCGTTCGTCGGCCTGGCGGATGCGCAGCGTCTCTGCTTGCAGCTTGGCCAGCCGGGCCAGTTCCAAATTGCGGGTGTGGTGCGCGTCCCACCACAGGTCCAGATGATCCGCCCATTCCGCCCGATGCCGCGCCAATACCGCCGCCCGCTGTTCCGGTTCGCTGAGCGCGGCCAGCGACTCCCGGCCCTGGCGTTGCCGCGCCGTCTGCGGATGGAGTTCGAGGTCGAGATCGAGGTCGAGTGAGCGTTGCGGCATAAGGTCGGACTCACGGTTGAAACGGATTTAAGGATGGCGCGGATTCAAGCAGGATACGCCGCACGCGCCCTCTGGGTTACAAAAAACTGAACCCCAAGCCGCTTGACCCCCCGCCCCGGACGGCGCTTAGCCTTCCGAATCCGCCATGGCCAACAGCGCCGTCTTGCAGCGTTCCAGCAGCCACAGCACGTCGCCACCGTCCGCCAGACTGCTGGCAAAATACTCTTCCCCCGTGGTGGAATAGCCCAGCACCACGACTGATTCCAGGCGATCCTGCGCGGCGTCGAGGATGCGATTCGGCGGCAAATCCAGCCGGGTAATGTGGTTGAGCGGTATCACTTTTCCCATGAGGTCTTCCCATGTCAAAAAAAAGCGGCGGTCAGAAAATCGGTCGTGATGCAGCGACCGGGCGGTTTATCCCGGTCTCCGAGGCCCAGCGACGGAAGAAAACTGCGGTCGTGGAAACCGTAAAAAAGCCCACCGTCAAACAGAAATAACCCCCCGCCACGGACGGCGCTGAGCCGTCGAGTACGCACTAAGGCAGCGCCGCGATCAGCCGTTGCGCCATCGCGGTTTGCCGGCGGCGCAGCGCATCGATCCGGGCCTGCTTTTCGGTTCCGCTCAGGGTCGGGTCGTTGGCAATCCGCCGTTCGGCTTGGCCCAGTTGCGAAAACAGCCGCGCCCCCGCCTCCATCGCCCCGCTTTGCGCCAGTTCCCGGCGCTGCATCGCCACCTGCCGGCGCACCCCCGCCGCATCGCCCAACCGTTCAAAGAGATGCAGATCCGCCGCAGCCTGGCGGGTGGTCTTCAGCTTCTCGTAGAACTCGGTGGTGTAGCGGTTGCTGCGGCCATCGGGCGCGAAGCTCTGGATGAAATCGCCAATCAGCGGTAAATCCCGCGCGCCGCGATCCGGGCGTTCCGGCATCTGCGCCAGCGGGCGGGCGATCCGGTCGCCCAGCGACAACGCCTGCGCGCCCAGCCAGCCCAAATAGCCGTTGACCAGGTGATCGATCTGCACCGGCGACACGCCCAGCGTTCCCAGCCCGGCCCGGCTCAACCCGACGCCGACCGCCGAGGTGTTCGGACCGCTGCGCAACTCGGGCGAGAGCCGCTCCATCGCCAGATTCTCGATGGGCCGCCGGGTGAAGGAATCCCGGTTGGCGTACACCTCCAGCAGCGGTTGCAGCGCCTGCGGGGTCGGGTCGAAGTGGAAGGTCTGCAACAGTATCTGCCGCAACCGCTCGGCGAACAGTTTCCCGGTCGCTGTCGGGTCCGCGATCTGCTCGACCAGCCGCTCCGCCACCGTGCCCAGCGCGCCCACTTCAAACGGCTTGGGAATGCGCCAGGGCTGATCGCCGATCTTGAACCACCAGTAGGCATCCCGATCCCACTGCTCGCGGGCCTGGAAGTCCTCATCGTCCCGGTAGTGCAGGTACAGGACGATGGAGGCCAGGGCGATGGCGGCGCTGGTCGCGGCAAAGCGCAACGCCTGCTGCTTTTCTCCCGCGCTGGCCTTGCTGACCAGCCGCCGCGCCAGCGGCTTCACCCCCTGCCGATAGAGCACGTCCAGACCCTGAATCCGGGCGTTCAAGAACGGAACCATCGTAATCAGCATCCGGGTGGCCGGCCAGGCCCCGCTTTGGGCGAAGTCCAGCGTGTCGCGCGCCGCCAGCGCCGCTTGCAGATGGGTCTTGCCGGCTTTGCGCAACTGCTCGTACAGCGCCGCCCGGTTGGCGGTTTCCAGCCGGTCGCCGAACCGTTGCCAGGCGTCGAAGCCCTTTTTGAGGGTCTCGATCAGCCCGGCGATTTTCTGCCGGGAGTCCAGCACGGTATCGGGCTGCCAGCCGGCGATGGCCCGCGCCGCCGCGTGTGGGTCGCCCTCGCGCAGACTGCCGAAGCGGAACGTCCCGCCGCCGGCCAGCAGCGCCGCCTGGGTGGCCGTGCCTTCCTGGGCCGCCCGGTAGCCCTGGATCACGTTGTTGGGCACGTTGCGGCTGATCCCGGACACCGCCAGCACGTTGAGCGAATCGCGCAGCAGGTTGCGGGCCTTGAACGCCGGCGAGATCGTCGCGCCCAGGGTCAGCGCCCGCTTGAAGCCGCCGAACAGCGTCAGCAGGGTGCTGTTCAGCGCCGGAGCGGTCAGCGCGCTCACCGCCTCCAGCGTCAACGGATCACGGACGCTGTAGTGGGTCTTCTGCCCGACCTGCATCACCCAGACCGAGTGTTTGTCGGCCTGCGCCTCATGGATTTTTTCGGCGACGCCCAGATGGCTTGCGGTCTCCAGCGCCAGGGTGGCGGCGCGGTTCTTCAGGCCGGCGTCGATCAGGTGATGCCAGTTGCGCAGGATGTTCTGCAACGGATCGCCCAGCGGCTCCGCGCCGCCCTTGAGCTTCTCGAACGCCTTTTGCCGCACCATCTGCCCGCCGCTGGTCGGGCCGCGCACCGCGCCGGCGTCGTCGATCACCCGGTAGAACGGCAGATAAAAGTCGTGTTCCCACTGGGCGCGCTGGGCGGCGTCGAACAGACCGCTGTGTTCGGCCACGTCCAGCACGGATTTTTGAAGGGACCGGTAGCGGGCGAACGCCTGGCGGTAGGCGGCGTCGCGGCTCTTGCCGTCGGCCATCGTGCCGTTATTGAGGGTGAGACCGGCGGCGATTTCGGCAGCGGTGAACAGCCGTTCGCGCCCTTCGCTCATCAAGCGTTGCGAGCGATGGGCGATGATCCATTGCCAGAAACGATTCAGTTCACCGGCTTGAGCGACGGGTTCGAGCGCCTTGGCCAGTCCGTTCCGCGTCTCGCGGACGTTGAGCGCGCCGCCGTCCCAGTACAGCCGCCCGTGCAGGAACAAAGCTTCCAGCGCCCCTTCCGCCGAGCGCGACATCTTGGCCGCCACCCAGGCGGACACGTCGGCATGGGTGTCCGCAGCGTCGCGCCCGAACCGTTGCCGATCCAGCTCCAGCAGCCGGGCGTAGCGATCCACCAGCCCCGCGCGCAACCGGGTCGGCAGGGTGGAGCGCATCTCGGCCAGCCGCTCGCGCCAGCCTTTCGGCTCCGCCCCGATCTTCTCGGCCATACTGCGCACCTCCGGCGACAGGTCGTCGGTCCAGTTCAGGGCGCGGGAGAACTGGGCATCGCGAGCCGTCGGAAAGGTGCGTTGCGCCACGCCGCGCCGGATGCCCTCGGCGATGGCGCGTAGTGTTTCATTGACTTCGGATCGGGTGACTTGACCGCGTAACAGTCCGATTTTACGCAACTGCGCGACCAGCCAGGACACGGTGCGATCCCAGACGTGCGGGATCACCCCTTCGCGTAACTGTTCCGCCGCGCGGGCAAACAGTTCTTCGGCCTGCATGTCGGCGGATTCGTGCCCATACTGCCGTTCGACCTCACGCGCCAGAGTCCGTAACCCCGGTGCGTTTTTCGAGGCAATCAATCGGTCGAGGAGCGCACGCTTCGCCTCCGGCGGAAGCAGGTTAATACCGTAGTGAGCCAGGATTTCATGCCGGAGCGTGCGCTCGACGGCGGATCGGCCACCAGCAGCTTCCGCAGGGAAGGCCGCAGCCACGAGTCCAACGGTATTTCGTCCTCGTTCGGTGGCGCGGTCGGCTCCGGCGATGGCCGGGAGGAAGAAGCCGGAGGATCGGGGTGCTCCCAAATCGGTTCCGGCACCGAAAAAGTCAGACAGGTTCGGTCTGACGGCGAGTTCGAGGTTGGTTTTTTCCGAAACATTCAGCCCCCGCAAAAACTCATCCGCAATGGCTTGGACCCGCTCGACCGGCATTCCGGCAGGCAAAGCCTCGGACGGGAGCAGGGACGCCTTAGCATACTGAACCGAACGCCCCGCGACGAGATCAGCGGTTTCTGGAGCCGCGCCTTTTGCGCCGCTCGCGGCGGCTCCGGGCGCTTCCGCCTCTTGCCGGATTTGCGCTACGAGGTCGGGGTTGGTGCTCCACGTCTCCCAGGCGTCGCGTTCCTGCTTGATCTCGGCGATCTTGGCGCGAACCGCGTCCGGGTCGGCGACATCGACGCCCAGCTTGCGCGCCTGTTCCGGGCGCTTGGCCGCACCTTGCACGGCGGCCAGTTGCTCGGACAGTTGCCGCTGGCGGCGGTTGGCGATGCGCGCCATCGCTTCGGCCTGGCGCATCGCCGAAGAGTCGAAGCCGAACATATCGAGGTTGGCATCCGCCATCCCCAGCGACTTCACCGCCTGCATGAGATTGGCGGCGGTGGCGATGCTTTTTCCCTCCTGGAGGGCCTTAATGCCTACGGCTTGCAGGCGCTCGTTGCGGGGGGCGGTTTGGGCGATGCGCCAGGCGGCGTCGTTTGAGGAAGATCAAGACGCGCTGTGGGGAAAGCTGACGCTTGAAAAGCAGGCTGCTATCAAGCAGATGATCCTGGCGATGTTGCCAGCAACGCTTTCAAAATAAGAAGGCGTCGCCTGGCCGGAAGGGGCGGGCGTCAAGCGCCCCTCATCGCGAACCGCTATTGACACGATAACGCTATCGTGTATAATGGTTCCCATGCACTGGGGTTAGGCGGTGCAAGGGAAACCCCGGACGGTCCGGGAGAGGGACGGGGAACCCGAAGATTCCCCACCACAGGAGAGCCGATGATGAGAGTCCTAATCCTCTTGATCATCATCCTCATCTTACTGGGCTGGTCGGCAGCCGCCTGGTAAGCGAGCGAGGATAGGGGCAAGGATGCCCCGCCTCTCCTTTATTGTAGGAGTCCCCCATGACGCTTTCAAGTTCCGACGCGGGCCGCGAACTCGCGGCGGCGCGCCGGCCCAAAGACAAACACTGCGCCGTGTGCGGCAAGGCGTTCGTCACGGTCGGGCGCGGGGTATACTGCGCCAACGCCTGTCGCCAGCGGGCAAAGATGGCGCGTAAGCGGGCGGCAAGTTCAGGGGATTGTTGAGAGCCGAGCTTGCGCTTGAGGAAACCGGCGTCAATCAGGATGGCGTAGGATCGCGGCATAGCACAGAGGGGATGGCCAGCAAAAAAAATTGGTCGCTGGTGCACGCGGGGCCGAAACCCTCTTGGATTGTAGCGCGCAGGCGACCGTATTTTATTAAATTCAGCATAGCCCCGGCGGGGCGGGGGGTCAAGCGGGGAAAAAAGTAAGCAGAGCGCCGAGGATGTATAATTTCATTAATAAATCCAAGTAGGCCCAACCCAGAGTTGTAGTACGTCCGCTTAATTCAGCGGCAACACATCACCGACCGTCGTGACGACGGACAGG
>DEHY01000225.1 GCA_002352185.1 Competibacteraceae bacterium UBA2788
TCCTTGGCTTCCTTGAAATGCTCCTCGGCTACCTGGTCGCCAGGATTGCGGTCGGGATGATGCTTCATCGCCAGCCGCCGGTAAGACTGCTTGATTTCAGCCTCGCTGGCGTTGCGGGCCACATTGAGAATTTCGTAATAGTCACGTTTGGCCATGATTCGGTCTTGCGTCGCGGAGGTCGGTCGGATGGCGCACTTCTAAAACCAAAAATCCGGGAGCGCGAAAGCCCTCCCGGATTGATAGTTTACCGCAGCCTTGGCGTCTACTTCTTCACTTCCTCAAACTCGGCGTCCACCACCCCGTCATCGGCTGGTTTGTGAGCGCCGCCGCCCGGGCCATGCGGACCGCCAGGACCGCCAGGGCCNNGTTTTAGCGGTGGTGCGCAGATCACTGATCGCTGCTTCGATGGCCGAGCGCTCGCCGCCTTCCACTTTGTCGCCCAAGTCGCGCAAGGTCTTCTCGGTAGCGTGAATCAGGTTCTCGGCCTGATTGCGGGCGTTGACCAGTTCATGAAACTTCTTGTCCTCCTCGGCATGGGCCTCGGCATCGCCGACCATCCGCTTGATCTCNNTTGGCGTCGATGTCGAAAGTCACCTCGATCTGCGGCACGCCGCGCGGCGCGGGCGGAATATCCTGCAAGTCGAACTTGCCCAGCGACTTGTTGGCCTGGGCCATCTCGCGTTCGCCCTGCAACACATGCACCGTCACTGCCGTCTGGCTGTCATCGGCGGTTGAAAAGGTCTGCTGGGCCTTGGTCGGGATGGTGGTGTTCTTCTCGATCAGCTTGGTCATCACCCCGCCCAGGGTTTCGATGCCCAGCGACAGCGGGGTTACGTCGAGCAGCAGCACGTCCTTAACCTGCCCGCCCAGCACCCCGCCCTGAATCGCGGCGCCAACCGCCACTGCCTCATCGGGATTGACATCCTTGCGCGGATCCTTGCCGAAGAACTCGCGCACCTTATCCTGCACCTTGGGCATCCGGGTCTGACCGCCGACCAGCAGCACATCATCAATCTGACCGATGCCCAAGCCGGCATCCTTCAGCGCGATGCGGCAGGGCCCGATGGTTTTGTCCACCAAATCCTCGACCAGCGATTCCAGCTTGGCGCGGGTCAGCTTGAGGTTCAGATGTTTCGGCCCGCTGGCGTCCGCCGTGATGTACGGCAGGTTGATGTCGCTCTGCTGGCTGGAGGACAGCTCGATCTTGGCTTTCTCCGCTGCTTCCTTGAGCCGTTGCAGGGCCAACGGATCATTGGCCAGATTGATCCCGCTCTCGCGCTGGAACTGCTCGATCAGGTAATCAATGATCCGTTTGTCGAAGTCTTCGCCACCCAGGAAGGTGTCGCCATTNNGTGCCGCCGCCCAGGTCATACACCGCGATCTTGCGATCCTTGGCGCTGGACTTGTCCATGCCAAACGCCAGCGCCGCCGCCGTCGGTTCATTGATGATGCGCTTGACTTCCAGCCCGGCGATACGCCCGGCATCCTTGGTGGCCTGACGCTGGCTGTCGTTGAAGTAGGCCGGCACCGTAATCACCGCTTCGGTGACTGAATGACCGAGATAGTCTTCAGCGGTCTTTTTCATTTTCATCAGCACCCGCGCCGAAATTTCCGGCGGGGCCATTTTCTTGCCATGCGCCTCGACCCAGGCATCGCCATTGTCATTCTTGACGATCTTGTAGGGGACGAGGTCGATATCCTTCTGCACCTCCGGTTCACCAAAGCGGCGGCCAATCAGCCGCTTGACCGCGAACAGGGTATTGTGCGGGTTGGTTACTGCCTGGCGCTTGGCCGGCTGACCGACGGTGATTTCACCGTCTTCCAAAAAGGCGACAACGGAGGGAGTAGTCCGGTCGCCTTCGCTGTTTTCAATCACCCGGGGCTTGCCGCCTTCCATAATCGCTACACAGGAATTGGTCGTGCCCAGGTCGATGCCGATAATTTTGCTGCTGCTCATTGGACATACTCTCTATTCGGAAAATTCGGGTTTTAATCCTTGCCATGCCACTGGACATGGGGGCGAATGGGATATTTTCAATAGTCGGCAACAGATTCAACTCGCCGGTTTGGGCAGGGCTTGAGCAACGATCACCTTGGCGGGGCGGAGCAGGCGCTCGTTGAGCAGATAGCCCTTTTGCAGCACCTGCACCACGGTATTCGGCTCCGCCTGGTCGGTGGGCAACATCGCCATGGCTTCGTGTTCGTTCGGATTGAATCTGGCCCCGAGCGGATTCAGTTCACGGGCGCCGAATTTTTCCATGGCCGCCGCCAGTTGCTTGAGCGTCAGTTCGACCCCTTCGCGCAGCCTAGCGATATCTACGGCGTCGCTGGTCGCCGCCAGCCCCAGTTCCAGGCTGTCGCGCGCCGGCAGCAGTTCGCCAAAAAACCGCTCCAGGGCAAATTTATGGGCGTTCTGCACGTCGCGTTCGGCGCGCTTGCGCAGATTTTCCATTTCGGCATGAGCGCCCAGATACAGCTTCCAGTGTTCATCGGCCTTGGCCAGCGCCTGATCCAGGTCGCGTTGCACTGCCTCGAATTCCTCGTGGCTGACCGGCGGCGCGTCCGCCTCCGACGTCGGCGGCGCCTCCGCAATGGATTGAGTCACCCCGGCGTAAGGATCCACGGCGGGTTTGATGGGGGTCATTGGATACGCTCTCCGTCACTAATGAAATCAATTAGGCGATGCTGTCGCCCTTCACTACGGCGGAGGTGGGGTTCAATTGCGGAATTTCAAGGGCGCGGCGCGTGAGCTTCAACCACCGGTTGCAGTGTACCGATTCGATCAAATCAGGAGGCTGGACACCTAACGCGCCGCACAGGCTCGACGTTTCCCCAGCAATTCCGCCTGAAGCCGGGCCAATTCCTGCCGCAATTGCTGCTCGCGCTGGCGGGTCGCTGCGAGCGGATCCAAAGATTCCAGGGGAGCGGCCTGCGCCGGACGGGTATTGGGAAAGGCAGGCGTTGCATCACCCCACTGGAAAGCGATTTCGCTGACGCTGCGCAAGCCGGCGATCAACAGAGCGAGCGCCAGCAGGGCAAACAGTCCGATCCACCAGCGCTGACTCCATAATGACGCAGCGGTCACGCCGGTTGCGATAGCGGATTGGGCGAAAGCCGGAGTAGCGGCGTCAGCGGCGCGAGTCGCATCGGCGGTGTGCGCCGCATGAGCCGATAGAGAAGTTGCCGGTCGTTCCCGCGCCATCAGCGGGGCGGGAGAATCGGCGTGAGGTTGCCCTTTTTTGGCCCTCGATCCGGCTGCCGGCCTGGCCGATTCCGCCTCGCGCGAGGTCTTTGCGTGGAGGATTGACGCCGCCCGCCAACTGATGTCCGTTTCAGCAAACTTGAGGCCCCATCCGGCGACGACCGGTCGCGCGCCCACCAGAAACAGGCTTTGATCGGGAAAGGTCAGAATACCCTTGAGCATCTCGCCGATCAGTTGCTGATCCGGCTGCGCGCTGGCGCTCAATGCCTGGCTGAGCGCCTGGATATCCGTAACCAGAATCCGAATTTGTTGCAGCAACGCCGCCCGCTTCGTCTCATCCATGCGCGTAAACGGCTGCACTTCTCCATCAGCGGCGGTGAACCAGTCAATCGTGTGCGCCGCGACCACCGGTTCAGCGAACAGTAATGCATGGTCCTGACCGATCCGCGCACTGAGGAATCGGGTGATTTGCGGATAGGCGCTGATCACCCATTGACCACGCACGCCAATGAACTGGATGTGCGAGCGCTCAATGCTCAGAAGATGGGTCGTGGCGATCATGGTCGAGAGCAGAGCAGAGTTGAGATCAGCGAATCCATATCAAGGCGCTGCCACGGTGGTCGTCGCAGTGCATTTTTTCTCGGCGACGGTAATTGGAATCTGGTGCTGGCGCAGATAGGCCAGCAGGGCATTCCCTCCCAGGGCGTAGTTGCCCTGTCGCCGCGAGTTATCGTCCAGCCGGATCAGGGTATTGATGCCGACGACGCGCCCGCAGCGGTCTACCAGCGGCCCGCCGCTATTGCCTTGGGACACAATAGCGGTATGGGCAATCAGCGTAGGTTCGGCGTCGCCGCCGCGCACTACGCTGATTTCGCCGCTGGACACCACCAGTTCGGGGATGGCCGACCACTCGCCTTTTTCCAGAAGCGCCTTGAATTTTGGATCGAGCGTTAATTCAAAACCCGGAAACCCGGCTGTTACCACCGGTTCCAGCTTGGCGACTTCAAGCGTCAGCGGCAGCGGCGCCAGAGCCGGCGGCGTGGCTGCGGCCAGCTTCAGCAACGCAAAATCGGGTGAAGCCAGACTCCGATCCGCAGAGTCCGACATTGACGTGGCATTCAGCAATTCCGCCTTGCGCAAGCCGCCGAGCGCCTTGCCCGTGACCATGATCGGGTCGTTGGGCGCTGGCGCGCCAATGACGTGACTGTTGCTGAGAATCACGCCCGGCGCGATCAAAAAGCCGGTGCCCATGCTCAAACCGTCCTTTTGGGGAACCAGCACCAGCACGGTGGTTTCCTCCAGACGCTGCGCCAGGGTTTGCGCCGGTCGCTCGCCTTGAGCGGGAGCGGGTTCGCCCTGCGCCGGCAACAGCGGGCTTTGCGCCGGAACCGGAAGCAGCGAGGGCGGGAGATCGGCGGCGCACACATCGCCGGATAATGCCTTGCGTAACCGGGCCGCCTGTTCTTCCAGCGACCGGTTGATGTCCTGTTGCAGGCTCAACAGTTCGTTGGTAGCGGCAGTGGCGGGAGGGCGGCCACTCCTGAATTGCGCCAAAAGGCCAAACAGAATGCCGCAGGCCAGCAGCAATGCTCCGCTCGCAGCCCAGGCCCAGGGCTGCTGATACCAGGCCAGACGCAGCGGCGAGGTGAAAGGCGGCAATGATGACGGCTCTGGCGGTGGGGACGGCAGCGGTTCGGGTGGACGGGCGCGGCGCGGACGCGATTCCGGTTCCACCATGGGCTGAACCGGAGCATCGCTGACGGAAGATGGCGGCATGATCGGCGCAACTCTCCCGTTGCCTGCTGCCGGGGGCGTCGCCGCCGCCGGCCAGGGCAACAGCACATAGCTGCCCAGAGTGGCCTCAAAATGCTGGCGCAGCCCGGTTTCACCGGCGGCGGCGGCTGGCGGCGCCAAGCCCCAGTTGATTAGCACCACCTGGTTGCCGACCAGCAGAATATCTTCGTCCGTGGCGACGATCAGGGCGCGTTGCAGCAGCGGGCCGATGGTCGGTTCCGCCAGCCAGTCAGTGACCGGTTGCAAAATTTCCGTCAGTTGCCGGGTCGCTTCGCGCCGCTGGGCCGCATTCGCCCGCGCCAGGGGGAGGATTTCGCCTTCCGCCAGCGTGTACCACGCTACCGAACCCGGCGCCGCGCCGCGCCCTCCCGCCAGTACCGGTTCCGCCAATAACCCGGCCAGACGGCTATCGCCTTTTGCCTCCAGGAACGCCCGAATCTGTTCAAAGGCTTCAAGCACCCGCCGCCCGCTCCATTCCAGCGGATGAAAAGCGCGGGTATCCGAGGTGCGGATGAACTTTAACTGGCTCATGGCGCACTGATGGCGGCGATGATCATGACCGGCGCTCCCGTTGGGTGAAGTCAGGACAATTGTTCATACCCTCAGCCACGAGTGGAAGAAAAGCTGAAGATGAGAGATGAACAGACACAATGATCCCACTGGTTCAAGCCGTGCATTTATCTGTGGGCGCCCAATCGCCCGCGTCGGGATTCTTGCAAATATCCCGCACCATACTGGTTCCGGCTTGCACCACCTTTTTGCTTTCGTTGCGCTTTTTCTCAGCCTGCTGCAAGTTCCGCTCGGTGTCTTTCACTTCATTGGGAATCGGCTTGGCTGCAACGGGCTTGGCTTTGGCTTTGGTGCTGGTGCGCTGGGTTGTGGCGCTGCTGGCGGCGACTTGCTGCCGATCCATGCCCGACTGCTGCAAACTTTCCTCGTAGGAGCGGGAATAAACCGCGATGTTTTCGGTAAAGCGGGTATCCACGGTTGCAATCAGGCCATTGGTTTCCTGCAAGCCCGCCACGATTTCGGCCATGCGCGGGCGTCCTTCCTGGGCGCTGATGCGCCCCCGCTTTTTATCCTTGATCAGCTTGGTAAATTCGCTCTGGTAACAGCTTTGCGCCTTTTGCGCCGCCGCCAGCGTCAAATCCATATCGCTGACATCACCGCCGATATAATCTGCGTATTTGCGGGTCATTTTTGAGCGATCCTGCGCCGCCTGCCGGGCGGAAGAATCATCCTGTTGCGCAGTCGCCATTGCGCCGATGATGCCGCCGGCCAATCCACCCAGCACGGCTCCTCGGCCGTGGTTTCCCTTATCCAGCACCGCGCCGGCAATTGCGCCGATAGCAACTCCGGTCAAAATACCCAGAGTTCTGGCTTCCTCCTGCCGCTTCGCCATGCGGGCGCTGGCGTCATAGCGGCGTAATTCCTCCACTGGCTGGTAGCACCTGGGGTAATAGCTGGTAGAGACCAGCCGTGGAACTCCGGCCACCGGGGCGGAAGATTCCTGACCGGGCATATTGGCGCAGCCATTCAGGCCGAGGCTTGCCGCCACCGCTAAAGCCAGTCCCGCAGGTTTGAAATAATCAGTCAACATCAGTGTTTCCTCTTGAGTAATCCTTATTGAGATGAAGGAATCAATTTTATCTATTGGCGCTGAAGAATATCGCGCAAAACCTGATCGGGATCCGATCTCAGTTGCTTGCGATGTTTTTGGACATGGTTCAGAAACAGGTCGGTGCGCTTCAGCAAAGTGCGTCCGATCACTTCCTTGCGTCCCAGCTCATCCCGCACCCGATCCGCCTGCTCTTGCACCACCGGGTCGGGATAGTTGATGCAGGAGGCCACATTATCCACATAAATCGCCAATGCGCCTCTTAGCGCCTTATTGCCATTGGCAATGGTGCTTTCATACGTGGAGACCTCCTGGGTTTTTCCAGCCGCCCGCGCCAACTGGAGCTGCTCTTGCAGATTCAGCAACCGCCCCTGATAGTTGCTGACGGTTTCAGCGATCAGCGCCGCCGATTTGATCAGATTCGCCACCGCATCCTTGCGCTGCTCCGCCAGCAGCCCGACGGTGTGCTTGAGTTCAGCATTGATCGCGCTCAGCGCCTTTTTCTGTTTCTCATCCTGAGATGCGGCGATCATGGCGTCGAGGCGCTGGGTCGGATCCTGAATCTTTTCGACATCAATCAGATTGGCGATGCGTCCATCCTGCTGCCACTGCTCAAACAATCCCGGCAAACGGGCGGTAGGCGCAGTAATCGCAGCGACGACGACGCGAAATCCGGTCGTCTCGTTGCGACGCGACGTGCCGTTTTCATTGAAGAAGGGATATTCCCGCCGCATTCCGGTGAACAGCGCGTTTTCGCCTTCGGTGTAATTGCCGCCCTTGACCACAAATCCGCCGGACGCGCCATGAACCCGGCCACTGCCGCGCACCATTTGAAAGGGTTCCAGCATCATCTCGGCGGCATTGCCGAGGATATCGTGCAGCCCGACCGGATTCGGGCGCTTGCTGCCAATCGGCATCAGCCGGGCGGTAAAGCCGCTGCCGCCGGCCACCGCCCGGTAAACGGCCCAATCGCCCAGCGCGCCCTCGCCGCCGCCCTCAACCGGACGTGGGAACAGCCGCTCTTCCAGACCTTGCCGATCCACCTTGTGGCCGCCACGCGCCGCAAATTCCCATTCCGCCTCGCTGGGCAGACGGATGAAGGCCAGCGAGCCACCTTTTTCCGGGCCGCCGGCCACTGCGGGCAATCGATCCCGGGCGGATCGCGCCAGCCACTGGCTGTAGACCTCGGTAAACCGCAACGCATCGAACCAGGAGAGGTTCACCTTGGGCAAGCGCGCATTCACCCCGCCCGAATCGGCAGGCGGGCATGAGGTCGCCGCCGTTCCTGCCGCTGTAGATGTGGCTGAGACGGCATCGGCTTGCGACATGACCAGGCGATATTGCCAGTCCGTCACTTCGTATTTGCCGATGAAGTACAGCACCGGCTGTAAACCGCCTTGAGAGGGCGAACCGGCAGGATTCAGGGCTTTGCTCAGCGGGTCGCGCCAGATCGGGGGTAAATCTTCCAGCAGAAACTGGCCGGTCACGAAACCGTTGCGATAGCCCGCCAGAAACGCCTGACGATACCCCGGCTCGTCCTCACTGTAGGCGTAGCCGAGATTGAAGCCCCGGTCATCAAACAGACCTTTGCCAAGCACATAGATGTAGCGGAATACCATCTTGCCGCCGCAGGGCAGGGGCAATTCCAGGTCATCCGCCAGCGGCTGGGGATTGAACAGCGGATCGGGAGCGAGCGGCGTCTGTGCGGCGGCGGCGCTACAGAAAATTGCCAGCAGGCTGATGCGCCCCAGGATCTGCCTAAATTCCCTCAACCCCAAGCCCTTTGCCGCACGCGGGCAAAAGCCGTTTTGATCCCGCTCTTTAGCCATCACGCAAACCCTCCGCCGGTTCGATACGGGCCGCACGCCAGCCGCCGACGCTGGCGGCGAGCAGCATGATCAGCACGGTCGCCGCTGCCGCATACAGGCCATGTTCAATCCGCAGGCGGCAAACCATTTCACCAGGCTCAACCTGATCAGCGAACCAGTGATTGATGGTCGCACCCGCCAGAGTATAGGCCAGCCCGGCCAGAATCAGCCCGAATCCGGCGGTTAACAGCGCCTGGAGCAATGGAAACCACACCAGCCCGCGCCCCGGCAATCCCAGCAGCCGCAGAATGCTCAATTCCCGGCGCTTGCGCTCAATCGCCGCCAGCACGTTGATGCCCAGCGCGCAGGCGTAACCCGCCGCGCTCAATGTGGCGATGAGTGCGAAGATTGCGGTCAAATTGCGGTTCAACGCCTGAACCTGGGCAATCGCGGCGGCTTGGGTTTCGACCTCGATCCCCTGGCTGAGCAGATGATCCCGCAGCGGAGCTACCTCCTCAAGACTGCGGGCATAGAGCCGGAATGCGGGATAGCGCCGTTCCGGCGGATCAGTTGCAGCCGGTTGTCCCGGCCAGCCGAAGCGTTCTACCGCGAAACCATCCCGGTAATCTTCCACCGCTTCCAGCAGATCGAGTTGGACAAAGGCTGCGTCCCGCCCGAACGCCGTCAACGGCAGCACCGTGCCGACAGTGACCGTCAATGAAGCGTATTCCAGTCGGCTGCCGTGGCTGCGGCTGACCGCTGCCGGCAATTGGTCGCCGACGCGCAGTTGCAATTTTTCCGCCGCCGATTGACTGATCAGCAATTGCAACGGTTCGCTGGGCGGCGCGACGCCGACCGGCAGCAGCGGATCGCCGGATGCGGTAGGCAACAGTTCCACCGTGAGCGAGCGGCCCAAATCAGGACGGCGCAAATCCAGCGTACCGGCAATCTGGCGGGTGCGCGGAATCACGAAAGCCACCTCCGGGCGCGTCGCCAGCGTCGTGAACCAGGCGGGGGCGAAACGGTGGCCGCCGACCGGCAGCAATTCCCGATTGCGGGGTTCCCGCGCCAGCCGTTCGATCAGCGTGGACATCACCCCGTGCTTGAGTCCCAGCAGCACCAGCAGCGGGGCCAGCACCGCCGCCAGCGCCAGCACCGCGCACAGCGACAGCCGCCATTCGTGGGCATAGTCCCGCCCTGCGATGTGGGCGATATTGCCAAACACTTTCATCGGTCTGCTCGTGCAAAGCGGGCGGTCACTTGCCCGCCCCCGGGTAGAGAAGTCCACGCCAGTTCCGGGGTAATCCGCCGCAAGCCGTAGCGTTCCATCCGCGTCCAGTCGTGGCTGGCGACGATGACCGTCGTACCCTGTTCCGTCGCCAGCGCCAGGAATAAATCCATGACGCTATCGGCGTTCAGCGGATCCAGCGAGGCCGTCGGTTCGTCGGCCAGCACNNGACGGATAGCGGTTCAGCAACCGGCTCAGGCCCAGCCGTTCGGCCAGATGCGCCACCGTGCCGTCATCGGGCAGATTGCACCAGCGCCGGGGCAGGTTAATGTTGTCATGCACCGTCAGGAATCCCAGCAACCCTCCGCTTTGCAGCACATAGCCGAAATAACGTCGGCGCAGGGCGGCCAGCGCATCCAGATCGCCGACCTGCCACAGCGCCCGCAGGTCGATTTCCGGTTGACCGGGCGGGGCGAGAGTAAAGGTTTCGGCGCTGTCCACGCTCAACACCATCGCCAGCACGTCCAGCAGTGTGCTTTTGCCGCAACCGCTGGCGCCGACCAGCGCCAGCCGTTCGCCGGACTGAATCGTCAACTCCGGCACTTCCAGGCAAAACGCCGTGCCGCCACTGGCGCGGCATTTGTGCAACTGGCTGATGCGGAACACCACAGCGGGCATGACGGCGGCTCAGGGCAACGCACTCAACGGCACTCGATACACCGCATCGCCGGGCGTGGCGTTGCCGAAGCTGATCCAGTTGCTGATGTCATTGTGAAATTTCTCGTACAGCTTGATCTTGGATTGCAGCTCGTCAATGAAATCCTGCTGCTCGCCCGCGCTCCAGCTCAGCCACAGATCCTGAGTAATGCCCAGCACTTTGCTTTTGTAGGGCAGCCCCTCCAGAAATTCGCTCAACAGGCCGCTCTCGTACAGATTGCTGAACTGTTTCTGGCGCAGTCGGCTGGGGTCGCGGCTGAGATTGGCTGCCGCTGACGCCACTTCCTGAAAGAAATTCTGCGGGCTGACCCGGGCTTTTGCGGCGGCGTCGGCAATGAGCTTGAGTCCCTGTTGCAACTCATTCAATTGCCACTTGCTGAGCAGGACGCAGACCTGAAACGCGGGCTGGGCCGGATTGGCAAGGTCGTGGTCGGCGACCCAGGCGGTGACGACACGCGGCGCCTGGGCGCCCCGCACCCGGCCAAGAAAGTCCATTTGCATGGCGTAACCCAGTGCTTCCGCCTTGGTTTTCGGATCAGTGACGGACGTTGCCGTCGGCGGGGGAGCGCTCAACGGTTTGCCGGTGGCGACTTCCTGAATCAACCGGGTGAATACGCCGGCGATGTGCTCGATTTCAGCGCCGAAGCGATTCACGTCGCCGGTCGGGATCGGCACATACAAATCGCCGAGACGCGGGTTGGGGTCAGCAGTGAGCTGGCGATACTGCGTTTCGGCCAGGGCGTGATTTTTGGCCCCCTGCGGGGTGCGCAGGTGCAGGACGAAAATCTTGACCTGCTGCCGCTGCGCCGCTTCCCGAATCTGGCCTTCGTTGATCCCGGTGGCGGCGGCTGGATCATTACTGCGTAGAGCGCCGGCGTCGGTAATCAGAAAGAGGACGCGCGCGCCGTAATCGCTCCAGTCCATGTTGTCCAGCGCGGTTATCACCCCGCTGAAGGCGTCTTCATTGAAGGTGTGGCTGGACACCTTGGTGGCTTTGACGTTGCCGATCAGATTCAGAAACTGGTCGCGATCCTGACCTTCTTCCAGATTGGCGTAGACGCGGCTGACATATTCCAGACCGGGAGTCTTAGCCACGCTGTTGCGGTACGCCACCAGCCCGAAACTCACCTTGTCGCTCAGACCGGCGGCGCGAATGGCGTCGTAGAGCTTGCCGACCACCTGACGGGTGCGGTCAATATACGGGTCCATGGATAAGGTGGTGTCGATGACGAACACCATCGCGGTTTTCAGGGCGCGCGGCGGCGGCGCGGTCTGGGTTTGCAGGCCGTTGCCGGGATCGATGGAAGCGACTTGCAGCAGGGACACCGGCTGGCCGCCGGGCGTGAACGCTTCGCTGAAATTGAAAATCGGGAGTAGATAAAACCGGTCCTGCGGCACGGCTGTGTCCACCGGTTCCAGCGCCACCAGTTCGCCGGCGCTGGCCTGACCGGCCTTGGCCGCCTTGGCCTGTTCCTGCAAAGCCTGCACTCGTCCAGCGGGAGACGGGTCGTTCAGCGTGGCGGACAGCGCGGTCTGGGTGCGGAAGAACAGCACCGGCGCTCGCCCGGAACGCTCGGCGAACTTGAGTACCAGGGTTTGTTTCCAGTCGCTGAGCTGAGCAGCGGACAGCCAGCCGTCCGGCTCGCCGCTGCTGGCGGCCCCGACTTGCACCCACGGTTCGTTCTCTATGGTTTGGCGACCGTAAACATAGAACACCGAGAATGCGGGCAACGGCTTGTCCACCAGCTTGCCGCCCGGACCGGGCGCACTGCGCAACTGGGCGTCGGGGTGAGTCAGAATGCGCTGATACAGCGTTTTCTTGCCGTCGATCAGCAGCGGCGTACCGGCCAGAACGGCGGCGCTCCACACCCCCGAAACTAGAACGAGAGCAATTACCAACCTGTTATATCGGCTCACGCCTGGACTCCATTCGATAATGAGTAGCTTGGGCCATGCGCCATGCGCTCACCCAATCCACAATGACTACAACGACCAGTCCTGCAATAACGCTTGCGCGTCGGCATCGCCCCGCGCCGCTTCCCGCTCCACCCAGACGCGCAGTGCGCCCAAGCGCGGGTTGGCTTCGGCTATGCCGCCGGCGGCGGCCTTGCGATACCACTCGTGGGCCTTGGCGGCGCGGCGGCGCGGCAGCGGGGTGGGTTCGCTGCGAGCCGGATCGTACATTTCCGCCAGGCTGAAAGCCGCCGCCGCGTGGTTCTGCTCGGCGGCTTGCTGATACAGCAGGAAAGCGCCCTGCAATCCGCCAGGTTGCGCCTGAAATTGCCGCGCCAGCGCATAGATTTGGTCAGGCGTCAGATTTTCCTGCAATTTTTTGCGCGCATCCTGATCGGTGAACGAGGACAGCGGTGGGGGAGCCGGAGTTGGAACTGGAACCGGAGTTGGAGTTGGGGTTGGGGCTGGAGTGGGTGCCGGAGTAGGTTCTGGAACGGGAACCGGAGCGGAACGCAGCCACCAATAGCCGCCCACGCCCACTACGGCTAACAGCCCCACGGCACACAGGATCAGCAGCAGGTTGCTCTGGGGCCGCTCGCGCTGATCTTCATCGCCTTGAGTCGCGTCGCGTCGTGGGTGCGCGGTTTCTTCCCTGAATTCAGACAGCGAATGCTCTGGCTGGAGAGGGGCGCTCTCTTCCCGCCGCGCCTTATCTGGCTGGAGTTGATCGGGTTCTTGCGGTTGCGCCGGGATGTCCTCCCACGCGGTGATGTGATCGGGAGCGTCCAGATCTGGCCTCGAAACGACGGTCTCAATAGCGGCGCCGGTGGGCGAAGGCATCGCTGTCGGCTCGACTTTTTCGCCCACCCGACCGCGCCGACGCACGCCGAGACTGGCGGGAGCGGGAATATCGCGCCAGTTCACCGCACGTTCCTGGGGCCTGCTCCAGCCGGGCGCTTTCAGTCCGATGCGATAGTTGCCGTTTTCCATGTGCCGCACGATCTCCGGCCCCAGCGCGAGACGGCTTTCCCGTCCGGCGATCACTTCGATCCGCAGCGGCTCGAACCAGTATTCGCCATTGCGCCAACCCTCCGATCCCAGATCATCATCGCCGTATCCGAGTCGCTTGACACAGAGCTGGACTTCCCGCGCAGGCAACGCCAATCCCTCGATCACCAATACCGCATAACCGGCTCCCTGCTGGCTGTCGGCTTCCACCCGCATCCGCCATTCCCCTTCGCCCGGCATCGCCTCGCGCCCGGTCTGCGCCGTGGAATCCGTACCCAAGAGCGCGAGTTCTTCCAGCAATTGCGCGGCGGTCGCGAAACGCTGTTCAGGTTTTTTAGCCATCAACCGATCCAAAATGCCCTGGTAGCGCGCCAGCGCGCCGGGCAAGCGCGGGATCGGTTGATCGCGATGCAAGGTCAGCAAGGTCAGGCGGTCTCGCGCCTGATAGGGTCTAGCACCGGTCAGCATTTCGTAAAACATGATGCCCAGGCTGTACAGGTCGCTGCGGCTGTCTACGCGCTCGCCCAGCGCCTGTTCGAGGCTCATATAGCTGGGCGTGCCCAACGCCCAGCCGGTTTGGGTCAACTGCTGATCCTGGTGGTAATCCTTGGCGATGCCGAAATCCGATACGACGGCGGCCCCATCGGCGCGGAACAGGATATTGGCGGGCTTAATATCCCGATGCACCAGCCCTTGCTGATGGGCGTAGTCCAGCGCCATCGCCGCCTGATTCAGGATGGTGACTACCTGCTCAGCGCTCAATCCCTGCTGAATCCGTGCTTCCAACGTGCCGCCCTCGGCGTATTCCATCGCCATGTAATAACAGCCGGATGATTCCCCGACATCGTGAACGGTGATGATGTGGCGATGATTGAGGCGGGCGACGATGCGGCCCTCACGCAGAAAGCGCTCCTGAAACTGCGGGTCCGCCAAGGTCAGCACCTTGAGCGCCACCTGCCGGTTAAGCGAGTTCTGCGTCGCAAGGAAGACACGCGCCATGCCGCCGGCGCCGAGCGTCTTTTCGAGGGTGTAGCCGGGGATCTGAAACGTGGGGGATAAGGTCATGGCGGGGGCATTCCGGTGCAGAGGCTCGCAATGAGTTTAGTCGCAGTCAAGGTTGGGATACGAAAAGATGCAACCTGGCCGATGCGCTGCATTTTCCCCTGTCGTTGGCGTAAAACCGGCGTCCCGCCCATTTTACCTGGCGTCCAGCGCGGCCAGAACCTGACCCAGCCGCCGGTTCTGCTCAATGTCGGCTTCGGTCGCTGCCATTCCGGCGACATTGCCCTGAATCAACAGCGTCAGGGCATACAGCCAGTCGGCGTAGAAATCCTGGTCGTAGGGTAACGGTTTGGCGCTGAGTGGCGGATAGCCGACGAAAGGCGGGCGCGGCGCAAACAGTGGCCGCTGCCGTCCGGCAACAGTAATGACGGGACGACGCGCCGGATCGCCCTGTGCTGCAATGCCCAGCCCGCTGATGTAGGCATTCAGCAGCGCCGCTGCCGTCGCCGCCTGTCTCCACGCCAGTTTTCCGGGGTGGACATTGTGAAAATGCGAGGCGTCGCGCACTTGGGCGGCAATGCGCCGCTGCACCTCCATCCGCTCGGCGCCGGTTGCGATTTCGTGAACCAGCGCGCCGAATTCATCCGCCGCCAGCCCAAAATAGCTTTGGGATTGACTCTCGCCGCTCAATTCACGCAATTGGTTCAGCCAGTGCGCCATCACTTCACGCGCATAGCGGTCGGCGGCGTCCATCGGCGGCGGACGACTCGTTGACGCCGATTTAATAAGTGTGGTCGGCGCGGTCGGTTCATCCTCGCCAAACAGGCTTAGAAGATCGTCGGCATCCACTTGCGCGCCGATCAAATCCGGTTCGGGAGCGGCGGCTGCCGCTGCTTGGTCTGCTGCGGCGGGTTGATGTTCAACCAGAAAATAAACGTCGTACAGCGCCTCGTCGCTGACATGGAGATTCCACAGCAACTCGCCGAAGCGTTGCGCCACCGCGCAGCCCACCAGCTTTCGCGCCAGATTCTTGCCCAAATCCCGTTTCTTGGCGCGCTCGGCTTCGCGGTCGTCGCTGACGTAATAGCTGCGCAGCCGTCCCGCTGTCGCACGGCAGAGATCATCAATGCGCCGAGTCACCTGTTGCCGCTTGAGTCCGGGATTGCACACCGGACTTAATTGTTCGACCAGATAGCCGATGCCGCCGTCATTCAGGCGCATGGCCGCGTCCCAGGCGCGCGCCGGGTCGGCGAAATGGTTGCGCGCCTCGGCGTTGCCCAGAAACCCGGCGCGCAGATTTTGAATCGTGGCGCGTTCCGATTCGCGCACCTGTTTTTCGCGCTCGCCGTCGTAGTCGAAAATGGCTTTCTGCTTGAAATTGGGGTTGCGCAGCCAGAAGGTATTGCGGAATCCGCCTTGCCGATCCCAACTGCGCGGCCAATCGTGCTGCTTGCCGAAGAAGTCCAGCAGCGAGGAATAAAGCCGGGTACTCCAGCGCTGACCCGGATCGTCGGAAGCGCCGGCCTTCTGCTCAAATTCCATATCGAACTTGGTCAACACCAGAAACAGCGAAACCGGGCTATCGGCCCGCGCTTCACTGCTCGCGCCATGGGTGGCGGCAATCCAGTCGCTCACCATGTCGGGCAGACCGCGCACTTCCTGATTACCGGGACCGATGCACAGCAGCATTGCGGTCAATTCCTGCTCGGCGCAATAACGCTCGAACAGATAGGCCACCTTGCCGCGCAGAAAAAATCCCGACAGCGCTTCGGGACGCGCCAGATAGTCCGCCAGATCCTTAATCTGCTCCCGCGAGCGGGCGCCGGGAAAATCCAGCAGGTCGGTATGATCAAACAGATCGTAGGCCGCGCCGTCCAGGCTGCCGGGTTTATGCTCCAGCACGATCCTGAGTTCGGCGGTCAACGCGGTAACGTCGGCGCGTGGTAATTCTACGATCCGGGTTCCGGCCAGCACCGCCACCCGGTCGCCGCCGTCGCCGCCCAGCCCGCGCAGCATCTGCACATCAATGATGCTTTGTTCACGCGGCGTCAGCGCCGCCAGCGGACAACGCGCCATCGCCGCGAAATCGAGGCTCTGCAACGCCAGATATAGTCGCAGATAAAGCTGGGTGAAGGCGGCGACATCGCCCCACAACACCGCGAACAGGCGGGCGCGATCCGGTGGCGTCAGGCGTGGAGCCAGTTCGGCGGCGCGATTCCAGAATTGCGTGTGTTTTAAGACTTTGATCCGTCCGGCGCCGCGAAAAGTGCGCCAGAAATACTCTTCCAGATCGTAAACATCGTCTTCGGTCAGCGGGTCCACCGGCGTGGGCGACGCCCGCCCGGCCAGTTCGGCGATGCGCTGGGCGATGGCGTCGGGTTCCGGATCGGGCCAGTCGTCCTGACGGCAATCGGCGTAAAAGGTGTTGCCGATGATTTTGACCAGGTCGCTCTGAGTCAGCAGCCGCAGCTCCACCGGATAATCCGGCGTCGCTTGCGGGGAACGATCCAGGGTGAAGCGCGTCACCAGTCCGGTGGATTCACGCCCGCCTTCGGGATTGATTTCCCGAATAAAATCTACCGTGCGGCTGGCGAAGCGCGCCAGCAGCGGATTCAGGCCGGGCCGGGCCAGCGCCGAAACCAGATAGGATTTGCCGGCCTGGCTGGGGCCGAACACGCTTACGCTCATCTTGCGCTGCGCCGCGTGTTCCAGACTGCGCGCCAGCAGCGCGTTCTTGCGCAGTTCGCGTTGCAAGCCGACGCTGCTTTGCCCGATGCGGTCGCGGTTGTCGCCAACCCAGGCCAGCGCAGTTTGCAGGGCTTGACCGACGCTGCGGCACCGCTGCGCCAGTGGTTCGTCTTCGGGTGACATCACATGCTTTCTCCCGCTATAGCTCCTCGCTCACGATGTTGCATCACCCTTACACCCGGCATCCAATCCCAGCATGGATCGGGCTTGCTCCATCGGTATCCCTGCGGCCACTAACCGCTCCAGCGCCTCCCGCAGAGCTTCCTGCCGGCCTTCCTGCCGG
>DEHY01000055.1 GCA_002352185.1 Competibacteraceae bacterium UBA2788
TTTATTGGTTTCGATTCCATTGCTTTTCAGTTTGTTACTGACGCTGTTCGGCGCTTCATCCGCTTGGGCCGATGTATTGGAGCGGGTGCGCAAGCACGGCGCCGTGCGCTGCGCGGCTGACTGGAGTACGGGGTTCAGCAGCCTGGACAGTTCAGGGCGACCCGCCGGTTTTGACGTGGATTTTTGCCGTGCGGTCGCCGCCGCCGTATTGGGCAAGGCGGACGCGGTGAAAGTCGAGCGGATCGATAGCGTGAATAAATTCCAGGCGCTGGTGCGGGGCGAGGTGGATATTGCCTTTGGTCTGGCGACCTGGACCTACAGCCGCGACGTTGCCATGGGAACCCGGTTCGTGGCGCCGACTTTTTTCGATGGACAGGGCTTCATGACGTGGTCGGATAGCCCGATTACCCGTCTCGACCAGGCTAGGGGCGCGAGGGTTTGCGTGGAAAAGGGAACAACCACGGCGACCAACCTGGCCGATGTGTCGCGACTCAGAAAGCTTGATTTCAAAGTGATCGAGTCGAGTCCGAATAACACCCGGGATCGTTTTGTCCGCCGCGAATGCGATATGGTCAGCGCCGACTGGTCCGCGCTGGCGGTGCAGCGGGCGACCCGGGTGATCGATCCCAAGCGCTTACAGATACTGGATGAAATCATCTCGCGCGAACCCATGGGGCCCTACGTCGCCCAGGGCGATGAACGCTGGTTCAACATCGTCCGCTGGGTTGTTCACGTGACTCAAGTGGCCGAAGTGTGGGCGGTTGACGCGGCGAGCCTGGCAAAGATCGGCGAAGAGGCGGACGGCGAGTTGCGCCGCCTCGCCGGCAAGGAAGCCGGCTTTGGCCAGCCGCTGGGGTTGAAAGATGACTGGGCATATCAGGTCCTGGCCCAGGTGGGTTCCTACAGCCGGATTTTCGAGCGCAACCTGGGTAGCGACAGCCCGCTGGGCCTGGAGCGCGGCCTCAATCGTCCCTGGCAAAGCGGTGGCTTGTTCATGCCGCCGCTGCTGTATTGAGTCGAGGGCGGCGGCAACATTCAGCCATCCAAGCGGGTTGTAGCTATGTCTGGCTGTGAAATCCCCCAGCTCCCCTTTGCCAAAGGAGGGCACGAGTGAAGCGAGCGGGGGGATTGGGTTCAACCGGCGATGCTTCCGCCACTCAAAGAGGATTTCTATATGATTGGCTACCCGAATCCGACCGGAGATCGTACCGATGACAACAAGACAAGATCTGATTCCCGTAAAGCTGGCTAATGGCGCCCAAATTCGAGTGGCCGCCACAATGCTGGGCAGCGAGGAAGATGTGGCGTTTAAGCTGCTGTCGTTCGATGAAGTGACGAATACCATCGAGGGTATCGCCAGTTCCCTGAACGCCGCGTTGCAGAAGGTCAAGCCGAAAAAGGCCAGCGTCGAGTTCGGTCTTGAAGTAGCTGTGGAGTCCGGCGCGTTGACCACGCTGCTGGTGAAAAGCTCTGGCGCGGCGACATTGAAGATTACCCTGGAATGGGGCGCTTGATGAGGCGCCAAAGGGAGTTGCAGCGTGGGACCATCTCAGGATCTCGATAGTCTGTTGCGCCGCTGCACGGTGCGTCTGCGCATCCCGCAGGATGGGAGTCAGGGTACGGGCTTCCGGGTCGCTCCCGGCCTGATTTTGACCTGCGCGCATGTGGTCGAAACGGCTCAGGCGCAGTCGGTTCCGGTTGAAGTCACCAGCGATGGCCGGACGGTTTCGGGACGGATCGTGGCATTTTTCGCCAAGCCGTACCCCGATCTGGCGCTGTTGCGATGCGACGAGGGGCAAAGCCACCCCTGTGTCTATTTGAATGCCGACATCGTGTTGCACGACAGCCTGTACAGCTACGGCTATACGGACCAGTATCCGAACGGCGATTCGGCGACTTTTGAATACGAGGGGCCGACCGACACTGGATCGGGAGCATTATTAAAACTCAAGGAAGGGCAGGCGCGTCCCGGTTTGAGCGGCGCACCGCTGCTCAATTTGCGCACCGGCGGCGTTTGCAGCATCGTGAAAAGTTCGCGGGATCGCGACAGTGACCTGGGCAGTCGGGCGGTTTCAGTCGCTTGCATTCTGCCGGAACACGATCTGGTCGCTTTGCAGCAGCCCTACCATCAGCAAAACGCTGACTGGCTCGGTTGCCTCAGCGACGAGCAGCGGCGGCGGGTTCCCTGGCAAACCGCGCCTTCAAGCAATCCGTTTTACGGCGAGAGTCCGGCCTTGCTGGGACGGGAGGAAGAACTTCGCCGCATTCTGGAAAAGCTGCAAGCCAACAGCCATTGTTCCATCGTGGGACCGCCGGGCAGCGGCAAGACCCTGTTGTTGCAGGAATTGCAGCGACAAGTCAAATCGCGGTTTGGGTGGCGGGACCAGGAAATTTGCTGTCTGGATTTTCGCCAGATCAATAGCCTGAACGAACTGAAACAAGGCGTCGTGCAGCACCTGGGCGGCGAAAGGGACAAAGAGATCAGGAGCCTGCTGCAACACAAGCCTCTGCAATTATTGCTGCTCGACAATCTGGGTGGAATGGAAACCGGTAGTCAGGGACTTAAAATGCGCCGCTGGTTGCGCGGCTTGGAGCAATGCCACATCCGACTGGTCGCAGTCAGCAACGAACGGCTGGAAATCCTGTTTCGCAAGGATGACCCAACCCGCGATTCGCCCTTTGCCGGTCTCGACTCGTCGCCTGTCGAACTTTCGCCTTTAGCGCCTGCCTTCTGCCGCCAGTTGGCACAGCAACGCCTGGCGGGAACAGCTTTTGATATTGCCCCGTTTGCAGATATGTACAGCGCACCACGACAGCCCAGGGATTTGTTGCACCAGTGCGCCGCCCGCTATGAGGTACTGCGCCGGCATCGGCCATGACTCCGCCCCCTCCTCTTCCTTATGCCCCCCGACGGCGGCGGCCACTGTCGTTGTGGAACCCGCTCGATTATTTAGTGTTGCTCTATTGGGTGTTCTACTTTCCCCAGGCATTGCGTTGGTACGTCGAGATTTTTGCTGATCTGCCAGAGGCCAAAGGCTGGCAAGCGATGCGTCAGGACGCCGTTCAGCGCCATTTAGCCTGGCAGGGATTACTGGTGCTGATAGTAACCGTTTT
>DEHY01000192.1 GCA_002352185.1 Competibacteraceae bacterium UBA2788
TGTGCGGCCAGATGATTCATTATTCTCAACTGATGATCCTCATCCACCAAAGTCATCACGCCCTTGTCGATGCCCAGCGCCTCCAGGTCGGCAATCTCGACCTCATACTCCATATCCACCAGCGCATTGCCGATTCCGTAAACGTCATACTTCGCCATCATGCCCCCATCATTGAGTGGATAAAAATTGATTATACGAACCTGCTGTTCCGTCAACATGCATTTGATCCGTGATCCTTTCGGCGACTTCCATGCTCTCCGTAAGCAAAAACCGTTTGGAAATAACTCGATTAGCTGTGGCGACCCGCTGACATTGCAGCCACAATGGCCGCCCGCAGCCGTTCCAGATCGCCATCGTTGATGATGGTCAGCCCTTGCTCATCCGCTGCCGGCGGTTCGACATAGCGCAATTGCCGTTCCAGCACCTTGACATCGGCTTCAGCGGCATCGTCGCCGCGCGCCCGTCGCGCCGCGACCCGCTCCCGCAGCGTGGCGGGATCAGCGGTGCAGTTGAGCAGAATGAACGGCACGCCGTGCCGGGCGGCCAGATCGCGGAAGGGTTGCCGATGGCCGCGCTTCATAAACGTGGCGTCCACCAGCACCGGATGACCCGCAGCCAGCAAGTCGCCGGTCAGGGCAAGCAGGTGGTCATAAGTGCGGGCGCTGGCGTCCGGCGTGTACAACCCCTGGCCGAGCGCGGAGCCGCTGTTGTCCAGCGGGCCGAGGCCGAACAGCCGCTTGCGCTCCACGTCGGAGCGAATGCGGATCGCGCCGGGGAAAAGCTCCAGCAACTGCCGGGTCCAGCGCGACTTGCCCGCCCCGGACACGCCGTGGGTGATCAGCAAAAATGGCGCCGGTTCCCGGGTAAGTTCCAGCGCCAGGCGCAGATAGGCCCGACACTGGTCGCGGGCGGCGGCGCGGGCGGATTCCGGGATGCTGTTCTGGCCGGCCTGGATCGCGTTGATCTTGGCGCGCACCATGGCCCGGTAGACNNGCCCCACGGAAACGCAAATCCATGGTCAGAAACGCCAGATCATTGATGACATCAATCCAGCGAAAATCGTCGTTGAATTCGATGCAGTCGAAAATGGCGATAGATCCGTCTTCGGCCAGAATCATGTTGCCCAGGTGCAGGTCGCCATGACATTCGCGGACCCAGCCGCCCGCCTTGCGCTCAGCCAGTCGCGGCCACAGCCGTTTGGAAGCAGCCAGGGTCCAGCGCTCCACGGTGGACAGTATCCCGTGGTCGGCGGGATCGACCAGCAGCGGACGGGTATGGGTGAAATCGTCCAGCATGGGTTGGCAAACCTGCGCTGGATCGCCGAATCGCGCGACGGGATCGGCTACTGGAATGACGCGATGAAATTCGGCCAGTTGGCGGGCCAGCGCATCCAGATGGCGGGGTTCCAGGCGGCCAGCGGCCAGCGCCCGGTCCAGTAGCGCATCCTGGGGAAAACGGCGCATCCGCACTGCATATTCGATCAGGCCGTCGGTCGAACCCCAGACCGGCTGAGTGGGTTCGCCGCCAATCGCNNCGCTCCAGACTGGTAAAATCCAGAAAACCCAGATTCAGGGGTTTCTTGATCTTGTAGGCATAATCCCCGGCCAGCAGGACATGCGAGATATGGGTTTGCAAATGTTCGACGGCAGCGACCGGATGCGGATAGCGCTCTGGCCGCAATAGCGCCGCGATCAGCGCGGTCTGGTCGCAAGGTTCGTGGGCGAATAGCACGCAGCGGACTCCAAAGCGTGAACAACGAACGGGTAGGATAAAACGGAATCACTGGGATCCGCCAAGCGGATTGATGAGTGCGGCGAGTCCAAACGGAAACAGGCATGACTAAAGGTAAATCACCCCGAAATTCCAGAGTGCGGCCACGGATCTTCCGGTCCTTGTTTTCCCTGCTGCTTTCATTGTTGCTGGGCGGCGTGTTGCTAGTGGCGTTCGGGCTGGGCGTCTATATGTTGTATCTGGATGCGGTCATTCGCACCGAGTTTGATCAGAAGCGCTGGGCCATGCCGGCCAAGGTATACGCCCGGCCACTGGAACTGTTCGCGGGGATGCCGCTGAGCGCCGAAGCTTTCGTCCAGGAACTTAAAGTGCTGGGTTATCACGATGTGAACTGTCCGGTGGAATCGCCAGCGCCTCTGCCCGCAACCGGCAAGCCGTCGCTCAAGCCCAAGCCCAAGCCCAAACCGCCCGAAATCTGCGTTCCGCCGCCCGGTGGAGGAAGCTCGCCGACCAAACCCGGCAGTTACGCCCGCCAGGGTGAAGTCTTCGAGGTCGTGACCCGCGATTTCGTGTTCTGGGACGCTGCGGAGCCGACCCGGAAAATCCGGGTGGGGTTTGCCGGCGAGATTCTGGTTGATGTGACGAGCCTGGATGGGCAGGAAGCGCCGGGCCTGCTGCGGCTGGATCCGCCCGAAATCGCCGGCATTTATCCCGCGCACTATGAAGATCGCATCCTGCTCAAGGGCAAAGACTTGCCTCCTGCGCTGGTGGATACGCTGCTGGCGGTCGAGGATCGCTCCTTCTTCGAGCATGCGGGCATCAATCCCAAAGGCATCTTCCGTGCGATGGTGGTCAATCTCCGCGCCGGGCGAACGGTGCAGGGCGGCAGCACCCTGACTCAGCAACTGGTTAAAAACCTGTTTCTCAGCAACGAACGGTCCTTCAAGCGCAAGATCAACGAGATTTTGATGGCGATCCTGATTGATGCGCGCTACGGCAAAGACGACATCCTGGAAGCCTATAGCAACGCGATCTATCTGGGGCAGGACGGCAGCCGGGCCATTCACGGCTTTGGTCTGGCCAGCCAGTTCTTTTTCGGCAAGGCGCTGGACGATCTGGATTTGCATCAGTTCGCGCTGCTGGTGGGGATCATCAAGGGACCCTCGCTTTATGATCCGCGCAAACATCCGGATCGGGCCAAGGATCGGCGCGCCCTGGTNNTGGTGCAACGCCAGTTGCGGCAGTATTACAAGTCGGAGGATTTGACATCGGAAGGATTGCGCGTCTTTACCACCCTTGATCCCCGGGTCCAGGCCAAGGCGGAAAACACGCTGGCTAACAGCCTGTCGCCATTGGAAAAGAGCCAACCCAAGGCGCGACCCCTGCAAGGAGCCGCCATCGTAACCGATACTCAAACCGGCGAGGTGCTGGCCATGGTCGGCGATCGCGAGCCAAAAGCAGTCGGCTTCAACCGGGCGCTGGACGCCAAGCGGCTGGCCGGTTCGCTGATCAAGCCGGTGACCTACCTGACCGCGCTGGAACAGCCGGATCGCTATACCCTGATGACCCGGCTGAACGACAGCCCTTTGGTCTACACGTCCGGCGGCCAGCATTGGACTCCGGGCAATTACGACAAGCGCTATCATGGGCGGGTTACGCTGCGCGACGCTCTGGCTCGTTCCTATAACATTCCGGCGGTGCGGGTGGGCCTGGACATGGACGTAATCAAGGTGGTGGAGATGTTGCAGCGTTTGGGGCTGGAGCGTGAACTAAAACCGTATCCGTCATTACTGCTGGGCGCTTTTGAGGTGTCGCCCTTCGAGATCGCGCAGATTTATGCAACCATCGCCGGCGGGGGGTTCCGCATTCCGTTGCGTGCGATCCGCGAGGTGACTGACGCCACCGGCAAATCATTGCAACACTATGCGCTGGACGTAGAGAAGGCGGTCGAACCAGGGCCGGCCTATCTGGTCACTAACGCCATGCAGCAAGTGGTCAAAGCCGGCACCGCCAGCGCGATGAAAAGCAAGCTGTCGCCTGATCTGAACATCGCCGGCAAGACCGGCACCACCGACGATTTTCGTGATACCTGGTTTGCCGGCTTCAGCGGTGATCGGCTGGCGGTGGTCTGGCTAGGACGGGACGACAACAAGCCCACTGGGCTGAGCGGGGCGAGTGGGGCGCTGCGGGTGTGGATGGATTTAATGGCGGGACTGAAACTGGAGCCGCTGGACACCCCGCCGCCCACCGATGTCGAGGAAGTTTGGGTCGATCCGCATAGTGGGCTGCGGCTGAGTCAGGGTTGCCGACGCGGCCAGGCGGTGCCCTTCCTGGTCGGGTCCGGGCCGCAAGGTTCTGTTTCCTGCGGCAGCGCCCCCGCCGCACCGCGTCGAACCGTTCCTGATGACAGTGACTCAGACATGCCGGCTGATGACGCGGAAGGGTCGGGGGAAATGGGCGATTTCTTCCGCCGCTTGATGAATTAAAGCCATCCGGGCAATCCAAAGTTAAACCAATACCAGATTTCGTTGTGGTTCGGGATTGTCGATCAAAACGACCGAGCCTGCGGGAGACAATGATGAACACACGTTTGCAACTCAGCTTTAGCCTGTTGACGCTGGCATTGACCATGGCCGGCTGCTCGACCCTGCCATTTTCGCAGCAGCCGGCCAGCAAGACACCCGCTGCCAGAGCAACGGCAAAAGCCCCGGTGGTGGACCGTAGCACGCGCCGGTCGCCGACGGCGCAGTCCCCGGCGACGTCGCAAGTGGACGTGGGGCAATTGCCCCGGGAGGACCCGCTCCTGCCACGGGAATATTCTTCCGCCTATCCATCGGCTTCCGATCCGTATGCTGCGCCGGCGCGTCCTTACCCACCAGGTCANNGCAATAACAACCGGCAGCCGAGCTATCCGCCGGGTGCCGCTGCGCCCTACCCACCCACATCCCAACCGTATCCGGCCCCGCCGAACGATGGCTACGGAAGAACAGCCCCACCACCGGGTTCTCCAGCCTATCCGCAGGGTGCTGATACCGGTTATGGCGCTCCTGCGCCGGTTCCCGGTTCGCTGCCCGAACCCCAGCCGGTGGTGCCAAGGGCGCCGCATTCGACGCCAGCGCCGAGGTCGGCGCCCAACCCTGCAGCGGTTGCGACGGCGCCATCCCCGTCGGTCGAACCGGCGCCCGCTCCGGCTCAGCCCGCCGCTGCCCCGCCCCCGCCCGCTCCGCCGGCTGATCTGCCGCCGGCGGAAATTACCCGCGAAGGGAATCAGGCGGTGGTCGCGTTGCTGGACAGCGCCGACAAGTACGTCAAGAGCAACCAGTTGGATAAGGCCGGCGCGGCGCTGGAGCGGGCGCTGCGCGTCGAACCGCGCAACGCCGGCATCTGGCACGATCTCGCCCAGATTCGCCTGCATCAGGGCCAATACCAGCAGGCCGAATCGCTGGCGAGCAAGTCCAACAATCTGGCCAGCGGTAATCGGGCATTGCAAGCCCGCAACTGGAAAGTAATCGCTTCCGCTCGCAAGGCGGCGGGTAATGCCGCTGGCGCTGAGGAAGCCGAAGCCCGGGCGGCGCAGTCGCGCTGAAGTCGGCGCGGGCGCGGAGCGCCGCCGTGGATGCCGTCGAACTGCTGGGGCCGGAGGGGCCGCTGGCCCGACAGATTGCCGGGTTCGCGCCGCGCCCGCAGCAGCAGGACATGGCGGCGGCGGTCGCCGCCATTCTGGACGACAGCGGGACGCTGATCGTTGAAGCCGGCACCGGCACCGGCAAAACCTTCGCCTATCTGATCCCTGCGTTGCTGGCCGGAGTGCGGGTCATCATCTCTACCGGCACCCGCCATTTGCAGGATCAGCTCTATTACCAGGATTTGCCGGTGGTGCGCCAGGCGCTGAAGGCGCCGGTGAAAGCCGCGCTGCTGAAGGGGCGCGGCAACTACCTCTGCCGCTACCGCCTGCAAGCCACCGAGCAGGAAGGCCGTTTACCTTCACGCGAGCAGGTGGTCGAGCTGCGCCGGATTCATGCCTGGGCCGGTCGCACCCAGCGCGGCGACATCGCCGAAATCCCCGATGTGCCGGAATCCTCGTCAATCTGGCCGCGAGTGACGTCCACCGTGGACAACTGCCTGGGACAGGATTGCCCGCAGTTCGATGACTGCTTCCTGGTCAAGGCGCGGCGCGAAGCGTTGGCGGCGGACGTGCTGGTGATTAACCATTATCTGTTTTGCGCGGATCTGGCGCTCAAGGAGACGGCAGGTTTTGCCGAACTGTTGCCCAGCGCGGAGGCGTTCATCCTCGACGAGGCGCATCAGTTGCCGGAGATCGCCAGCCACTTTTTTGGGCGGTCGCTGAGCGGTCGGCAGTTGAGCGAGCTAGCGCGGGATACGGTGGTGGAACAATTACGGGATGCGGCGGATTTCGTCGATCTGCGGCGGCGGGCCGAGGCGCTGGAGGCGGCGATCCCGGCGCTGCGCCAGGCGCTGGGGATGGCGGAACGTCGTGCGCTGTGGCGGGAGATGGCCGATCAGCCGGCAGTGGGAGAGGCGGTCAGCCAGTTGACCGAAGCGCTGGATCGGTTGCGCGAGGCGTTGAAAGAAGCGGCGCAACGCGGCAAGGGTTTGGAGAGTTGCCATCGGCGCGGCGAAGATCTGGCGCAGCGCTTGTTGACCCTGACCGGTGCGGACAGCAACCCGGACCAGGTGCGCTGGTTTGAAACCCATGGACGCAGCTTTACCCTGAGTCTGACCCCGCTCGATATTGCGCCGGTGTTTCAAAAGCAGATGACGGCGCGTCCGGGCGCGTGGATTTTTACCTCGGCGACGCTGGCGGTGGGGCAGGGATTTGAACACTTCGCGGCACGGCTGGGTTTGCACGACTATGCGGCGCTGCGGCTGGACAGTCCGTTCGATTTCGCCCGCAATACCCTGCTCTATCATCCGCCGGAATTGCCCGATCCCGGTTCATCACACTACACGGCGGCGCTGCTGGAGGCGGCGCTGCCGGTGCTGGAAGCCAGCCGGGGGCGGGCGTTTCTGCTGTTCACCAGCTATCGCGCCCTGCGCGAGGCGGCGGAGGCGCTGGCGGATCGACTGGATTATCCATTGCTGGTGCAGGGGGAACGGCCAAAAACGGCGTTACTGCGGCAGTTCCGATCCTTGGGCAACGCGGTGCTGCTGGGAACCGCCAGTTTCTGGGAAGGGGTGGACGTGCGCGGCGAGGCGCTGTCCTGCGTGATCATTGACCGGCTGCCGTTCGCCGCGCCCGGCGATCCGGTGGTGCAGGCGCGTATCGAGTCCTTGCGTCAGCGCGGCGAAGATCCATTCCGCTGTTATCAATTGCCCCATGCCGTCATCACCCTCAAGCAGGGCGTGGGCCGGCTGATCCGTGATGTGAGCGACCGGGGGGTGCTGGTGCTGGGCGATCCGCGCCTGCTGAGCAAGTTCTACGGGCGGGTGTTTCTGGACAGCCTGCCGCCGATGCCGCGAACGCGGAAGCTGGAGCGGGTGCAGGCGTTTTTTGCAGGAAAATAATGGAGTTTGTGAAAAAACCGGATATTTTTAATCCATGCCGGCGTGGATAATGCGTTATCGGTTTTGCCCAGCTTTTTACCGTCTCAAATTCGACATGAGGAGTCCATCATGAAAACAGGTTTGATTTTAGCCGCGCTCCTGTTCGCTACCCCGGTATGGGCGGACTGCGAGAAAACGAAATCTGATTATGACGTGGTTTATTGCAGTACGAAAATTTATATCGAAGCGGACAAGGAACTCAATGAGGCTTATAAAAAG
>DEHY01000127.1 GCA_002352185.1 Competibacteraceae bacterium UBA2788
GCGTGAAGCGTGGGCAGGGCCGCTATCACGGCCTCACAAAGTGGGCTAAACTGCCAAAAAGCATCGCAGCTACCGGTGGGTGTAACCAGCGCGAACACCGCTCCGGCACGACGAGGAACCGCTCCATGCCCAATCCGGATTTGTTCAGCAAGCCCGAAGAATCCCAGTCCTTTACTGCCGGCCAGACCATTTTCCGCGAAGGCGACCCCGGTGACAGCCTGTACATTGTCGCTGAAGGTCAAGTGGATATCGTGGTAGGTAATCAAACTCTCGAAACGGTGAGATCAGGCGGTATGCTGGGTGAGTTTGCACTGATCGATGACAAACCGCGCAGCGCCACCGCCATCGCTCGCACCGACTGCCTGCTTGCACGGGTCAGCCGCCAGCATTTCCTGGCTCTCATCCAGCGAACTCCGCTGTTCGCCCTCCAGGTCATGCGGGTGATGGCCGACCGGTTGCGCCGCGCCAATGCCCGTCTCCAGGACTAACGCCCATCCGGCTCACACAGAACGCGGATCCGGGCGCTTCTCATGCGGAACCACCGGCTTTGCGCCACCCGCTGCCCGCTGCGGGACAAGAGGCGCTTTGAGCAAAGCCGTGCGGCCTGACAACCCGCATCGCAGTGGCCGCCCCCAGGAAAATTTGCATGATCGAAACCTCAGTTGCCCGTCAAGACGATCGGACCCTGCCCCACGGTTCACTGCTGGACGACTACCCCGTCGCCGCTTCCGGCTACGACGAGATGTGTTCGTCGCCCGGAACGCTGCGTCCCCACTGGCGGGAGCTGATGCAATTCCTGGACGAAACCGGCGGCGAGGAACTGGAGCGTCGTCACGGCGAAATCCAGCGCTTGCTGCGGGAAGACGGCGTCACCTACAACGCCTATGACGACTCGCGCAACGCGCAGCGGCATTGGCTGGTAGACCCCATCCCGCTGTGGATGACTGGCGAGGAATGGAGCAATCTCGCCGCCGGGATGGAACAGCGATCCCGGTTGTTGAATGCGCTGATGGCGGATTTGTACGGGCCTCGCGCCACGATTCGCCAAGGTTGGTTGCCGCCGGAATTGATCTACGCCTACCCTGGTTTTCTCCACGCCTGCCATCAATCGCTCCCAGCGGGCAGTCGCTGGCTGATTTTCCATGGCGTGGATCTCGCACGCGGCCCGGACGGCGTATTTCGGGTGTATGGCGACCGCAGCCAGTCGCCATCCGGCGCCGGATACACGCTGGAGAACCGCATCATTCTGGCCCGGGCGCTGCCGATGCTTTACCGCGACGCGCCGCTGCGCCGACTGGCGAGCTTCCTGGAGACTGAACGGGCCACGCTGGCGGGATTGGCCCGCCATAATCCTGAAAATCCGCATGTGGTGCTGCTGACGCCCGGCCCCAACAGCCCGGTTTATTTTGAACACGCCTATCTGGCGAATTATCTGTCGCTCAGCCTGGTGGAAGGCGAGGATCTGGTGGTGCGCGATGGCCGGGTCTGGCTGAAGACTCTGGGCGGACTGCGCCCGGTGGATGTAATTCTGCGGCTGGTGTTCGACGCCTTTTGCGATCCGCTGGAACTGCGGGGCGACTCGCTGCTGGGCATTCCCGGCCTGTTGCAGGCGGCGCGGGGCGGCCATGTCGCTATCGCTAACGCCATTGGCAGCGGTCTCGCCGAAAATCCTGGCCTGGCGGCTTTCCTGCCGCTGCTGTGCCAGCAATTGCTGGGCGAACCGCTGAAGCTGCCGTCACTGCCAACCTGGTGGTGCGGCGCCCCCGATGCGCGCAGTTATGTATTGAGCAATCTGGATCAATTGGTGGTGCGTTCGATCCTGCCCGGTCAACCCCATTGGGAAGTCGCCCGGCTTGACGCAGCGACCCGCGCCCAACTGGTGAATCGGATCCAGGCCGCCCCTCACCTGTTTGTCGGTCAGAAATCATTGCCGCTCTCTACCGCGCCGGTGCTGGAAGATGGGCGATTGACGCCGCGACCCGTGCTGCTGCGCGGTTTCACGGTCGCAGACGGCGAGAGCTACCGGGCGATGCCGGGCGGCCTGGCGCGCGTCTCCTCGGGCCTGGATACCCTGCAAGCCGCATTGCAGCAGGGCGGGATCAGCAAGGACTGGTGGGTGCTGGCGCCGACACCGCAGAAACACGTCAGTTTGTTGCGGCAAAGCTACGGCCCCATCTTTGTCACCCGCGACGGGGGCGACCTGCCCAGCCGGGTGGCGGATAATCTGTTCTGGCTGGGCCGCTACAGCGAACGGCTGGACAGCACCGCCCGCCTGTTGCGGGAGGCGTTCGGGCGGTTGCTGGAATGGGAGCAGGACAACACCGATGAACGCTGTCTGGACGACCTGCTGGAAGCTCTGGAAATTCCAGTACCCCCAGTGGCGGAATCGCCGCGCGCCCGTTTTTTCACCCTGCGGCAAAAGCTGTTGAATCTGGTGGTGGAATCGGATCATCCCGGCAGCCTGCATGTGATTTTCGGCGACATGCTGCGCACCGGACGGGCGGTGCGCAACCATCTGGGCGATGATGGCTGGCGTCTGCTGAATCGAATCCAGCAACAAATTCAGCAACCCGTGCCAGGGCTGGGCGCCCGGCAGGCGCGGGAACTGCTTGAAGAGGATTTGATGCTGGTGACGGCGTTCTGCGGCTTGAACAACGAGACCATGCCGCATCACCAGGGCTGGCTGTTCTTCGACATCGGGCGTTATCTGGAGCGGGTGCTGCACACCATGACCCTGTTTAATCTCGCTTTCATCACTGCCCGTAACCCCGGATTGCCCCTGTGGGAAGTGGTGCTCACCATCACTGATAACCTGACCGCCTATCGGCGCCGCTACCGCTCCGCGCTGCATCCGCGTGCGATCATCGACTTGTTGCTTTTTGATGAGGGCAATCCCCGCGCCATCGGCTATCAATTGCGGCGATTGCAACGCAATATCGGGCGTTTGCAGCGGCCCAACAACAGTTCGCCCTATCGCAGCGCCGAGGAACGACTGATCCTGGAAGCGACCTCCGTCTTGCAACTGGCCGACATTGAGGCGCTGGCAACCCTGTCCCAAGACAGCACTCATTCCAGCGCCGAGCTGGCCCGGCTGCTGGAAGCGCTCAACCGTCCTTTGCTGGCCTTGTCCGATGCGCTGATCCATAGCCATTTCAGCCATGCCGAAGTCCCCCGGCAACTGATTACCATGCGGCCATGAAGTACACCATCACCCATCGCACTCTGTACCGCTACAGCAGTGGCGTGGCTCTGTGTCACAACGAAGCGCGGTTGCTGCCACGGGAAACCCCCTGGCAGTTTTGCCGGCCCAGCCGGATCGAAATTCGACCACGCCCGGCGCTCTCCCATGAGCGGTGGGACTTTTTCGGCAACCGGGCGCTGTACTTCGCTATCCAGGACATTCATCAGCGTCTGGTGGTGACGGTCGCCACCGAGGTGGAAATATTGAAGTCGCGCCCGTTCGACGCCTCCAGTCCATCGCTGCCCTGGGAGCAGGTGATCGAAGCGTTGCAGAACGATCCAAGCCCGGACACCATTGAGGCTCGGCAATTTGCACTCGACTCGCCGTTTGTGGCGGTGCAGGCGAAGTTCCGGCAATACGCCGAACCGAGCTTCCCTCCTGGCCGTCCCCTGCTGGAGGCCGTTGCGGATCTGAACCGGCGGATCAATGATGAATTTATCTACGACCCGCATTTCACCACGGTCGCTACACCGCTTGACAAAGTTCTGAGCGAGCGGCGCGGCGTCTGTCAGGATTTCGCTCATCTGGCGATTGCCTGTCTGCGGGCATTGGGATTGGCGGCGCGCTACGTCAGCGGCTATCTGGAAACCTTGCCGCCGCCCGGCCAGCCCCGGCTGGTTGGGGCCGATGCGTCTCATGCCTGGCTGGCGGTGTATGTACCGGGCGCCGACTGGGCCGAATTCGATCCGACCAACGGTTGTATGCCTGGAGAAAAGCACGTCACGCTGGCGTGGGGGAGGGATTACGGCGATGTCGCGCCGCTCAAAGGAGTGATGACCGGGGGCGGCGCCCACTCGCTGGATGTATCGGTGGATGTGGCACCGGAATCGGCGGTAAAGCCAGCGGCCAACGAAACGTAGAAAGCGCATTTGCTTAAACCGCTGCTCCGAGTCCCGCCTAAATCTTCCATGACCGACGATTCCACCAACCGCCTTGCGCCGCCTGCTACCCTTTATCGCCATACCGTCGGCTCCGGGCCGGATGTCGTGTTGCTGCATGGCTGGGGCATGCACTCTGGCGTTTGGGACGGTGTGGCGGAATCCCTGCGGGATGACTACCGGGTCACGGTGCTGGATCTGCCGGGCCACGGCTACAGTCGGCGGACGGAAGCCGGTCATACGCTGGCCGATCTGTGCGCCGCAGTGATCGCGGTCACGCCGCCTCAGGCCACCTGGGTGGGCTGGTCGCTAGGCGGGCTGGTCGCGCAGCAGGTCGCGATCACTGCGCCGGAGCGGGTTAACCGACTGGCGCTGGTCAGCGCCACCCCCTGTTTCATGCAACGGCCTGACTGGCCACACGGCGTCGCTCCGTCAGTGCTGCGCCATTTCGCCGAGGATCTGCGCCAGAACTACCGGGCTACGCTCCATCGGTTCATCGCGCTGGAAATCCACGGCAGCGAACACGCCGCCGCCCAGTTGCGTCTGCTCAAGGCGATGCTGTTCCAGCATGGCGAGCCGGATGTAGCGGCGCTGGAGGGCGGACTGGCGATCCTGGAACACGCCGATCTGCGCGCTGAACTGCCGCGCATCGTCTGTCCGATCCTGCTGCTGATGGGACAGCGCGATCAACTGGTTCCGGCAACAGCCGGCGCAGCGATCCAGCAAGGGCTGCCGAATGCGCGAATGCGCGTTTTCCCGCACGCCGGTCATGCGCCGTTCTTTTCCCACCTGCCGGAATTCCTGGCCGAACTTAGAGTATTTCTCGATGCATGACGATCACGGAGAATCCCCCTTCGCTCTGGATCGATTGCTGTTGCGGCGAGCCTTGGAACGGGCGGCGCCCGGCTATGACGAAGCGGCGTTCGTGCATCGCGAGGTAGGCAACCGCCTGCTGGAGCGCTTGAACCTGATTAAATGCCGGCCGGAGACGATGGTGGATGTCGGTTGCGGGACCGGCGTCATCACTGCGGCGCTGATGAAAAAATACCGGAAGGCGCGGGTGATCGGGCTGGATTTAGCGCCGGGGCTGGTGAAGAAGGCGCGCCAGCGTGCGCCCTGGCTGCGCGCCCTGCATGGCGCAGTGGCCGAGCCGGAAGCTCTGCCGTTGCCGTCAGCGAGCTGCGATCTGGTCTTCTCCCATTTCGCCCTGCCCTGGTGCCTGGATCTAGATCGGGTGTTTGCCGAATTCCAGCGGGTACTCAAACCCGGTGGCGCGCTGCTATTCAGTACGCTGGGGCCGGATACCCTGATCGAATTGCGGCGCAGTTGGGCGGCAGCCGACGATTACAACCATATCAACGCCTTCCTCGACATGCACGACATTGGCGACGCACTGCTGCGGGCGCGACTGGCCGATCCGGTGATGGATGTCGAGCGGTTGACCCTGACCTATCCGAATGTGGACGGACTGATGCGCGATCTCACAGTACTCGGCGCCGGCAACGTCACTTTCGGCCGCGCCCGTGGCCTGACGGGCAAAGACCGACTGCGAGCCATGCAGTCCGCCTACGAACAGTTCCGCCGCCCCGACGGTTTGTTGCCCGTCAGTTGCGAGGTGATCTACGGCCATGCCTGGGGATCGATCCAGGACCGATCCCACCCGTGCGGAGACGGCATGGCGGTATTCCCGCTGATGCAACTGCGCCGCCGTGGCCAGGAGAACCGCTGAATCGCGCCACGGGCCGCGCCAACCCCTTTATGCTGCCAATTCCCAGCGTAACCCTCGGATATTGACAAAATTTTATGATCAGTCTATTTTTTTCCAAAATTATGAGTAGATTTTAGGGGTTGCGCCATGCAGCAGGGCGCGCATCCCAAAGATCGCCTAACCACGAAAAACACAAAAGATATCAGGAAAACCAATCTGTTGAAGAATCTTCCGGTTTTTTTGTCTTTTGCGTCCATTGTGCTTTTCGCGTTAAATCTAATGTGATAACCAACATAGCGTTGGTATTCCTAGATAAAAATCAGGAGGAACACTATGACCACCAGTCGCATCGCGCAGGCAGGCGGTATCGCCGCCGGCGGAGCGCTACTGGCGTGGAGCGCCGTTGCCCACGCTGATTTCGCCTTGAACATGACGCCGGGCGCCACCTCCGTCAGCCGGGAAATCTACAGCCTGCACATGCTGATTTTCTGGATCTGCGTGGTCATCGGCGTGGCAGTGTTTGGTGTGATGTTCTGGTCCATTTACCATCACCGAAAATCACGCGGCGTGGCGCCGGCCCATTTTCATGAAAGCACCCTGATCGAGATAGTCTGGACAGTAGTGCCGATGTTGATCCTGATCGCAATGGCGGTTCCGGCAACCAAAGTCCTGATCCGAATGGCCGATGCTCGCGATGCTGAACTGACCATCAAGGTTACCGGTTACCAATGGCGCTGGCATTACCAGTATTTGAATGAAGATGTCGGCTTCTTCAGCACCTTGTCCACATCGCCGGCGCAAATCCACAATGACGCATCCAAGGGCGAACACTACTTGCTGGAAGTGGATCAGCGCATGGTGGTGCCGGTCGGCAAGAAGATCCGGGTGCTGACCACCGCCTCCGACGTGATCCATTCCTGGTGGGTGCCCGCGCTGGCCATAAAGAAAGACGCCATTCCCGGCTTTATCAATGAGTCCTGGACGCTGATTGACAAGCCCGGCGTCTATCGTGGACAGTGCGCCGAACTCTGCGGCAAGGACCATGGTTTTATGCCGATTGTGGTCGAGGCTATGCCCGAGGCCGAATTCCGGCAATGGGTCGCAAAGATGAAGGCAAGCAACCTGAATACTCTGACCGCCAGCGGAGGTAAAACCCTATGAACACCGCAGCCGCACCCACGCTTGATGATCATGATCATGGCCACCATGCCGGGCCATCCCCTGGGCTGATGCGCTGGCTGGTCACCACCAATCATAAAGACATCGGTACGTTGTATCTGCTGTTTTCGCTGACGATGTTTTTCATCGGAGGCGCATTCGCGCTGGTTATTCGCGCCGAGTTGTTCCAGCCAGGTTTGCAGATCGTCAACCCGCATTTCTTCAACCAGATGACTACGCTGCATGCGCTGGTGATGGTCTTCGGCGCGGTCATGCCCGCTTTTGTCGGACTGGCCAACTGGCTGCTGCCGATGATGATCGGCGCGCCGGATATGGCTCTGCCACGGATGAACAATTGGTCATTCTGGATCATGCCGTTCGCTTTCACCCTGCTACTGTCTACGTTATTTACCTCCGGCGGCGGACCCGCTGGCGGCTGGACCCTGTACCCGCCGCTGGTGTTGCAGACCGGCGATGCTTTCCCATTCGTGATCCTGGCCGTTCACATGCTGGGGGTTTCCTCGATCATGGGCGCCATCAACGTCATTGCCACCATCCTCAATCTGCGCGCCCCCGGCATGACCTTGATGAAAATGCCGCTGTTCGTGTGGACATGGCTGATTACGGCGTTCTTGCTGATCGCGGTGATGCCGGTGCTGGCCGGAGCGGTCACCATGCTGCTCACTGACAAGTATTTCGGCACCAGCTTCTTCAACGCGGGCGGCGGTGGCGATCCGGTCCTGTTCCAGCATGTCTTCTGGTTCTTCGGCCATCCTGAGGTCTACATCATGATCCTGCCAGCGTTCGGGGTCATCTCTCAGATCATCCCGACCTTCGCCCGCAAGCCGCTGTTCGGTTATGCCTCAATGGTCTATGCCACTTCATCAATTGCGTTCCTGTCCTTCATTGTCTGGGCGCATCACATGTTCACGGTGGGGATGCCGCTGGCCGGCCAGTTGTTCTTTATGTACGCGACCATGCTGATCGCAGTGCCGACCGGGGTAAAGGTATTCAACTGGGTTTCGACCATGTGGCGCGGCGCGATGACCTTCGAGACGCCGATGCTATTCGCCATCGCCTTTGTGATTCTGTTCACTATCGGCGGTTTTTCCGGGTTGATGCTCGCCATTGCGCCGGCTGATTTTCAGTATCAGGACACTTACTTCGTGGTGGCACATTTCCACTATGTGCTGGTGCCGGGTTCGGTGTTCTCGCTGATGGCGGCGGCTTACTACTGGCTGCCGAAGTGGACCGGCCATATGTACAACGAGCAGATGGGCAAAATCCACTTCTGGCTGTCAGTGGTTGGGGTCAATATCCTGTTTTTCCCGCAGCACTTCCTGGGCTTGGCCGGGATGCCGCGTCGCATTCCCGACTACGCCTTGCAGTTCACCGAGTTCAACATGATCTCCACCGTCGGCGCATTCCTGTTTGGCTTCTCGCAACTGCTGTTCCTGTACAACGTGATCCAGACCATTCGCGGCGGCGTAAAAGCTACCGATCAAGTATGGGAAGGCGCGCACGGTCTGGAATGGACGCTGCCGTCGCCGCCGCCCTATCACACCTTCACTACCGCGCCTGTAGTGAAGTGAATGTCGCAAGGAGACCGCGTGGAAATCCGGGAGGCGGTTTCAGCCGGCGCAGCCAACCGCCGACTGGTTAAACGCTTGCTGCTGATTACGGTGGCGATGTTCGGCTTCGGCTTCGCGATGGTGCCGATCTATGATGTGCTGTGCCAAATAACCGGCCTGAACGGTAAAACCGGCGGTCGTCAGGTGGCGGCAGTTTTGCCAATGGCCGTGGATGAAGCGCGCACGGTCACGGTGGAATTCGTCGCCAACCTGAATGTCGGCGCGCCTTGGGAATTTGCGCCCCAAGTAAGTCATATGCAAGTCCATCCTGGACAGTATTACCAGACTCATTATCTGGCGCGTAATCTGACCGGCCATGCGCTGGTTGGGCAAGCCATTCCGAGTGTGGCGCCGGGCCTGGCGGCTCAACATTTCCAGAAGATTGAATGCTTCTGCTTCAACCGTCAGGTCTTCCAGCCGGAGGAGCGGCGGGAGATGCCGGTCGTCTTCCGCATAGACCCTAATCTGCCATCGGACGTACACACGATCACACTGTCCTACACCTTTTTCCGGCTGGATGACGCGGGCGGCTGAGATCGCAACTGCTGATTATCACGATAACGACTGTCGAGGGGGATTTCCATAGATGGCTCACGCACACGCACACACGCAGGATCATAATGATCACACCACCGATCATTACTATGTGCCACATCAAAGCTACTGGCCGATCATCGCCTCCATCGGGTTATTCACCCTGATGTTCGGCGGGGCTACGATGCTGAACGGCGGTGGCGGCACCTTGTTGCTGGTGGGTTTATCCTTGATTGTGTTTATGATATTCGGCTGGTTTAGAACGGTGATTCACGAAAGCCAGAAGGGACTCTACAGCGACCAGATGGATCGCTCGTTCCGCTGGGGCATGGGCTGGTTTATCTTTTCCGAAGTGATGTTTTTCGCGGCGTTCTTTGGCGCGCTGTTCTACACCCGCCAATACGCGGTGCCCTGGCTGGGCGGGGAAACCGCTCATGGAGCGCTGACCCAAAGTATGCTTTGGCCCCGCTATGAAGCCGCCTGGCCCACCAATGGCCCTGCCGATATCGGCGGCTTCTTCGCCCCGATGCATGCGTGGGGACTGCCCGCCATCAATACCCTGATTCTGCTCAGCAGCGGCGTAACCATCACTTGGGCACACTGGGGACTGGTCGAAGGTAAACGTGCGCAATTTTTGAAGGGTCTTGCCGCCACAGTTGCGCTCGGCGCACTGTTTCTGGGCCTCCAGGCCCTCGAATACCATGAAGCCTATCAGGAACTGAACTTGACTCTGGGCAGCGGCATTTACGGTTCTACCTTCTTCATGCTGACCGGTTTCCATGGCCTGCACGTTACTATCGGCGCGATCATCCTGGCGGTCATTCTGCTACGCGGCTTGGCCGGTCATTTCACGCCGGAGCGCCATTTTGCCTTTGAGGCGGCGGCGTGGTACTGGCATTTTGTAGACGTGGTGTGGCTGGGGCTGTTCATCTTCGTCTACTGGATGTGAAATCAGCGCACGGTCAGAGACCGTGCGGATTGATCAGTCCGGCGGCGTAGGCCAGCAGCAACAAGAGGAATAAACCTACCGACAGCGCGATGCGCACGGTGAGCGCTTTAACGGCTCGGGTGCCATGCCCTTGGTCACGAATCATAAATACCAGCCCGGAACCCAGGCTGGCGAGAATGAGCAGCAGGATAATAGCGACGATGGCTTTGAGTAACATGATCAGACTCCGGTGGGAAAAGACTGTCGCCGCTAGTATAACTCCTGCGGCTCAATGCTGAATGCAGATCGGCGGCTGGATTTTCCGTCCGGGTTGGCCATCCACCATCGCTCTGTTGCTGCTTCTGCCCATCCTGTTATCGCTGGGGTTCTGGCAGTTGGATCGGGGGCAACAAAAAGCTGAGTGGCAAGCCGCCTTCGCTGATCAATCCAATCAACCGCCGGTTACGCTGGCCGAAGTCACTCTCTCCGATTCTGCCAGCCGCTATCGGCGCATTGTTGCTTCCGGGCACTACGATGATGTGCATCAAGTGTTGCTGGACAATCAATTGCGCAACGGTCAGCCGGGCTATCACGTTTTAACGCCATTGCGCTCGCCCGATGGTAGCGCAATTCTGATCAACCGGGGTTGGATAGCGCTAGGCGAATCCCGGCAAGTGTTACCTGTCCTTGCTGTGCCCCCTGAACCTGTGACGGTAACCGGCCGGCTGGCGCAACCGGCGCAACCAGGATTACGCCTGGGCGACGCCGCCGGCAGTGATCGGCGCTGGCCGCGAGTGGTGCCGTATGTGGATTACGACGCGCTGGCTACAATTGTTGGTTATCCGCTGCAACCAGCGGTGGTTCTGCTGGAGCCGGAAGCGGCTTGGGGCTATTGGCGCGACTGGCAACCCCGATTCGGCGGGTTTGGTCCAGAACGCCATCAAGGCTATGCTGTGCAATGGTTTTGCTTGGCTGTGGCGCTCGTGATCCTGTATCTCACTACCCACATGCGCCGGTTGCCACGTTCAGAGTGAAAATGTGATGAGCGTTCGTTCGATTTTGGCCCATGTGGAGGCCATGCCGGTAATCTGGCGACAACGCCTGCCGCTATTGCTCATCATCGCGTGTTTCGCGGTTCCGCTGGCGGCAGCTTGGTTGCTGGTGGGAAGCTGGCGCCCTAGTCATTCCGTTCAGCACGGCGAATTGCTGAATCCAGCGCGACCGCTGGCAGATTTCCGGCTGGACACCCTTGACGATCAACGCCTGAATGGTGCGGTATTACAGGGTCACTGGACCCTGATTTACGTCGCTTCGACCATGGAATGCGCTGCGCCTTGCCGCACCGCCCTGTACAACATGCGGCAGACGCGGCTCGCCTTGGGCAAGGATATGGGGCGGGTGAAAACGCTATTGCTCCTCAATGGAGCGCCGGACAGCAGCCTGCGTCAATGGCTGGCGACGGACCATCCGGCGTTTACCGTCGGCGTGGCTGATGTCGCAACCCAAACCGAACTCAGCGGTGCGTTCCGTTCACCGGGAGCAATAGGCGAATGGATTTACCTGCTTGATCCGCTCGGTAATCTGCTGATGCGCTACCCGGCGGCAGTCGAGCCGCGCGGGATGCTTAAAGACCTGGAACGATTACTACGCCTGTCCAAGATTGGATAAACGGAATGCAGATGACCCTTTTTTACCGTGTGGCTTGGGTCGCGTTGGCGCTGACCTTCGTGGTGGTGATTCTGGGCGCTTATGTACGGCTGTCGGATGCAGGCTTGGGTTGTCCGGATTGGCCCGGCTGTTACGGACAATTGCTGGATGTGCCCGATCAAGTCGATCAGATCGCCAAAGCCAATTCCGCCTATCCGCACCGGCCGGTTGAACCCGCCAAGGCGTGGAAGGAAATGATTCACCGCTATTGCGCCGGGACGCTTGGTCTGCTGATTCTCGCGCTGGCCGTCCTGGCCTGGCGCGGACGACGCCAGGCTGATCAGCCGGTTGTTCTGCCGCTGATACTGCTGGGACTCATTATTTTTCAGTCCCTGCTGGGAATGTGGACAGTCACTTGGCAACTGAAGCCGGTGGTGGTGATGGCGCATCTGCTGGGCGGGTTGACGACCTTGAGTCTGCTGGTCTGGCTGCTTCTCGGCCAGCGCAACGCTAGAAAATGGCCGCTCGCCGCCGAAAACCGGACATTGCGCTATTATGCGCTGCTTGGGCTGGCGCTACTGGTGGGCCAAATCGCTTTGGGCGGCTGGACCAGCGCCAATTACGCCGCGCTGGCCTGCCCGGACTTCCCCACTTGCCAGAGTCAATGGTGGCCGCCGCTGGACCTTCGGGAGGCATTCACTCCATGGCGAGGGCTGGGAAGATCTTACGAAGGCGGAGTGTTGGCTAACGACGCACGGGTGACCATCCATCTCATGCACCGCATCGGCGCACTCATTGTAGCGCTGTATCTGGGCTGGCTGGGCTGGCGGTTAGTTGCAACGACCGGCAGCCGCGATCTGCGCTATGCCGGCGGCGTCATTCTCACTCTACTGATGACCCAGATCGGCTTAGGCATCGCCAACATCGTGCTGCGCCTGCCACTGCCGGTGGCGGTCGCCCACACCGGCGGCGCAGCGTTGCTGCTGCTATCGCTGATAACGCTCAACCACCTGCTCCGACCCGAAGCTGCCGCATGATGACCGCCACGATTCAGACCTTGCATGACCGTTTCCGCCGTCGCTGGCGCGATTATCTGGAACTGACCAAACCCAAGGTTGTCGCCCTGATTACCTTCACGGCCATCGTGGGCATGTTACTGGCGACGCCGGGAATGGTGCCGTGGGAGATTCTGTTGTTCGGTTCGCTGGGCATCGCGCTGATGGCGGGCTCCGCCGCTGCCCTCAATCATCTGGTGGATCGGCGCGTCGACGCGCTGATGGCGCGCACCTGTCGCCGTCCATTGCCCAGCGGCCATCTGGAAACAGGACAAGTACTGAGCTTTGCGCTGGCGATTGGGGTGCTGGGCTTTGTGCTGCTGTTGACCTTCACTAACCCACTGACCGCCGTACTGACTTTCATCGCGCTGATCGGCTATGCAGTAATCTATACCCTATTTCTCAAGCGGGCGACGCCACAAAACATTGTGATCGGCGGAGCCGCCGGCGCGGCGCCCCCATTGCTGGGCTGGATCGCGGTCACGGGTCACATCGATCCCGGCGCCCTGCTGCTGTTTCTTATTATCTATGTGTGGACTCCGCCACATTTCTGGGCGCTGGCCATTCACCGTCGCCATGATTATGCCCATGCCGACATCCCCATGTTGCCGGTCACCCACGGTGTCGCTTTCACCCGCCTGCATATTCTGCTCTATACCGTCCTGCTGGTTCTCATCTCATTGCTGCCGTTCCTGACCGGCATGAGCGGCGTGATCTATCTGGTCGGCGCGTTGGCGCTGGGTGGACGTTTCCTGCATCACGCGGCGCGGCTGTTCGCCACCGGCGATGACCGGCTGGCCATGCCTGCTTTCAGCTTTTCCATCGTCTATCTGTTTGGTCTGTTCGCTGCGCTCATGCTTGATCATTACACCAGCGGTCCGCTGGCATATCTGTGGCACAGCGTGTCCTGATGGCAAATCACTATTTTTCGCTCTATTAACTAATCCTGATTGAGAAAACCCGGAAAATATTAGTAGAATACGCCATCATCCAACCCCGGCGTGTTTTCCAGCCCTCCGTATAACCATCGGAAAACACTAAAAAACTCCTAACCTCATGGCTTGTGCTAAGGAGACTTGGATATGGCCCAAAGCTCAGCGTTGCCTGCCGAGCAGTACAACTACGATATCGTCCGCAAATTTACCATTGCAGCGATGGTATGGGCGGTCATCGGCATGTCCGTCGGCGTCTACATCGCCTGTGAACTGGCCTGGCCGTTCCTGAATTTCGATATTCCCGCCCTGACGTTCGGACGCCTGCGCCCGGTTCACACCACTCTGGTGATCTTCGGCTTCGGCGGCAGCGCCCTGTTTGCCACCTCCTACTACATCGTGCAGCGCACCAGCCAGGCCCGGCTGGCGTTTCCCTGGGTGGCGGAATTCACCTTCTGGGGCTGGACCGGCGGCGTGGCGCTGGGCGCCATCACCTACATGCTGGGCCTATCTCAAGGCAAGGAATACGCTGAATTTGAATGGCCGCTGGACATCGCCATCACCCTGGTTTGGGTCTGCTATTTTGCGGTTTATGTGGAAACGCTGCGCCGCCGCAGCCAACCGCACATTTATGTCGCCAACTGGTTTTTCCTGGCGTTCATCGTGGCCGTCGCCCTGTTGCACATCTTTAACAATCTGGCGGCGCCGGTCAGTCTGACCAAATCCTATAGTTTGTTCCCCGGCGTGCAGGATGCCATGGTTCAGTGGTGGTACGGTCACAACGCGGTGGGCTTTTTCCTGACCGCCGCCTTCCTCGGCATGATGTACTACTTCGTGCCCAAGCAGGCTGGCCGTCCGGTCTACTCTTACCGGCTATCGATCATCCACTTTTGGGCATTGATCTTCCTTTATATGTGGGCTGGCGGTCATCACCTGCACTGGACCTCGCTGCCCGACTGGGTGTCCACCCTGGCCGCGACCTTCTCGATCCTGCTGCTGATGCCTTCTTGGGGCGGCATGATCAATGGCATCATGACCCTGTCCGGCGCCTGGGACAAACTGCGTTCCGACCCGATCATGCTGTTCCTGATTACCTCGCTGTCGTTCTACGGCATGTCTACTTTTGAGGGTCCGTTGATGTCGCTGAAGAGCGTCAACGCACTGTCGCATTACACCGACTGGACGATTGGTCATGTCCATTCCGGCGCGCTGGGCTGGGTGGCGCTAATCAGTTTCGGTTCCTTCTATCACCTGATGCCACGGCTGTACGACACCAGGATGTACAGCCAGACCCTGATCTACGTCCACTTCTGGCTCGCCACCATCGGCATCGTGCTGTACATCACCTCGTTGTGGGTCGCTGGCATCGGTCAAGGCCTGATGCTGCGCAGCTTCGACGACTACGGCAACCTGGCCTACACCTTCATTGAGACCGTTGAGTTCATGCACACTCCGTATATCTGGCGGGCGCTGGGCGGCGCTTTCTTCGTAAGCGGCACGCTGGTCATGGTGTACAACATGGTGATGACGGTGCGGGCGGCTCGACATGAGCAGGCGGCCATAGAAGCCAAACTGGCAGCCAAGCTGGCCAAAGCGTGAGCGGAGAACCATAGCCATGCGACATGAGCAAATCGAAACCAACTCCGGCCTGATGCTGCTGCTGATCCTGCTGGTGATCAGCATCGGCGGTCTGGTGGAAATCGTCCCACTGTTCTATATCAATGAAACGGTCGAAAAGGTGGACGGCATCCGCCCCTACACCCCGCTGGAAATCCGTGGCCGCGACATCTACATTCGCGAGGGCTGCTATCTGTGCCATTCCCAGCAAATCCGTCCGTTCCGCGACGAATGGCTGCGCTACGGCCACTATTCGCTGGCGGCGGAATCCCAATACGACCATCCATTCCAGTGGGGTTCCAAACGCACCGGCCCCGATCTGGCGCGGGTGGGTGGCAAATACTCCAACCAGTGGCATGTGCAGCATCTGGTGACACCGCGCTCGGTGGTGCCGCAGTCCATCATGCCCAACTATCCGTGGTTGCTGAATACGGATCTGGATTACTCGGATGTCGCTGACCGGATGCGCGCCTTGCGGGCAACCGGCGTACCGTATTCCGTAACCCAGCAGGAGTACGATGCCAACGTCAAGAAGTTCGGCAAGACCGTCGCCGATCAGCTTGACATCACCCAAGCCACTGACAATCTGCTGAAGCAGGCTCGTGACCAGGATTTCGACGGCATTCCCAGCCGGATCACGGAAATGGAAGCGCTGGTTGCGTACTTGCAGATGCTCGGCACTCTGGTGGATTTCACCAAGTACGACGAAGGCTACTTCACCACGTTCCGCTAACAATCCGAACCGTGTCCCCCATTCCGGGGGACTGGATGGAGCTTGCGTCTGATGTTCGACTGGCTGATGTGGTTCACCCGCATGGATAATTCCAAACCGCTGGCGCTGGTGCTGTTCTTTGGCGCCTTCTGCGGCGTCCTGATTTATGTGTTCTCCAGCAAACGCCGCGCCGAGCGCCTGGAATCCTACAAATACATTCCATTGCTGGATGATGCCCCACGGCAGCCCGATACCGCGTCGGCGAGCGACCGTTCCCAAACCCGCAAGGTGATGGATAATGAGTGACAATACGCTGAATGCACAACAAAAATCCGGTGCGGTTCAGACCACCGGCCATGCTTGGGACAGCGATCTTCAGGAGTACAACAATCCGTTGCCACGCTGGTGGCTATGGTGTTTTTATGGAACTGTGGTGTTCTCGGTTCTGTACTGGTTCTTCTACCCTTCCTGGCCGGTGGGCAATAGCTGGATCAAGGGCTTCGGTACGGTCAGCTACACCATTACCGACAAAGCCACCGGCAAGGAGCAGGAGCGGGAGTACCGCTGGAACACTCGCGCCCTGCTGCTGGAAGATCTGGGCGAGGCCGCCAATGATCCTCAGCGCAAGGCCATGCTGGCCAAGGTGCAGACCGCCAGCTATGACCAGATCATCAAGGATCCCAAGATGATGGCATTCGTGCGCTCGGTCGGGAAAGGACTGTTCGGCGACAACTGNNGACTGGCTATGGGGCGGCAGCACGGACAAGATTCAGGAAACCCTGGTGAACGGTCGCAAAGGTTTCATGCCGGCCTTTGGCGCGGTGCTTAAACCGGAGCAACTGGATGACGTGGCCGAGTATGTGCTAACCCTGTCGGACGAAGCCAAATCCAGTGAAACCTCCGAGCGCGGCAAGGCCATTTTTCAGGGACAGGTCGGGGGTTGCTACTACTGCCACGGCGCCGACGCCAAGGGTGTCCAGTCACAAGGCGCAGCCAATCTGACCGATAAAATCTGGGCGATTGTCAATGTGCCCGCGCAAAAAAACCTTCAGGATAAGAAGGCGGCGCTCATGGCTTTCATTGCCGGCGGCGTGAACAACACCCGCATTATGCCGGCCTGGAAGGATCGCCTGTCGCCGACCGACATCAAGCTGCTGGCGGTTTATGTCCATCAGCTGGGCGGTGCCAAGTAGGGCATCGTTCCGGGTTGCAGACGACCGTTTACCTGTCTTTCACCCCCGTACAGGGGGTGAAGCGTTTATATCCACAGCATTTATTCCTGGCGCCTCGATCTTTCTCCAAAACCCGGCCAAGCATCCGTTTGGCGGATCGCAGCAGCGCTGGATTCCACAGACGGTCAACAGAATCGTTCGTGCCGTTTCATGCCAACCGGGTGGGTTATGTCCGAAGACAGCACTCCGCTTTATCAGAAGCGCATCCAAATCTATCCACGTTCGGTCAAGGGGCGTTTCCGCAATCTCAAGACCGGCATTCTGGTTCTAGCCTATGCCGTTTACTTCTTATTGCCCTGGCTACGCTGGGAGCGGCCCAATGCTCCTGATCAGGCGGTGTTATACGATCTGCCAGGGCGACACTTCTACATTTTTAACCTGACCATTCAGGTACAGGACCTGTTCTGGCTGGCCGGCATACTGATCATTGGCGCGATCCTGCTGTTTTTCGTCACGGGTCTGGCGGGTCGAGTCTGGTGCGGCTATTTCTGCTTTCAGACCTTGTGGGCCGATCTGTACATCATGATCGAACACTGGGTGCAGGGCGAACGACCCGCACGGATGCGATTGGATAAAGCGCCATGGACCCGCGAGAAGCTGATCAAGAAAGGGATCACCTATGGGTTATGGCTGCTGGTCGCGTTCTGGACCGGGTTGAGCTTCACATTGTACTGGGTTGATGCGCCGACTTTAGTCGTGGATATGCTGCTGGGGCGGGCACCTCATGCCGCCTATTTCACCACGCTATTCCTGACGGCGACTACCTTCGTCATGGCTGGACTGGCGCGTGAGCAGGTCTGCACCTACATGTGCCCCTACGCCCGCTTTCAGAGCGCCATGTTCGACCATGACACCTTGATCATTTCCTATGACGAGCGGCGAGGCGAAGGCGCCCAGGGCCGAACCAAGCTGGGCAAGGGTTTGAAAACCCGCGACGAGCGACAAGCGCAAGGCGTAGGCGACTGCATTGATTGCGGCTACTGCGTGCAAGTGTGCCCGGTAGGCATTGATATTCGCAACGGTCTGCAATACCAGTGCATCTCCTGCGCCCTGTGCATTGATGCCTGCGACACCATCATGGACAACCTGCAATGGCCGCGTGGTCTGATCAGCTATACCTCCGAAAAGGCGCTGGACGGGAAAAAGACGCAGTTGATGAAGCCGAAAACGGTCGGCTACGGGGTAATTCTGACGGCGGCGACCGCTGCTCTGATCTGGAGCGTCGTAACCCGTGCGCCCTATAACGCAACGGTGGAGCAGATCCGCCAGCCGCTCTATACCAAACTTTCGGACGGCGGCATCCGCAACAGTTACGAGATCAAGCTGAACAACAAATTGACGGCGCCGATGACTATTGGCATTCGTATTGAAGGTTTAGCCGGAGCCACGCTGGACATGGACGGCATGGAACGGATTGCTCTGGAACCACAGGAGCGGTTGAAGCTGTTGGCGCGAGTTCAGATTCCGCCCATTGACGCCGGAGACCCGGAGGATAGCAAAGAGCGTGAAACGGATAAAAAGACTCATGATCAGCGGCGCACGGTAACGTTTATCATTGAGCCGCTGGCAGGCGCAACGGGCGATTCCATTCGCCGGGAAGAGCCGTTCTATGTGCCGGACAGCCATTGATGAACGATCTGCTGCTTGGCCTCGCGCTTGGCTCTGGGTTGATCCTGTTCGCCAGCTTCGGACTGGTGCATTTCGCCCGTCTGAGTGCGAAACAGGCTGCCGCCGGGGTCGCACTGGCAATCATCGGTCTCTATGTTCCCTACAGCATCATTCGCTGGCCGGGCGGCGATGTGTTTGCGATCCATCTGGCGATTTATCTGCTCGTTGCATTGGCCTGTGGAATGTTGCTGAACGCCCGCGCCGGCGGCAAAAATCTCCACTGGGGACCTGTTGCAATCAGCGGTTTTTTTATCGTCGTAGCAGTATTGGGCGCGGTGTTTGTTTCGGTCGCCGAACGCGGCCTGACTCCATCGCTCGGACATTGGCTATTGCCCGAAACCGTCGGCAACCACAAAGTCACCTCTTTTTTTCCAGGCGTGATCTCGCATGATTTCCAGAAGAAGGAAGCGTTGTATAACGAGTACCTCCGGCAGGTGGAACGTCAGCAGGAACGCGGCTGGCAGATTCAGAAAGGCTGGCTGCGCGAACCGGTCGTCAACGAACCGGAGATATTCCGGGTGGCGGTGCAGACCCGCGAGGGCGAGCCGGTCTCCGGCGCAACCGTGGCCGGGCAATTCCTCCGGCCTTCGAGCAGCAAGCTGGATATCGCCTTCGCTCTGGTCGAAAGCGCCCCCGGCAGGTATGAAACGGAACTGAAACTGCCGCTGGCCGGCAACTGGAATCTGGTGTTGCGGATTCAAAAGGGTGAGGATATTCACGAGGTTCGCGCCTTAACCCGGATCCTGGATCGCTAGGGGAGCGATCCAGTGCGTTAGTTCTCAGAAGACGGAAAATATAGGCCGCCTTCAATCAGATTTAATTCCGTGGCTCATATGCTGAAACATCGCTAAGTGAATCATGCGGCTGTAAAACGGTAAACCATTTGCGGAGCGTAATGAAAGCTATCTCGCTATTTTCCGGCGCCGGCGGTATGGATATTGGAATCCGTCAAGCCGGTTTCGACATACTCGCTGAAATTGAATATGACGAGCATTGCTATTCAACGCTTCGTGCCGCCATAGATCGCGAAGGTACCAGAACCAAGGCCATTCACGCAGATATAAAGACAATTGATCCTGTCCGCCTTTTATCGGAACTTGACATAACAATAGGTGAACTGGATTTGCTATTCGGTGGGCCTCCTTGTCAGTCCTTTTCCTTGGCAGGAAAACAGCTTGGCCTCGGTGATAAACGAGGCCCATTGTTGTTTGAAATCATAAGATTCGCCGAAAAAATAAAACCGAAAGCCATTTTGCTTGAGCAAGTTAAGGGGCTGCTTTCAGCAAAGGATGTAAAAAATCGGCGTGGCGAGATATTTGAAAGTTTTTTGATAGGCTTGGAAAGTGTCGGCTACACGCCTAAATGGCGAGTTATCATGGCTGCTGATTTTGGGATTCCTCAATTGCGAGAACGTCTATTTGTTGTTGCTGTGCGCGGGAAAAATGATTTTTTATTTCCTGAAAGGACCCACGCGCCTATTGAAGAATGCAACGGATTATTTCAGCTTGAACCTTATGCAGGAATAGGATCGGTCATCAACAATTTAGGCCCGCCTGCTCCCAAAATACGTGGTCAAACTGTTTATGACCGTGAAGATAGCCATGTGGATGTGACGCCAGAACGAGATAGAGAAAGAATTGCCCAAGTTCCAGAAGGCTCCTATCTGGCGGCGCAAGTTCATCTTGGGGAAGAACTTCGCAGGGGGCTATCTCCAAAAGATACGACCAAGTATTTACGTCTGCATCGCAACCGTCCATCCAATACATTAAGGTGTGGTGAAATTTTTTACCATCCGACTGAAAATCGCTATTTGACCCCAAGGGAATGTATGAGAATACATGGATATCCTGATAATTATTATTTAAAAGGGCCAATCCGCTCGCGCACCGGCACTGTTCGCAATTTGGATCAACACCGGCAAATTGCAAATTCCGTCCCTCCTCCACTGGCAAAAATTCTAGGAATACAGATTGCGAGATACTTGAATGAGCAAGATTTTTGAGTTATTTGGCTACCGGCTTGATTCGTGGAGCGCGGAAGCAGAGTCTAATTGTCAAAAAGTATGGTGTCCATTCATGGATTCGGAGTGTGATGGCGGAGGAAATCGCTATTTATCCGCTATTGATTTATCCACCCACATAGGTCTTGCCAAGAAGTTTCCAGGAAAACAACTTATTCAAGCGGGTATATGCTCTTTGCGTATTCGGGATGGCGACCAGCCCTGGATCGTTTGTCCAAGAAGATTGCTTTCTCTCCGAGAAAAACCTTTAGGCATTGATTATCAAGAGCATGTTAAGAAACAGCTTGCCAAGTATATGGCGCTCGTAAAAGAAAAAAATTATCGTGTTTGGGCTGAAGTGAAGATGAAAATAGGTACTACCACCGATGATGAGCAAGAAAAATTTTTTGATTATACTTTTGACTATGTAATTGTTGATTCCAAGAGGATATTGCTATCGGAGGCGGCAAAAATCATCGGTCGTAGCGAACGTGTAACTCAAAAAATTGCAGAGGAAAATGGCTTCACGCTTGCTAAAAGAGGCGACTTGTGGATTGACAATTTCCCATCCGATCCGGTGATCATTGTTGAAATCATGACATCCAGCACATCCGGTGGCGATAAGAAAAAGAGAACTCAAATTGCGATGGCCTTTGAAGATGCGATTCTTGATCCTCAAAATCACAATGGTCCTGGAATCAATTACCGCCAAGTGTGGGCGCGAATGGTCAGTCAGTTAATTGTAAAGAGCCAAGTTGGTATGGCTTGGAATGGAAAGACAATCTGGCTTATTCAGGATACCCTTGCCAACTATATATCATCCAGTACGGCGCTTGACCTTTCAAAATATATCAGTGAACAATCTGGCGAGGTGAACATTCTTGCCTTTGGATACGGGAATACGAGCAGTAAGCCACTAAACAATGGCGTACTTCCGCTAACAAATTCAAATTTCTATGCAGGCCCAATCACTGAGGGATCGGCCATGGACGCCAACCGTGGCGGATTTGTTGAGATTGTAAAAATTGGAGCGCCCCCGCCAAAAACTCATCTTTGGCGTTCGCTGTTCCTAAAATCGCCATGCGCAGCTTTCTCTATTTAGGCGCTGCTGAATCCCTCATGCCCGCCCGTCCGGTTGCGACTGAAACCGCGTGCTTTCATTGCGGCCTGCCGGTTCCATCGGGAACCCATTACGCGGCAGTGATCGACGGCCAGACTCAGCCGATGTGTTGCCACGGCTGCAAGGCGGTCGCGGAAGCGATTGTGGCTGCGGGTCTGACCGACTTTTATCGCCATCGCACCGCGCCCTCGCGCCGGGCGGAGGATTTGATCCCGGAACCGTTGCGCGGATTGGAACTGTACGACCGGGCGGATTTGCAGCAGAGCTTTGTGCGCGCTGAGGGCGAACATGTCCGCGAAGCCGCGCTGATGCTGGAAGGCATCGTCTGCGCCGCCTGCGTCTGGCTGAACGAGCATCACGTCGGCCATCTGCCGGGAGTGCTGGAATTCCGAGTGAACTATTCCACCCACCGCGCCCAGGTGCGCTGGGACCAGCGTCAGATCAAACTCAGCGCCATTCTGGCCGCCGTCGCCGCTATCGGCTATATCGCCCATCCCTTCGATCCCAATCGTCAGGAAGCGTTGCAGAAACGCGAACGGAGCGTGGCATTGCGGCGGCTGGCCGTCGCCGGCCTCGGTTCGATGCAGGTGATGATGCTGGCGGTCGGTCTGTACGCCGGCGACTATCAGGGCATGGACGACTGGATTCGCGAGTTTCTGCGCTGGATCTGCCTGATTTTGACCGTGCCGGTCGTAGTCTACTCCGCCGTGCCGTTTTTCAGCGCCGCCTGGCGCGATCTGCGCCGCCGGCAATTGGGGATGGACGTGCCGGTGTCATTGGCGATTGTCGCCGCCTTCGCCGCCAGCCTCTGGTACACCGTGCAAGGCGGCGGTGAAATCTATTACGACTCGGTGACGATGTTCGTGTTTTTTCTGCTTACCGGACGCTTTCTGGAAATGGCCGCCCGCCACCGGGCCGCGCAAATCTCCGAGGCGCTGGTGCGGATGTTGCCGGCCACTGCCACCCGGCTGAATGCGGCGGGGGATGAGCAGGTTGTCGCTATCGCCGAATTGGCGTCCGGCGACCGCGTGCTGGTGCGTCCGGGCGAAATCATCCCTGCCGATGGTCGCGTCATGGAAGGAGCAAGCAGCGTGGACGAGTCCTTGCTCACCGGCGAGAGTTTGCCGCTGCCCAAGCGGTTGGGCGAGGCGCTGATCGGCGGTGCGGTCAATGTCGACAGTCCGCTGGTGATGCAGATCGAGAAAGTCGGTGCTGATACGGTGCTGTCGGCTATCGTGCGGTTGCTGGATCGCGCCCAAAGTGAGAAGCCGCAACTGGCGTTGCTGGCCGACCGCATCGCTGGCCGGTTTATCGCGGTGTTGCTGGCAGTGGCGACGGTCGTCCTGCTGGCGTGGTGGTCGCTGAGCGATTTCGATACCGCGTTCCGCATCATGCTATCGGTGCTGGTCGTGACCTGTCCCTGTGCGCTGTCGCTGGCGACGCCAACCGCCCTCGTGGCGGCGACCGGCGCTTTGACCCGGCTGGGCGTATTGACCACACGGGGTCATGCGCTGGAAACCCTGGCGCGAACCACCCATATCATCTTTGACAAAACCGGCACCTTGACCTTTGGCCGACCGCAAGTTGCAGCGGTGGAGCCGGTGAGCGGCCCGGAAGCGCGGCGCTGTCTGGCGCTGGCGGCGGCGCTGGAACGGGGGTCCGAACACCCGGTCGGGCGGGCGCTGGCCGAAGCAGCGGGCAGCAATATTCCGGCGGCGACGGATGTGCGCAATACGCCGGGCAGCGGTATCGAAGGCTGGATTGACGGGCGCCGCTATCGGGTTGGACGACCGGAATTCGTGGCCGCTTGCAGTGACAGCGCCGTGGCCGGACGCGATGATCTCGACACCGCGAGCACCTGGGTGGCGCTGGGCGATGAGAGCGGGCTGCTGGCCTGGTTTCAGTTGACCGATGCCTTGCGTCCCGGCGCAGCAGCGGCGGTCGCGGCGTTGCAGGCGCGGGGCTTGACCGTGGAATTGCTGAGCGGGGATCGCCCGGACGCCGTCGCTCATGTGGCCCGTCAAGTTGGGATTGCCGCGGCAACCGGCGGGATGTCGCCCCAGGACAAGCTGGAGCGATTGCGGGCATTGCAGCGCCAGGGCGCGGTAGTGGCGATGGTTGGCGATGGAGTCAACGACGCGCCGGTGCTGGCGGCAGCCCAGGTCTCGCTGGCGATGGGCAGCGGCACCCAACTGGCTCATGCAACGGCGGATATGATTCTGCTGTCGGAACAGCTCGAACATCTGGTCGGCGGCGTGGACATGGCCCAGCGCACCTTGATGATCATGCGTGAGAATTTCGCCTGGGCCATTGGTTACAATCTGATCGCGCTGCCGCTGGCGGCAGGCGGTTGGCTGACGCCGTGGATGTCGGCGCTGGGCATGTCGTTCAGTTCGCTGCTGGTGGTGCTGAACGCGCTGCGGCTTCGACAAACCTGAGCAATGGCGAGGAGGGTGTCATGCGGATTCTGTACCTGCTGATTCCAATGGCCCTGGGGGTCGTGGGCGTAGCCTTGTGGGTGTTTCTGTGGGCGGTGCGGAATGGACAGTTCGACGATCTGGAAGGGCCGGCCCACCGCATCCTGATGGACGACGACGATCCGCGCATCCCGCGCTACCGTGCGAAGCGAAAAGACGATAAATCCTTGAATGACTGAGAGAAACCGTTTAATATTTCCACTATAAACCGCAAGGAGAATTCCCATGTTTACCTTCCAGAACTTTCCACTCGTCATCATCTTTATCCTGATTGCCGCTGCGTGGCTGAGCTTTCTTTCGGTTGTGCCGTGGGGTAGCCTGTTCTAAGCCCGCATCAAGATCCGCGACCGCCGCCTTTCTCCGCAAGGAGGAAGGCGGTTTTTATTGCCACTGGAGTGAGCTTTGGAGTAATGAACGCCGCCTTGGGTTTACTGGATCGGGATCGCATTCTGGCCGGCCTGACCGACGCGGCTCGCGCCGGGCTGAGTCGGTTGGAAGTGTATTCGGTGCTGGATTCCACCAACAGCTATCTGCTGTCCAGGATTGACGAGGACTGGCCGAGCGGGGCGGTCTGCCTGGCCGAACAGCAGCAGGCGGGGCGGGGCCGACAAGGACGCTCCTGGCTGTCGCCGTTTGCTGCGGGCCTGGCCGGTTCGCTGCTGTGGCGGTTCCCGGTGTCAGCGGCGGCGCTCAGCGGCCTGAGTCTGGCGACCGGAATTGCCGTAGCCCGCGCCCTGCGCCAGATCGGCGTCGCCGAAGTGGGGCTGAAATGGCCCAATGATGTGGGGTGGCGTGGGCGCAAGCTGGGCGGCATCCTGCTCGAATCCGGCGGTCAAGCCGGCGCATTTTTCGTGGTGGCCGGGGTTGGTTTGAATGTCGCTCTGCCGAAGGCAGAGGCAACTGCGATTGATCAGCCCTGGGTGGATTTGGCGGAAATTTTGGGCGCGGGCCGGGTCTCGCGGAATCACTTGGCTGCTTTGCTGATCAGTGAGTTAATTGAAACTTTCTTTCGATTTCAACACAGCGGCTTCGCCAGCCTAGCCGCTGAATGGGCCAATTTTGATCAAGTCGCGGGGCGGCAGGTGCGCCTGAATTTGCCGAACGCCACCGTGATCGGGATCGCCCGAGGAGTGGATGCAACCGGGGCCTTGCTGCTGGAAACCGCTGAGGGTCGGATCACGCCTTATATCGGTGGCGAAATCAGCTTGAGGATCGAACCGTGATCCTGTTGGTGGATGTCGGCAACAGCCGAATCAAATGGGTGATCGACGAACGAGGTCAATTCCAGGCGCGGGGCCAGGCTCGTCATGGCGCGGAAAACTGGGCTGAAGCAGCAGCGCGGCTGTGGGGATCGCTGGAGCGTCCAGCGCGGGCGATCATCGTCAGCGTGGCGGGAGCCGAAGCGTGCGCGGGTTTAACCCACTGGATTGGGCAACGCTGGGCCATCGAAGCGGAATTCGTGGTTTCGACGGCGGCGGCATGCGGCGTCCGCAATGCCTATGCGGAACCGGAACGGCTGGGCGCGGATCGCTGGGTGGCGATGATCGCAGCGCGGGCGATTGCCGGGCAAAATTGCTGCGTGGTGGATTGCGGCACCGCGATCACGATTGACGCCCTGGCCGCCGATGGCCGGCATTTGGGCGGCGTGATCATTCCGGGGATGCGGCTGATGCGCGAGGCGCTGTATCGGGATACGCAGCAAATTCCCTCGGAGGACGGGCAGATGCGGCTGTTCGGCCAAAGCACCCGCGACGCCGTCTGGGGCGGAGCGGCCTATGCGGTCGCCGCTGCGATTGACGGCATTACCGCACGAATGGAAGCGGTCGCCGGCGCTGGCCCCCGGCTGCTGACCGGCGGCGATGCCGAAGCGGTGTTGCCTTTCCTGCAAGCGCCGTATCAATGGGAGCCGGATTTGATCTTTCAGGGGCTGCGCGTCATCGCCGGGCCGGATGCGGCGTAGCCCAATCCGCGATGTTTGGGCCATGAACCGGACTCTTCCACTGTTGGCTTTGTGTACCATGCTAACGGGTTGCGCCACGCCGGAAGGTCTGGCGCTTCCCACGCTTGCCACGCGCCCGGCGGTCGAGTCAGCCGCTGCGACCCCGCCGCCCACTGCCGCCACGCTGTCCTCCGATCCGGCTTTCATCGCCGAGCGCGCCCAGCAGGCTTACGCCACCGGTCGCTGGGATGTGGCGGAGGGCTATTACCTGCAACTGATCCGCTTGACGCCGAACGCCGCCGCACCGTGGTTCCAACTGGGCAATCTTTACGCTGAACAGGGTCGGCTGGATGCGGCGCAACGGGCTTACCGCGAGTCCCTGCGCCGCCGTGACGATGCCCGAACCTTGCACAATCTCGGTCTGGTGCAGGTGCGGCTGGGGGTCGGAGCCTTGCGCGAGGCGCAAAAGCGGTTGCCGCCGAATGATCCCGCCCG
>DEHY01000147.1 GCA_002352185.1 Competibacteraceae bacterium UBA2788
CTCGACGACCATCTTCTCGGTCAGGCGCACGCTGCCCGTCTCGCTGACCCGGCCCACATCGTTGCGACCGAGATCGATCAGCATCAGATGTTCGGCCAGTTCCTTGGGATCGGCCAGCAATTCCGCTTCCAGCGCCTGATCCTGCTCCTCGGTTGCGCCGCGTTGACGAGTGCCAGCGATGGGGCGAACGGTCAGCAATCCATCTTCCAGCCGGGTCAGGATTTCCGGCGAGGAGCCGACGATATGAAAATCGCCCAGATGGAAGAAGTACATATAAGGCGAGGGGTTCAGGCCGCGCAGCGCCCGATAAAGATCCAGCGGCGCAGCCCGAAAGGGCGCGCTCAGGCGTTGCGACGGCACCACCTGCATACAGTCGCCGGCCAGGATGTAGTCCTTGATGCGCTCGACCACTCGTTCATAAGCCGATTGAGTGAAGCCGGATACGAATTCGCTTTCACTTGTGATCAGGGAAGAACGGTGCGGCGCATAGAGCGACCGGCCCGCCCGCAATCGCTCCACCCATTCATCCAGCCGTTGCTGAGCGCGGGCGTAAGCGCGTTCCACCGCCGGGTCCACCAGCGTAATCAGATAGAGCCGCCCGGCCAGATTATCGAACACCACCACATCTTCGGACACCAGCAGCAGGATGTCTGGATTGTCCAGCGGATCGGGATTCGGGCACTGCGCCAAGCGGGGTTCGATATAGCGGATCGTGTCATAGCCGAAATAGCCGACCAGCCCGCCGATGAAACGCGGCAAGCCTTCGCCGGTGGTCGGCACTCGATAACGGCTTTGGAACTCCTGAATCCAGGCCAGCGGATCCGGACAATCCAGCGCCTCCACAATTTCGCCGGCGTGTTCAACCGTAATGCGATGACCGCGCACCCGGATGATCTTGCGGCAGGGCAGGCCGATGATGGAGTAGCGGCCCCATTTTTCGCCGCCCTGCACCGATTCCAGCAAATAGCTGTAGGGCGCGTCGGCCAGTTTCAGGTAGGTGCTGAGCGGAGTATCGAGATCGGCCAGCACTTCGCGGGCGACCGGAATGCGGTTGAAACCCTGATCAACCAGATGTTGAAAATCGTTCGGATTCATAGAGAGAGCAAAAGCCTTGAGCAACGGAAACGGGAAACGGCGCGGATCGGAACTACGTCAGGCTAACGACGCCATCGAAAATCCGGGGACAGTTTCACATCCATCAGGCAGCCTTGCCGAGCAGGGCGGGCAGATCGGCAATCGAGGCGATCACGGCATCCGGCTGGGCGGCGCGAATATCCTGGCCGTGGTTGTAGCCGTAAGGCACGCATACCACCGGACAGCCGGCGTTGCGGGCGGCGCCCACATCGTTAAGCGAGTCGCCCACCATCAGGCCATGGCGGATCGGAATGCCCAGCCGTTCGGCGCTGAGCAGCAGCGCATCGGGGGCCGGCTTGGGATGGGCAATGCATTCGCCGCCGATCACCGTGGTGAAAAAGCAGCCAATACCCATCTGATCCAGTAGCGGCAGCGCGAATTCGACCGGCTTGTTGGTGACGCACGCCATGCGCCAGCCGGTGGCGTGCAGCGCGGACAATCCGGCGTGGACACCGGGATAAAGGTCGCTGTGGACACTGACGTTTTCGGCATAGGCGGCCTTGTACAGCGGCTTGGCGCGGATGAACAGTTCCGGTTCCGCCTGCCCGGCCATGTCGTTGGTCAAAGCGCGGCGAATCAGATTATCCATGCCGTTGCCGACCCAGTTTCGCACCTGAGCCTCTGCGCGCGGCGGCAGGTCCAGTTGCCGCAGCATGATATTCACAGCGGCGGTCAGGTCGGGGACGCTGTCTACCAAGGTGCCATCCAGATCGAAAAAGATCGCCGTTACATGTTCAAACATAAGTTAGCCATTCGCCTGAGCCAGTTCGGCGCGCATCGCCGCAATCGTAGCCCGGTAGTCGGGGGTGTTGAAGATGGCCGAACCGGCCACGAAGGTGTCGGCGCCGGCCTCGGCAATGCGGCGGATGTTATCGAGTTTGACCCCACCGTCCACTTCCAGCCGGATCGGATAGCCGCTGTCGTCAATCAGCCGACGCACCTCCCGCAGCTTGTTGAGCGTGCCGTTGATGAAGCTCTGGCCGCCAAAACCGGGATTGACCGACATCAGCAACACCATATCCACCTTGTCCAAGACGTAGCGCAGGCAATCCAGCGGAGTGGCCGGGTTGAACACCAGCCCGGATTGGCAACCGCAATCGCGGATGAGTTGCAGGCTGCGGTCGATATGCTCGCTGGCTTCCGGGTGAAAGGTGATATAGGTGGCGCCCGCAGCGGCGAAATCGGGAATAATCCGGTCCACCGGCTTGACCATCAGGTGCGCGTCAATGGGCGCGGTGACGCCGTGCTTGCGCAACGCCGCGCAGACCAGCGGCCCGACGGTCAGGTTGGGGACATAGTGATTGTCCATCACATCGAAATGGACCAGATCGGCGCCCGCCGCCAGCACGGCGTCCACTTCCGCGCCGAGCCGGGCGAAATCGGCGGAAAGAATCGAAGGCGCGATCAGGTAATCCCGCATGGTGGGCAACCCTCTCGACCTCAGTCCCGCTGCACCCGTTGCAGATTTTCCCGGCGTTCCTGGGCTTCCAGCGACAAGGTTGCGGTCGGACGCGCCAGCAATCGTTTGAGACCAATCGGTTCGCCGGTTTCTTCGCAATAGCCATACGAGCCATCGTCAAGCCGGCGCAAGGTAGACTCGATCTTTTTCAGCAGTTTGCGTTCCCGGTCGCGCACGCGCAGTTCAAGCGCGTGTTCTTCTTCAAGCGTGGCGCGATCCACCGGATCGGCGGCTACTTCCGTGGCGCGCAAGTGTGCGCCGGTGACTTCGGCGTTTTCCATCAACTCGCGTTTCATGACGTTCAGCCGCTGGCGGAAAAAATTGATCTGAGCCGGATTCATATAGTCTTCATCGGACATATCCAGCAGGTCTTTTTCGGTCAGAATCAAAACCTGATGATCCGATTCGGCGACATCATTACCCATGATTTAGAATCTCCATTAGCAGTGGGGACGGCAGGGCGCACACGGCGTCGGTGGTCAAGCGTCCGTGCGGCGCGATAATCCCATATCGCCCAGTTTGAAAAAACCCATCAATTGTGGCAATTCGCTGTCCTGTTCGGTCAGCACGGCATTTTGTACCCGGATTTTCGCTCTCATCGGGTTGCCCTGAGCTGCGAGCCGTGAGCCGGTCGAATGGTCGAGCAGTCCAGGATAGGTTCGGCAAAGCCGGTCCCGAGGCTGGCGAAAGTCCTGGTGTCGAAAATTCTGCATGGAAGCGGTTGCGAAAGCAGCTTCATAGTGTAGTACCGCTCAGTGTATTAACCACTTTTGGCATGATCAGCAGGATGACGAACGGTATCCTGAGCCTGGTTTGTGCTTTTGGAGATCTGTCATGCCGGAATTCGACTGTCTGAACCTCACGCTGGCCGATCATATCGCCCGGATCGAACTCAATCGCCCCGACAAGACTAACGCCCTGAATGGGGTGCTGTGGCGCGAGATCGGCGCAGCGTTTCGCTGGGTGGATGACGCGCCCCAAGTGCGGGTAGCGATATTAAGCGGCGCGGGCCGGCATTTCTGCGCCGGGATTGATTTTGAGTTGATGAGCGCGGTGCTGGGCGCGGTCGAGCTGCTGGGACCGGGCCGCAAGGAGGAACAGTTGCGGCGGACCATCATTGAGTTGCAGGCTGCGTTCACCGCACTGGAACGTTGCCGCAAGCCGGTCCTGGCCGCTATTCACGGGTTGTGCATCGGCGGCGGGCTGGACCTGATCGCTGCCTGCGACATGCGCTATGCCGCCGCTGATGCCGCGTTCTCACTGAAGGAGGTGGATTTAGCCATCGTTGCCGATGTCGGCAGCCTGCAACGCCTGCCCTATCTGATCGGCGAGGGCCAGGTGCGCGAACTGGCGTTCACCGCCCGCCAGTTTGATGCTGCTGAAGCACAGGCGATGGGGCTGGTGAACCGGGTGTTCGCCGATGCCGCGCAATTGCGCGATGGAGTGCAAGCCATCGCCGCCAGCATCGCCGCCAAATCGCCGTTGACGGTACGCGGCATCAAGCAGGTGTTGAACTACGGACGCGATCATAGCGTAACGGACGGTTTGGAGTACGTCGCCACCTGGAATGCCGCGCTGTTGCTGTCCGATGACACCCGCGAAGCCATCACCGCAGCGATGCGGAAGCGTCCGCCGCAGTTCGGAGATTGAGGAGCGAGCCGCCGGTTTTATTACGCCATGCGGGACATCACCGCGCCGTCTGCATCTGCATTCAGTTTACGGGATTGCCGATCCACTATGGATTGATACTGGGCCGGGCGCGATGAAGCCAGCCAATCCAGCAACGATCAGACTTTCGAATTTCAGCGGCTGATGGACTTTTTCAAACAGGGATGATCAGGCCGTCGTATGTGTTCTATCTGAACAACTCCTTTACGGAGACGACGGTGTTAGGCTACGCATTGCCGGGGAACTGCGCCAGAGTCCGGTTTGTGTTGCACCCGGTCCAAGCTGAATGAGGTTTTCTTCCACCGGTCCGTGTGGTGGCGATGGCGATAGCCACTGCCGGGATTTTCAAAATCGGGTTTTCTCCAGCGTGTGCGATTTTCCTGGCGATGGCGAAAATCGCCGGCCTGCTTCAGAGTCAGATAAGGGACGGCGTATGAATAATTCCGTTTCGATCCTGCCGGAACAAACCCAGACATGTGCTTCCAGAGAGCAGCTCCTGGAGGAAATTGAAACCTTGCGCCGGGTAGTGGCAAATCGGGATAACGCGCTTCTTTCTCTGACTCAGCGCATGGATCAGATCATTGAAGGAGTTAAGGCGGAGCGGGATCGCCTCGATAAGGCGGTGAAACGCGAGCAGAAGCTGTCAGAGTTCGTGCGGCAGGTGCTGGCGAGCATGCAGGACGCGCTGATTGTCACCGACCCGGACGGAATGATCGTACAGGCTAATGCAGCGGCCCATCGGGAGTTGAGTTACAAACCGGATGCACTCCTGGGAATCGCAGTAGATTCGTTATTGCCACCGCAGACACTGGCCGGGTACGCACAGGCATTACCGTCGCGGCGAGAGGTGTCGGCCTCGATCTGGGTTGAGGCCATCGCCAACAGAGGAAGCCATATCGAAGAACACGAACTGCTGGGTCAGGATGGCCGTGTGGCGGGCGTATTTCGCGTGGGCGCGGAACTCTTCCGTAACCTCCTGGGGAAGTTTGAAGGCGTCGTGATTACAGCCATTAATTGCACCCAGCGCAAAGAGGCGGAACGGGCGCTGATGGAGAGCGAGACGCGCCTGCGGAGCATTCTGGACGGCAGCCCAATCCCGTTGTTTGTTATTGACAGCGATCATCGGCTTACCCATTGGAATCGCGCTTGCGAAGTGATGACGGGAGTATCCGCCGAACGGATGATTGGCACGAGCGATCATTGGCGACCGTTTTATGATGCGCCGCGCCCCTGTTTGGCGGATTTGGCGCTGAACGGCGCCGGCCTTGAGGAAGTTGACCGATATTATGGAGCGGATGTCCGGGGTCGGCGACTCTCCGGGTGCGGTTATGAAGTGGAGGGTTATTTCTCGACGCTGGGGAAATGGCTGTTTTTCACCGCCGCCCCGATCCGCGATAGCCAGGGCAACATCGTCGCCGCCATCGAGGGTTTGCAGGACATTACGGAGAGGAAGAGAGCCGAGGAGGCGCTGCAACGGAGCGAAAGTCGTTTTCGCAGCCTGTTTGAAGAAGTGCCCAGCGTCGCCATTCAGGGGTATGGAGCCGACGGGATCGTCCAGTATTGGAACAAGGCGAGCGAGAACCTGTACGGCTATGCCGCCAGCGAGGCCATCGGGCATGGCCTGCTGGAACTGATCATCCCGCCGAAAATGCGCGGGCGGACGTTCGATGCCATACAGAGCATGATCGCCAGCCGAAAGCCGCGTCCCGCAGAAGAGTTGCAGCTCATGCGCAAGGATGGCTCGCTGGTGACGGTGCTATCAAGCCATGCGGTGATTCCGACCCTGGATAGCGAAGTGGAGTTTTACTGCCTGGATGTCGATTTGTCCGAACTCAAGCGCGCCCAGGAACGCTTGCGCCTGGCGGCCAGCGTCTTCGAACATGCCCATGAAGGCATTGTGATCACCGATGCGGCCGGGACGATCATTGATGTAAACAAGACCTTTGCGGAAATCACCGGTTATTCGCACGAGGAGGTGATCGGGCGCAACCCGAGAATACTGAAATCCGGCCATCACGATGCCGCGTTTTATGCCGGTCTGTGGCGAGCCATCGCCGAAAAGGGCTATTGGCATGGCGAGATTTGGAACCGGCGAAAAAACGGGCAGATCTATCCGGAAATCATTTCGATTTCGGCTGTGTATAACGCTGAAAGCGCCATTACCTACTATGTGGGCCTGTTTGCCGATATATCGATTCTCAAGGAAAGCCAGCAGCGGCTCGAGCAAATGGCCTACTACGATCCGCTGACCCGACTCCCCAATCGCGCCCTGCTGGCGGATCGACTCCAGCTGGCCTTGTCCAAGGCGCAGCGCGAGCAGCGGATCCTGGCGACCTGCTACCTTGACNNGAGCGGGCGTTGCAGCGAATTCTGGAGGCGTTGTCGGCGCCGTTCGTAGTGGGCGCGGCGACAGTGACGGTCTCGGCCAGTGTCGGAGCCACGTTCTTTCCCAACGATGGCGCCGATGCAGATGCCCTCATTCGGCATGCCGATCAGGCCATGTATTCGGCCAAGCAGGGGGGGCGCAATCGTTACCATCTGTTCGATTCGGAATATGACCGGCGCGCGCAGACGCATCGGGAGTTGCTGGAACGTGTTCGGCAAGGTCTGGACGCCGGAGAATTCTGTCTCTATTACCAGCCCAAGGTGAATATGCGTCAGGGGACAGTGTTCGGCGCCGAAGTGCTGATTCGCTGGCGGCATCCCGAACAGGGCCTTCTGGCTCCCGGCGTCTTCATGGCGGTGGTGGAAACCTCCGAGTTCGCCGAGACGCTTGGGAACTGGGTGCTGGGAACCGCAATTAAGCAAATGGCGGTATGGGCCGCCGAAGGTTTCACGTTACCCGTGAGCGTGAATGTGTCGGCGCGTCATCTGCAACAGCCGGATTTCGCAGCGCACGTTCAATCCCTGTTGGCCGATTACCCCGGCATCCGGACGGAATGGCTGGAGCTGGAAATCCTCGAAACCACCGCCTTGGACGAGATCGAGCGCTTTTCGCGCATCATCGCGGATTGCCGACAGCTTGGAGTCCGGTTTGCGCTGGATGATTTCGGCACCGGCTATTGTTCCCTGACCTATCTGAAGCATCTACCTGCTCAGATCCTCAAGATTGATCAGAGCTTTATCCGCAATATGCTGACTAACCCGGATGACCTGTCCATCGTGCGCGGCGTTATCGGCCTTGCTGCCGCGTTCAAGCTCAGCGTCATCGCCGAGGGGGTTGAATCCATAGAGCATGGGAGCCTGCTGCTCCAGATCGGCTGCGATCACGCGCAAGGTTACGCCATTGCCCGACCGATGCCAGCGGCGGAGGTTCCTGGCTGGGTGCGCGCCTGGCGAAAACCCGAGGCGTGGAACAGGTTGGAACCGTGTTCCCGATAGGAAGCGGGCAACTTGCACGTAACCTGTCGGCTCCAAGAAATCCGGGAAGACCGGCGCCCACCGCTGCAGCATTGCGGCTCAGGCTAAATCTCCACCACTCCCGCTCCGGTTTCCATTTTCGGGATGCCCTGCTGTTCCCGGATCACCTCCGCCAGCACCGCCAAGCCGCGATCCAGTTGCTCCGGCGTGGCGTGGCTGAAATTGAGGCGCATGAACGCGCCGTGCTGCGCGCCGGGATTGGCGAAAAACGCTTCACCCGGCATGAACGCGACCTTGCGTTCCAGCGCCCGCGCCAGCAGAGAGCGGGTATCACCGCCGCCCTTCAGCCGCACCCAGAAAAACAGCCCGCCGTTGGGCATTGTCCACTCCGCCAGCTCGCTCAAATGCCGGGTCAGCGCCGCCTGCATGGCGTCGCGCCGCTCCCGATAGAACACCCGCAGCCGTTCCAGATGCGCGGAATAGTCGGGCGAATTCACAAACCGGGCGCACCACCACTGGCCGATGCGGTTGGTGTGCAGATCGGTGGACTGCTTGAGCCGCACCAGGTACGGATGGACATTTTCGGAAGCGGCGACATAGCCGATCCGCAGGCCGGGGATGCCGGTTTTGGAAAAGGTGCCCATGTACATCCAGGTATCGCCCTCGCCCAGCCGGGCGCACAAGGGGCCGCGATCCACCGGTTCATACGCCAGTTCCCGATACGGTTCATCCTCCAGCAATGGCGTGCCGGTTTCGCGCAGCGCCGCTGCGACCGCCGCCCGGCTGGCCTCGTCGTAGCAGACCCCGGCAGGATTCTGAAAGGTTGGGATGAGGTAAACAAACGCTGGCCGGTGGCGGTGAATCATCAGCCGCAACTGCTCCGGGTCGATGCCGTGCGCCGTCAGCGGCAATTCTTCAAACCGGGCCCCGAACAAGCGGAACGATTGCAGCGCCGCCAGATAGCTCGGCGCTTCCACCGCGACCGGCGTGCCGGGATCGATGTAGAGTTTGGAAACCAGGTCTATGCCCTGTTGTGAACCGGTAGTGACCAGCACCTGTTCCGGTCGGCAGCGCAGACCAAGTTCGCGCAGTTGGGCGGCGATGGCCGCACGCAATCCCGGCTCGCCGTCGGTGGCGCCGTACTGGCTCAGATCGGGCGGCGCAGCGGCCAGATTGAGCGGCGGCATCGCCTCGCGGGCCGGCAGACCGCCAGCGAAGGAGATAATGTCGGGCTTTTGGGTCAGGGCGAGCAGTTCCCGAATCAGGGAGCTGGTCAGGCGATCAACACGTTCGGAGAACATTGCGGCATTCCCAGGGCAGAAGGGTGGTAAAACGGCGTGACTGAAGCGAATCGGCGGCTAATGCCGAATCGCCAGCGGATCATCCTGCCGCGGCATTTGCAGATGCCAGCCGCGTTCCCGCAGGTTCCGCAACACCTCTGCTACATCTTCCCGCGCCAGCTTGCGTTCCGGGCGCAAATCCAGATCCATGACGTGAATCGGCTCGCCGATGAGCTTGAGCAGAGGATCGGGGATGTGGGAAAAATCATCCTTGGTCGCCAGGTAGAGATAAGTGTCCTGTTTTCTGCGGCTTTTGTAGATCGCGCACTGCATCGGGCATCTCCGGGAAGAAGGGTTGGGGGTTATCAAGATATAATGCCCGCGACTATAAAAATACAACGTCCGGGGAGGGTATGGAGATGGATCAGATTGCGATTCAATATTGCGACCGTCCGATAACGGACTAGCGGACATGCATATGCTCAGCTTTATCCTGTGGGTTCCTTTTTTTGGCGCGGTACTCGTCGCCCTGCTGCCAACGGCTCAGCACCGGGTCATTCGTGGCCTGGCGCTGTTCCATGCCGGTCTGGCCCTGGTTCTATCATGGGGTCTGCTCGCCCAGTTTGATCGAACGACAGCAGCGGTGCAGTTCGTAGAACAGGTCGTCTGGAGTTCCAGCATCGGGGTTTCCTATGCGCTGGGGCTGGATGGGATTTCCCTGGCGATGGTGCTGCTGGCGACTCTGCTGGTGGTCGTAGCGCTGCTGGCCTCGGACTCGGTGAAGACCCGGGTCAAGGGTTACTACGCCTGGCTGCTGGTTCTGGAATTCGCCATGCTGGGCGTATTCATGGCTCAGGACTGGTCGCTGTTCTTCATGTTCTGGGAGTTGACGCTGATCCCGCTGTTTTTCCTGATCGACCTGTGGGGCGGCGAAAAACGGCATGTGGCCAGTCTCAATTTCGTGCTGTACACCATGAGCGGGGCGATCTTCATTCTGATCGGGATCATCATGGTCTATCGGCTCACCCCGACTCAATCGTTCGCCATGGCTGCTATTTCACAAGCGGCGGCGGGTCTGCCCCGCACCGAACAGATGTGGCTGCTGCTGGCTTTTCTGGTGGGCTTTGGCGTAAAGATTCCCATTTTTCCGTTGCATGGCTGGCTGCCGCTTGCTCATGTCGAAGCCCCCAGCCCGATCAGCATCCTGCTCTCCGGGGTGCTGCTCAAAATGGGGGCTTATGGCCTGCTGCGGGTGGTGGCGATGCTGCCGCAAGGGACTCTGGCGTTACAACCGCTACTGGTCGGAATCGCGCTGGTCAGCATCCTCTACGGGGGGTTGCTGGCGTGGCGGCAGAGCGATTTGAAGGCGATGATCGCCTATTCCTCGGTGAGCCACATGGGCATGGTGCTGCTGGGGATTTCGGCCCTGAACGAGATTGGGCTAATGGGCGCGACGCTGCAAATGGCGGCGCATGGCTTGGTCGCGGGCGCGCTGTTTCTGATCATCGGCCTGCTGTATGAGCGCACCCACACCCGCCAGATGGCGGATTACGGGGCATTGGCGCGAGTGACGCCCGGCTTTTCCCTGCTGATGACCGTGGCGCTGCTGGCGGCGATGGGGTTGCCGGGACTGGGTGGATTCATGGCTGAGCTGCACATCCTGATCGGCGGCTTTGAGCGCTGGGGCTGGCTGATGCTGTTGGCCAGCTTTGGCGTCTTGATTAGCGCGGCTTATGCCATCCGGATCATGGGGCAGTTGTTTACCGGCCCGATGCGCCCGGCCATGAGCGAACTCCACGACGTGCAGCCGCATGAATGGGTTGCGGCGCTTCCGCTGGCGGCGGGGCTGGTGATTTTGGGACTCCATCCTGCGCCGGTCATCGCCCTGATCAGCGCCACGGTCAAGGAGTTGGCTGCGATTTTTACGTATTCGCTGTAGCTGCGCCTGGGCAATTAACGCGCCGCCACAAAATGGCGGCGGTCAAGGCCGCCATTTCAATGCTGTATTTGCGCTGGAATCCCCGCGCATTTCTCCTCGATTTCTCCCGGATTTCTCCATCGTAACCGCAAAATTCTCCTTCAGACTCAGCCTCGCAAAATCGCAAATAGTGCAGAGGAGTGAACTGTCATGTCAGGTAAAAAATTTGCGTGGCTGTTACTTATCCTGTTTGGAACCTTCACGTTCCAGGCCTGGGGGGCTACCGCGCCGCCGCCGCCCCCTCCGCCGACCATCATGCCCACGGCGGCGTTTACCTTCGTCCCTGATGCGCCGGTGATCGCCCAGCCGGTTGTCTACAAGGATACCTCTGCCGGACAACCCACGGCCTGGTCCTGGAACTTCGGAGATGGCGCGACGAGCGCGCTCCAAAACCCAAGTCACGCCTACTCGACGGCAGGCACGTTTACGGTCACTCTCACGGCCAGCAACAAAGTGGGTTCGACCACCGCGAACCGCACCGTGGTGGTGAAGCCGGCGGGTCCGGCGGGTCCAACCGCCTTTAACATGGCCCAGACCCTTTCCGATGGGGCGCAGCGCACCACCCTGGCCTTTTCCGGCCTCGCCCTGCTGACCGGGAATCTGGAAGCTCAATCCTTCTTCCCGCCGGGCAAGGTGGCCGACTATACCGGCTTCCAGTACTTGCGCGACAACGACCCCGACAACATGGGTCACAACACCAGTTTTCTGACGCGGGTCGCCAACAACGTCATTTACATCCTGAACGACAGCCAGTTCGCTCAACTGAAGACGCTGGCCACCGCGCAGATCGCCCAGATCAACCTCTATGGCTACAAGCGCTTCCCGTTGATGAAAGCGTTCCGTCGCCTCATCGACGGCGACATTCCGGTGGGTTCCACCGGTCTGAATCTCAACGCCGTGAAAAAAGCCTCGCGGGAACTCTATCTGCTGGACGGCCAGATCAGCTTTGACCGCGCCCTGCTCTACGCCAATCTCATCAAGTCGATGGATGCCAACCAGAAGGCGTACCTGGCCGCGATGAAGGGCAAAGGCTGGAAGTCTTGGCCCAACGTGACCAGTGACCAGATCAGGAGCAAGATGCAGGGGCTGCCCCAAGGCACGGCGGTGGCCGTGATGACGTATGCCAGCGATCTGTTTAGCTGGTATGCCGGATCGGTGGAGGCGGATGTCTATTTCTGTCCCGAGCGCCATGGTACTTATTACGGCGGGTTCTACATCAAGGATGCCCCCGCCATCGGCCATGAGGGATACGGCATCAATGAGCAGCTCACCGCCACGGCGGGGGCCGCCCTCAGTGACAGCGCGAAGGGCTACGTCACGCCGACTCAGGCGGCCTTGATGTCAAGCCTGGTGGACAAGCAGAGAAACAATCTCTATGCCTCCCCCACCGCCAACATCGTCAAGGCGCGGACGGAAATCGCCACGCTGCTGCGCGGTCTGCTGACGACAACGGGCGCAACGGACGCCATCAAGGCCCAGGTACTCAAATTATCGAGCGTCTATGGCGATCTGGACGGCGAGAACAACCATGCCTACGCCACCGTCTTTGCCCAGGTCTACAAAACGTTGACCAGCGCTCAAAAGGCCAAGCTCGCCGCTCTCCGCCAATCCATCCTGTCAGGAACCTATGCGGATGGAACCCCCTTCGACTATACCGTCGCCACCACGTTTTTCCTCTATTCAGAGGTGATCAAGGACATGAGCCTGATCGCGCCGTATGTTGACAACACCGACTACCTGTTCTTCGAACCATAACCCTTCACTCCCCTCGCCCGCGGGCGGGCGAGGGGTCGGGGGAGAGAGCCGACTTTAACAGGAGATGAGCGAGTGAAAGCGAGAATCACGATCCTTCCGCTAATCCTGAGCTTGTGCGCGGGGGCCGCGCTGGCGCAGGATCGGGCGCAACCACCGCAATCCCGGCCAGAGCTTCAGGACGGTCGCGGGCCGCCGCCGCAAGCTTATGCGGATTGCAAAGGCAAGAAGACTGGCGATGCGGTTCAGCATACGACGCCGGAAGGCAAGGTTGCCGCCACTTGCGAGGACTCCCCGCAAGGTTTGGTGGCGCGGCCCAATCAACCGCCGGGCGCTCCTCCAAACCGTTAGCCGCCGCAAATCCCTCTTCCGCCCGGCGCGTCGCTCCACGATAACGGGGCGGCGCTCGATCGCGCAGACGATCTCCAGGCGGACGCAACTTCACCCGATCACCCGCAACGAACCTGCTTCCCATGCTCCGGTTTACCATCCAGGGCAAAGTCTTTTTCACCACTTTCGCACTGGCGGCGGCCATGGCGGCCCTACTCCTTGGCCTGACTCGGTGGAACCTCGGACAGGGTTTCAGCCGCTACGTGGTGGAAGCGGAAATTGGCCGACTCGACTGGCTGGTCAAAAACATTGAGGACGCCTATGCGCAAAACGGTAACTGGGATTTTCTGCGGGGCGGCAGGGAACCCTGGGATCGCATCGTTGCGCGGACAGCCCGTGCGGACGTCCGTCCGCCACGACCGCCGAGAGGGGCCAATCCGGGTGCTGGCGACCCGCCACCGCCCGGATTCGAGGGTCGCCCGCCACCGCCCGGCTCGCCCACGGATGCGGGCGGTTGGCCCGCCGACTTGCTGAGCCTCTATCCCCTGCTTTCGATACGCGACGCTTCAGGTCAGGTGCTGGCGGGCAACCCTCGACCGGAAGGACTTGCGGCCAACCGGCCCATCCACTTCCAGGGCCTGGTTGTCGGCTCGCTGACGCTGCAAGCAGCCGGGACCGAAGAAGCGCGCGATGCCGCCTTTCTGGCCACCCAGATGCGCAATCTGTGGCTGTCCGGCCTCGCCGCGCTGCTGCTGTCGCTGGTCGCCGCCTGGCTGTTGGCGCACCACTTGCTAAGACCGATCAAGGCGCTGGCGATGGGCGCGCGGCAGATCGCCGAAGGCCGTTTCTCCGTGCGCATACCCGTGCGCCAGAACGATGAGCTGGGCGAACTGGCCAGCGACTTCAACGCCATGGCCGAAATGCTGGCCCGCACCGAGGAGTTCCGGCGGCAGTGGATATCCGACAGTTCCCACGAATTGCGCACCCCGATTGCCGTGCTGCGCGCCGAGATCGAGGCGCTACAGGACGGCGTCCGAACCGCCGACGAAAAAACCCTCGTCCGTTTGCTCAGGCACGTGCTGCAGATGAGCAAGCTGGTCGACGATCTGCGCCAGACCCTAGACAGAGACGACGGGCAAACCAGTCTGGAGCTTGCATCAATAAAGCCGCTGGCGGTATTGCGTGAAACACTGGAGGAATTTCACCCGCGTCTTGCCGTAGCCGACCTTGCGCTCGATACGTCCGCCCTGCCGCAGCCCGATCCGGGCTGGCGCATTCATGGCGACGCCGAGCGCCTGCACCAGGTATTCGCCAACCTACTGGAAAATACCCTGCGCTACACTCATCCCGGCGGTCGTCTTAAAATCGCGGCAACCGTTCAGGCCGGGAACCTGCGCCTGCAATTCGACGACACGCCCCCCGCGCCCCCGGAGCAGGCCATGCCGCGCTTGTTCGACCGATTCTTCCGCGCCGAGCCTTCGCGCAGCCGTCTATACGGCGGTTCCGGCCTCGGTCTGGCCATCTGCAAAACCATCGTTCAGGGCCACGGCGGAACCATCGCCGCCAGCACGTCGGCGCTGGGCGGTCTTTGCATCCGCATCACTCTGCCACGGGAACGCCGAGATGGAGACAACCAAAATTCTGCTGGTCGAGGATGAACCGGATTTAGCGCAAGTGCTGGTTGACTATCTGGCGCGAGATGGCTTTGACGCTTCGGTCGAGGGCAACGGCGCCGAGGCGCTGGCGCGCATCCAGCGGACGCCGCCGGACCTGTTGCTGCTCGATCTGATGTTGCCGGGTCTCGACGGCCTGAGCATTCTGCGCGAAGTACGCAGGGTCTCCGATCTGCCGGTCGTCATGGTCACCGCCCGGGTCGAAGAGATCGACCGGCTGATCGGTCTGGAGTTGGGCGCGGATGACTACATTTGCAAACCTTATTCGCCGCGCGAGGTGGTGGCGCGGGTAAAAGCCGTGTTGCGCCGCTCGCCGCGCCGCACCCTGGTTGAAGAGAGAGCCTCCGCGCTCCCTCCCTGGATCGAGATCGACGCGGAGGACTGGCAGGCGAAAATCAAGGGGCGGCGTCTGGCGCTGACGCCCAAGGAATTCAAGTTGTTGCAGACGTTGGTCGCCAGACCCGGGCGGGTTTTTTCACGCAGTCAATTGCTCGATGCGCTCTACGAAGACAATCTCGATGTCAGCGAGCGGGCGGTGGATAGCCACATGAAAAACCTGCGTAAAAAGTTGGCGCGGGCGCTGCCGGAGCATGAGATCATCCGCTCGATTTACGGGGTGGGATTCGTATTCGAGCGACGGGAGTAACAGTCATGTCGCCGGTCAACGGGTGTCTTGGACTATTCAGCGGCGAAGGGATTTTGAACGGCCAGCCGTCCATTGATGACTTGGCCGCTCTGCAAATCTTCCTTCAGGAAACCGACCGCAAGTTTCAGGAAACCGACCGCCAGATTCGGGAACTGGGCAAGCAGATCGGTGGACTGGGCAACAAATTTGGCAGCTTCACCGAAGGACTGGCGCTGCCCTCAATGCAAAAGATTCTTCAGTAGCGCTTCGGGGTCGAGATCGTCAGTCCCAGCGTGTGCATCGCCAAAAACGGTCAACATCTGGAAATCGACGTGCTGGCCTATGCCAATGGCGATATCAATGCCGCCTATGTGGTGGAAGTGAAAAGCCACTTGCGTGAAGAACACATCGAACAATTGCTCAACATCCTGCGCCGGTTCGCATTCTGGTTTTCCGAACATCGCAGCAAGGCACTGTAAGGCGCGGTCAAGGCGCTGATCGCCTCCAGCGTCAACGGGTCGCTGACGGTGTTCGACCCCCAGCAGCTTCCGCTGGGAAGGCGTGAGCCACAAATCCAACGGTGTTTCGTCCTTCTCGGGTGGCGCGGTCGGATCCGGCGATGGCGGGCAGGAAGAAGCCGGAGACTCGAGGAAGCGTTGCAGGGTCGATGCCGGGATCAAAAAAGTCGCGCAACGCGGGCCGGACTCAGACGTTGAGATTGGTTTTTTCCGAAACATTCAGCCCCCGCAAAAACTCATCCGCAATGGCCTGGACCCGCTCCGCCGACATTCCGGCAGGCTGAGCCTCGGAGGGAGCAGGGACACCTTAGCATACTGAACCGAACGCCCCGCGACGAGATCGGCGGTTTCTGGAGCCGCGCCTTTTACGCCGCTCGCGGCGGCTCCGGGCGCTTTCTCTGCGGCGGTGGATTCCTCTATGGCGGGTGGTACACTATTTTTAGCCTCCGCATTAAGGTTGAGCAGGTCTTCCGGCTTTGGCTGTTGACTCTCATATAGTCCAGCGGGGGCTTTTTCGTCTATCCCTTCGGGCACGGCTCCAACGGCTGGCCGCGCCGGATCAGCGCCGGGTCGTTGAACGGCGGGTTCGACGACCGGCGTTGGTGCTAAAGTAGGCTCCAGCGCTGGAAGATTCCGGCCAAGCGGTTCGGCCGTAAGAGGGGGGACGGTCTCTTGCGCTTGCGCTTGCGCTTGCGCTTGAGACTGGGCATCAAGTCTCGTGGTACGGGTCTTCCAGAGCGTCTTCGCCATTAATTCCTGGCGCTCGACCGCAGGAACGCTTTTACCTTGCGCTCCACGCCCGACAAGCGGGCGGACTGGGATTTTGGCTGGATCGCGTCAGGTGGGCGTGGAATCGTTTCGGACTCGATTCCCCAGCGGAGATCGTCGGGTTTTTCGAGGCGCTGAAACAGGGCTTCGACGCTTGGCAACACTTCGGTGACCGGCTGGAAACCGCCAACCGGGCCGTGCTGTACAAACTGGATCGTTGAGCCTATGGGAATGAGGTGGTGGAGAACAGTATCGCCACCGCCAGTTGGATCAAGGCACGACTGTCGCGATTGGTGGATGAGCCGATGAACCTGTTGCTGCATGAAGCGGCGCTGAAGCTGGATGCCGATGGGACGCTGGACGTGATTTCGGGCTCCAAGGGTTTGCAGCAGATTAGATTTCGGAGCTGCGGGATCGCGCCGCCGATGACTTCCTGAAGTGGGTAGCGGGCTGGTGGGCGGATTGGCTCCAGCAGGAGAGCTGCGGGCGCCTGTTTACCGATACGGACATGCCGCGCTGAAGAGCCTCGATCAGGAGGAAATGGAGGATGGCCGCCAGCGCGGTCGGACGTCTACGGAAAGGCATCAAGGAAGTATCCTCCGTCCATGGCGCAAACGCCCTTATAACGCGGCGGTAATCTCTTCCTGCATCGCCTTAACGACGGCAACGGGGTCTTTCGCGTTGCGGATGGGGCGTCCAACAACCACGTAATCTGCGCCATTTTTGATGGCCAGGTTGGCGGAAGCGATGCGTTTTTGGTCATCGTCCTTGATGACATCATTCGTGCCAGGGCGTATTCCAGGGGTAACAATCAAAAATTTATCGCCAAGTCCGTCACGAACGCGAGATACTTCCAGCGCCGATGAAATCACGCCATCGCAGCCCAGATCTATCGCCTTTTTCGCCCGATGGTAAACCAGTTCTTCAATGCTTTGAGTCAACCCCATCGCTCGCATATCGGATTCGTCGAAGCTGGTCAGTACGGTCACGGCCAAAATCTTGGATCCGTTTCGTTCCTGCACAGCCGCACGCAGGATTGGATCGTTCCCGTGGACGGTGATAAAGGTGGCTCCACGGCTTTTTAGCTCCCTAACCGCCAATCCCACGGTTTCCGGGATATCGAAGAACTTCAGATCCACCATGGCCTTGTGGTTTCGAGCCAGAATCATTTCGATCACGGGAAATCCGCCGGCCAAAAAGAGTTGCAGACCGACTTTATAGAAATTCACACGGTCGCCTAAGCGATCCAGCCAACGCTCCGCTTCGTCTTTGGAATCCACATCCAATGCGAAGATGATACGTTCGTTGATGGGAATATTCTTTGCCATGTCATGACCTTTGCGGAGGAAAGAGGGGGTGTCGTGCAGCGAATGCGCTGGGTAGGCCCGTAGGTTAACCCTTGATTGGCAGGATCGGCAATGAACGCCGTTCGTAGCGCGGGGGAGATTACGGGATCAGGGTGGATTGCAGGGTTAATGACCGTCTCGGCGGTGGATGCCACACCAGCGGAAATCCCACGGAACGCCTCGCTTAATCCGCCTGCGACATCCGTAATGGCTTGCCATGATCCAGCGGGTTTGGTTTTCACCAGCCTTTGCGGCGGTGCCAACACGGGCAACGCGGGCAAAGCCGATTGCGCCTGATTGCGCATTTTCCGATCACATCCCCGCTATATTTTCACTACAGAGTAATTCGATGTCCGTGACTTTGCCCGACCGCTCTCCCTACACCGTTTCCCGCCTGAACCAGGAGGTGCGCGCACTGCTGGAGGGCGAATTCCCGACCCTTTGGGTGGAAGGCGAGGTTTCCAATCTGTCCCGCCCCATTTCCGGCCACCTCTATTTCTCACTCAAGGACGCCAGGTCGCAGGTACGGTGTGCGCTGTTCCAGAACCGCGCTTTTTTGTTCCGCGACTGCCCGCGCAACGGTCAGCAGGTGCTGGTGCGGGGCCGGATCAGTCTGTACGAACCACGCGGCGATTTTCAGATCATCGTCGAGTACGTGGAGGAGGCCGGCGCTGGCGCGCTGCGGCGGGCCTACGATGAACTGCGGCGGCGGCTGGAACGGGAAGGACTGTTCGCGCCGGAATGCAAGCAGCGGTTGCCCCGTTTCCCGCACCGGATCGGGGTTATCACTTCGGCCAGCGGCGCCGCCCTCCATGACGTGCTGAGCGTGCTGCGCCGCCGCTGTCCCTGCCTGCCGGTGCTGCTCTATCCGGTCCCGGTGCAGGGCGAAGATGCGGCGGAACGCATTGCCAGTGCCATCCGGCTGGCGTCTCAGCGCCGGGACTGCGACGTATTGCTGCTGGTGCGCGGCGGCGGCGCGCTGGAAGATTTGCGGGCGTTCAACGAGGAAATAGTGGCGCGAGCCATTTTCGACTGCGCCATCCCGCTGGTAACCGGCGTCGGTCATGAAACCGACGTCACCATCGCTGATTTCGCCGCCGACCTGCGCGCGGCTACTCCCACCGCAGCGGCGGAATTGGCCAGTCCCGACCGGCTGGAATGGCAGCACCGGGTTGAATCGCACGCCGAACGGCTGCAAGGCGCACTCCAGCGGCGACTCGCCTGCCAGCGGCAGAAGCTCGACGAACTGGAGCGACGGCTGAATCGGCTGCAACCGCGTCTGCAAGACCCTATCCAGCGGCTCGATGAACTGGAGCAGCGGCTGCGGCAGGCGCTACGCAACCGGCTGGATCGGGAACGGCTGCGACTGGCGGGATTGGCGGAGCGGCTGAAGGCTCAGACGCCGGCGATCCGGTTGCGCAGCGCACAACAGCGACTCGCCGCGCTCGATCAGCAGCTACAGGCGGCCATCCGCTTGCGCCTGCGCCTGGCTGCCCATCAGCTGCAGGGCCTGGGCCGAAATCTGCATGCCTTGAGTCCACTGGCTACACTGAATCGTGGTTATGCCATCGTGCGCCAGTATCCTGGCGGAGAAATCCTGCGGCGAGCCGATGAGGCGTGCGTCGGCGAGACGGTGGAGGCGTTGCTGGGCGAAGGCTGTCTGCGCTGTGAAATCACAGTAGTTTCCGCGTTGGGTTTGATAGTAGACTCACACCCAAATCGTTAAATTGCCCTATAGGTCTTGGCTATGCCCGCACCCTCCGACCTAATGCTCCCTAATTCAGTCGCGTCTTCCGCCGAAGCCTCCGCCAAATCGGAGAGACGCGAATCCTATCGCCTCCATTTTCCCTATCCTGAACGTCCCCGCCTGCTAATTGGCTCGTGCGATTATGAGGTTGTGGATTGCTCAACGCACGGCGTGCGCTACATTATCACCCCATCACCTTCGCTGAGGCTGGGTGATTGTATTCAAGGCACACTGAAGTTTCGACGCCAGCCACAGATACCGATCCGTGGCTCGATTGTGCGCATTCAGAATCGGGAAATCGCGCTCTACCTGCCGGATAGCGAAATCCCCTTCGCAGTTTTGTGGAACCAGGAACGCTATCTGTTGATGCACTATCCCATGCGGAAAAGATAATCCGCTCCCTGTTTCAATTCCTGGCCTGCATCGTTCGGGTGATGCTGACGCCTTGATTTTGGTGGATGGCGTCGCCCACCGGTTTCAGCGTGGATTACGCCTGCCGCCGCAGCGCCGCGATCCGTTCCTCCAGCGGCGGATGGGTCATGAACAGCTTGCGCAAGCCCTCGCCCAATCCGCCATTGATGCCGAACGCCGCCATTTGCGAAGGCAGTTGCGAGGGTTCATGCAATTGCCGCAGTCGTTCCAGCGCTGCGATCATCTTGCCGCGACCCGCCAGCCGAGCGCCACCGGCGTCGGCATGAAACTCGCGGTAACGGCTGAACCACATCACTACCAGCGAGGCCAGGACGCCGAACAGCATCTCCATAACAAAGCTGGTCAGCATATAGCCGACGCCGGGGCCGCGATTTTCGTTATTGGAAGACAGCGCCCGGTCTACCAGATAGCCAACCACCCGCGACAGCACGATCACGAAGGTGTTGAGTACGCCCTGAATCAGGCTCAGCGTCACCATATCGCCATTGGCGACGTGGCTGATCTCGTGACCAAGCACCGCCTCCACCTCATCCTCCGTCATTTGTTGCAGCAGGCCGGTGCTGACTGCGACCAGCGCTGCGTTGCGATTGGCGCCGGTGGCGAAGGCGTTCGGTTCCGGCGAGTCGTAGAGCGCGACATCCGGCATCCCGATGCCCGCCGCCTGCGCCTGCTTGCGCACGGTTTCCACCAGCCAGCGTTCGGTTTGCGTCCTGGGTTGCTCGATAACCTGGGCGCCAACCGACATTTTGGCGACCCATTTCGACATCAGCAGCGAGATCAGCGAGCCACCCATGCCGAAGATGGCGGCGAAGATCAACAGGCTGGGAAGATTCAGGCCGGACTGGTGCAGGAAGCGGTCCACGCCGAGCAGCCGGGCGACGATGCCCAGCAGTAACACGACCGCCAGGTTGGTGACGAGAAACAGAAAGATGCGTTTCATGACGAAACTCCGTTGGAAGGGTTTATGAGCGAATCTATAGGCATACTGCCGCAAAATTCAAGCCGGTTCGCTCAGGGTTGCTGGCGGCGGGTGAGGAACATGGCGTCGCCGTAACTGAAGAAGCGGTAACGCTGCTCAACCGCATGGCGATAGGCGCTCAGAATCTCGGCATGGCCGGCAAAAGCCGCCACCAGCATCAGCAGGGTGGATTCCGGCAGATGAAAGTTGGTGATCAGCGCATCCACGCAGCGAAAGCGACAGCCAGGATACAGAAAGATGCGGGTTTCGCCGCGCCAGGGCCGCATCGCGCCATCCTGAGCCGCCGTCTCCAAGGCCCGCACCGCCGTGGTGCCCACTGCGATCACTCGCCCGCCGTGCGCCTGGGCCGACCGAACTCGTTCACAGACTTCGGCGCTGACGTCGATTCGCTCCGCGTGCATCACATGATCCGCGATCCGCTCAACCCGCAACGGCTGGAAGGTGCCCGCGCCGACATGCAGAGTGATAAAGGTCCGCTCCACGCCCAGTGCGGCGATCCGGTCGAGCAGGGTTTGATCGAAGTGCAAGCCGGCGGTCGGCGCGGCGACCGCGCCGGGTTGGCGGGCGTAAACAGTCTGGTAGCGTTCCGCATCGTGCGGGTTCGGCGTGCGCCGGATATAGGGCGGCAACGGTATTTGCCCATGCCGCTCCAGGAGCGTCAGCAGCGGTTCGTCGGCTTCAACGCCGATTTCAAACAGATCGGCATGGCGAGCCAGTACGGTGGCGGTGAAACCGGCGTCCAGCAGCAGCAGTCCGCCCGGCTTGGGCGCTTTGCTGGCGTGGATATGAACCAGCGCCCGCTGCTTGTCCAGCAGCCGTTCCACCAGGATCTCGATTCGTCCGCCGCTGGCCTTGCGTCCGTGCAAGCGGGCTGGAATCACCCGGGTATCGTTGAATACCAGCAGATCGCCGGGTCGCAACAGTTCCGGCAGATCGCGGAACCACCGGTCGCCCAGTGCGCCGGTCGCCCCATCCAGCGTCAATAGTCGGCTATCACCACGCTGCGCTGGCGGATGCTGGGCAATCAAATCCGGCGGTAAGTCGTAGTGAAAATCCTGTCGCCGCTGATTGGAAAGTTCTGAATCGTTCATTCCTGTGCTGTCGCCATGAATATTGAAATATAGCCATCCTAAACGCGAACCTCACGTTGGCAACATTCCGCCCGCCGGGTCAATAGGATGATGCCGGGCCGATTGCTGCTCAACACAGCCGGGTCGTCGTCCACCTTATCGGATGAAACTTGGGAAGAGAATGGCTCAATAGTATAACTGATTGTTTTTATTTATATATTATAAAAATATTCAGAAAAACGGGTTTTCCGCTTAATAAATTGCAATAATTTTTCTATTATAAGGAAATGTTTCCTGCTGTAAATTTTCCTGTGGCTCAGATTGCAGTTGAATTAACGGGCAGTGCGTGACCCAACGAAACCAAAATGTTGAATTACGGTCTCCAAACAGACCTGACCTGCGTCGGGCCACCATTACAGGGTTTATTACAGCGGGATAAATGTTGGTCTTGAGAGAATCAGGATCGCTCATTGCTATATCAACCTTCAGGATAATTGGGAGCGTGCGATATGAGAACATTGTTGAGTCTTACTCTGTGCTGTGGATTGATCTCAACCGCTTATGCCGCAGAGTTTGGCACTGCCGAAGAAGCCCAGGCCCTTGTAAAAAAGGCGGTTGCGCATATTCAAAGCGTTGGGCCAGAGAAAGCCTATGCGGATTTCACTACTAAAAAGCCGGATTTTGTTGATCGGGATTTGTACATCTTTGTGATTAGCTCTAAAGGCATTACATTAGCTCACGGTTCCAATGATAAGCTCGTGGGAAAAGATATGCTTGAATTGAAAGATCTGGATGGAAAAGCATTTATTCGCGAGATTGTCGAAAAAGCCAAGACTCAAAATAATTACTCGGTGGATTATAAATTCACCGATCCGGTAACAAAAAAAATACTACCCAAGATTTTATTTTGTGAGAAGCTGAACGAAACGGCGGTATGCTCTGGATTTTATAAGCACTGAAGTGCAAAAAATCGTGCAGTCAGCTATCTGCCGACTGCACGATCCGGCATGTGGTTGCCATAGGGGGAAATTAAAATGAAATTTCACTATAAGATTTTTCTCGCTCCTGGAATATCAATTACTTTTTTGATCGCTTTTGCAGCTACTGCTTATTTTTATTTATATGAAGAGAGGAATACGAATGACAGCCTGCTTTCCAGGCAAGCCTCAGTTGCAATTCTTCAGGACGGGTATCAAAAGATAACAGATGCACATGCTCTGACCTACCGGCTGCTTACCGTGGCTGCCAATCTTAATGAAATTCAAGTCAAGGAAACCACCCAGCGAATTGAGAAACTGATTCAATTTTCCCAGGATCGCTTTAAGCAGGCTTCGCAACAATTTATAGTGACGGAGCTTGATAGCATCATTGCAAACGTGGCCAGCTACCGCGAAGCAGTAATCAAAGGAATTGACCTGAGTTCGGTCGACACCAATCTCGGTGCGATGGTGATGCAATCGGCGGATGATGCTTTTAGTAGACTGGATCAGTTACTCCAGCCCTTGATGGAAAAGCAACGCCAGCTTGGCGAGCAAGCTCGTTCCAGCAGCTTGCAGGCATTTAATCAAACTGTCATTCTCCTGGGAGTGTTTTTTACAATCGCCGTAATCATTTCTTTTGGCACGACATATATCATCGCCCGTGGAGTCACCCGGCAGTTGGGTGGCGATCCTGCTTATGCCGTCGCCATCACACGACGGCTCGCGGCTGGGGATCTAACAGGAAACATTGAAACCAAGGCCAAGGATGACAGCAGCTTATTGTTTGACATGAAATCGATGGTGCAGCGCTTGTGTGAGGTTCTGGGGCAAGTACAGAAAATCACATCCAATGTGGATAGCGCCAGTAGTGAGATTGCCAGCAGCAATCGCGATCTCAGCGAACGTACTCAGATGCAAGCCTCCGCGCTGGAAAAAACCGCCTCCTCGATGGAAGAGTTGACCAGCACGATCAGGCAAAGCACCGATAACGTCGGACAAGCCAATCAGTTGGCGAGCGCAGCCCGCGCCCAAGCCGAGCAGGGTGGACAAGTGGTCGAACAGGCAATGACGGCGATGAACGCTATCCACCAGAGTAGCCGCAGGATCGCCGACATCATCGGCGTGATCGATGAAATTGCCTTCCAGACCAACCTGCTGGCGCTGAATGCGGCAGTGGAAGCCGCCCGAGCGGGGGAACAAGGGCGGGGCTTTGCCGTAGTGGCGGGTGAGGTGCGCAAGCTGGCCCAGCGCAGCGCGGATGCCGCCAGGGAGATCAAGGCATTGATCACCGACAGCGTCGCCAAGATCGAGGATGGGGGCGATCTGGTCAAACGTTCCGGGCAAACCCTCAGGGAGATCGTAGCTTCCATCAAGAGAGTCAGCGACATCGTCGCCGAAATCGCGGCTGCCGCCCGGGAACAAGTCAGCGGCATTGAACAGGTCAACGAAGCCATCCTGCAGATGGATCAAGCCACTCAGCGAAATGCCGCCTTGGTCGAGCAGACTGCTGCGACCAGTGACGCCATGGGCGATCAGGCCCAGGCGCTGCAAAAGCTGATGCGCTTCTTTAAGCTGGGGTGAATTCCGAACAGGTCTCCCACGCTCATCGTCGCGCATCCTCAAGCTAATTCAAATCCGGGTCGGGGTAATACTTCGCGCCGGTCAGGCTCACTCCAACAATGGCGCCCTGGTCGCTGAGCTGATACATCAGCACACCCGGCGATACCGTTGCGCCCAACTGATTCCCCATCTTTTGGGTGCTGGTTTTCGCGGATGCCATCGCATTCGCCCCGAACTCCCATCCTGAATTTACGAACTGATCGAAAGCCTGCGGTGTTTCAAATACGAACACCAGCCGGAACCGCTGCACACCGAAGCCGTAGCCGGGCTGCAATTCGACCATCCGCATGAAGGTTGTCCGCCGGGTGGCGTGGCTGACGGCGATCCCTTCTCCGGTGGCACTGCCCATGAACAGGACTTTCAGGCCGAAGTTGCTGAAAACGGCATAACCGGCGGCCCGTTCAATCTGTCGGCGTGCGCCGGGATATTGCTGGTAGAGTTGCCCCAGCGTCTCGTTCGCCATCTCGCGAACTGAGGCGCGTTGCTCGTCAACCTGGTGCTGGGACATGGGCGCGGTCGAACAGGCCTGTAAACCGAGACCCAGGGCGACCATCAGAGACACGATGAAGATACGAAAATTACGCATGGTTTTGTCCTTATCAAGTCAGATACGGCGACGCCCGCCTGGCCGCCGCATCTGTGTAAAGGTTGAGTTTTCAGTTAACCCGTTTCACCGCTGGCGGCTTCCAGGCGCCGTTAAGGATGGACGGTTTTTTCTTCTTCGGCCAGTACATCTGCCGCATCGGAATGAAATCATCCTTCGGGGCGGGCAGTCCGTTGGTTTCTTTGGCCTTGCCCGGCGACTGGCGCTGGATGCATGGAGCGACCGATTCACGACCATTCCGACCAGACGCTGATCTATTTTATTGCCCCTGTCTGTTGCAGCAGCGCCTGCGCCTGAGGGTTATCCGGCTCCAGTTCCGCCAGACGCCGAGCGTAATTGCGCGCTGCCTCGGTATTTCCGGCGTCGCGCTGGAACGCCGCCAGCGCGAACAGGCTATCACGGTCATTGGGATGGCGTTGCAGCACGGTTTCCAACTCCTGAATCGCTTTCGATCCCTGTCCGGCGCTGTTCAGCGCCACTGCATACACATAGCCATAACCCGCATGGTTCCCATCCAGCCGGGCGGCTTCAGCCAGGGCGGCGATGGCCTCGGGCAGCCGTTTCTGGCGGATCAACAGCAACCCCAGCGCATGGTGCGCAGCGGCGGTTTGCGGCTCCAGAGCCAGCGCCTGGCGTAATGTCTTTTCACCGTCCGCATCGCGTCCCTGGATCCGGTACAGGTCGGCGAGATTGACTGCCGCCTGGGTGAAGGTCGGTTGCAGGTCCAGGGCAGCGCGATAGGCCGTTTCCGCTTGTTCAAACTGGCGCTGATCGACGTAGATCAAGCCGATGTTGAGAAACGATTCGGGGCGGTCGGCGCTGGTCATTTCCGCAGCGGCGTACTCGGCTATTCCGCGCTGGACAGCCAGGCGCTGGGTTTCGTTGAGCGATTCCGGCGGCGCGGCGGCCAGCGCCCGCGCCGCTTCGATTCGCACCAGCCGCACCGGGTCGTTGAGCAGAGGTAGCAGTTGGCGCAGCTTCAGTTCCGGCGGCAAGGCGTCCAGCGCCCGCACCGCCGTACTCCGCAACAGCGGATCAGGGTCCGTCAGCAGCGGGCGGATGATCTCGAACGCCGCTGAATTGAGGCGATCACCCAATCGGGAAACCGCGCTGGCGCGGGCGATAGCAGGCTGATCGGTATTTTTCAGCAATGCCCGCAGCAATTCCGGCGCGCCAACGGCGTCGGTATTGCCGGCGTGCAGCGCCTCAGCGAAGTGCTGGTACCCCATGGAAATTTTGCCGTACCACTTCTGCGCCTGATCCGCAGCCCACTGCGCCGGTTTGTCGCTATGGCATTGAGTGCATGCGTTGGGCACGCCCAGCGTCACCGATAAATCGGGTCTGGGAATACGGAAGCTGTGATCGTGGCGCGAGTCCACCCCCATATAGGTTGTGGCGGGCGCATGGCAGGCGACGCAGTCTGCGCCTTTGGAATGGGCCGGGTGGAAATGATGTTGCGGCGTGTCATATTTGGCGGGCATGTGGCATTGCAGGCAGAGCTTGCCGCCGGATGCGCGCAACTGGCCGCTGTGTGGGTCATGGCAGTCGCTGCAACTCACGCCCTTCGCCTGCATTTTGCTTTGCAGGAACGAGCCGTGATTGAACACCTCGTCCTTCATCTGCCCGTCGGGATAGTAGAGATCGGGGGTCAGCAACGCCAGGCGATGGGTGTCCAGCAGCGGCTTGCCGAAGACATAGTCGTCCCAGAATTGCCCGCGCCGCGAGTGGCAGCGGGCGCACAGCTCCAGTTCGCGGCTGGACGAACGCGGCGCGCTGCGCTGGGCAACGCCGGCATCCGGGACAAGGTTCCAGGTAATCCCGCGCCGCTCGTCGAGAGCTATCGCCAACCCTTTGGCGCTGTCGAATTTCTGCCAGTCCCCCTCCTTCTTCGCCCAAGTGAGATGGTTCGCGCCGGGCCCGTGACAGGCTTCGCAGGACACACTGATTTCCGACCAGGTGGTGTTGAAACGCCTGAGCCTGGCGTCGTAATTCTTGTGCAAATTGGTGGAATGGCACTCGGCGCACATGTAATTCCAGTTCTGTTGCGCGCCGGTCCAGTGCAACGGGTCCTTATGGGTGAGGTTCTGGCCGGGATAGAGATGAAACCAGCGTTGCCCGCCCTGCGCTTTGGGCCGGCTGTCCCAGGCGATGCCCAGCGCCTGATAGCGTCCGTCGGGGAAGCCGATCAGATACTGCTGCAAGGGATACACGCCGAAGGTGTAGGCGATTGCGTAATCCTGCAATGTTCCATCCGGCCCATCGGTGCGCGCCATGAATTTGCCATCGCGGCGGAAAAAGGTGGAGGTGACGCCGGCGTAGGCGAACGAGGCGCCCTTGAAATCGCCCAGTACGGTTTGCTCGGTGGCGGGCTGCATGGCCTGGGCGTGCTGAGAACTTTGCCAGCGCTGATGTTCGGCCTGATGGCACTGGGCGCAGGTTTGCGCGCCGACGTAGCCGCCGCCCGCTTGCGTGGCTGGCGGAGGGTTGGCCGACCACGCCACAGGCAAGGGTTCCGCCGGTTCGCTGCCGGAGCGCGCTCCGGGGGCAAAAAACGTCATCGCACCCAGCAGGAGAAGGGGGGGCCACAGCAGAGCGATGGCCTTGAGTCGCCGCCAGAGAGGATGCGTCATGGTTTGGAGGGTCATTTGTTCGCGCCGGCAGCGGTGGCAAAGCCCGGCGGCGTCTTCTGCCACGGATAGCCCTTGGCCGCCATGTCGTAGCCCACGGCGTAGAGCTGGCGCATGAACCCGGTGTCGAAATCTTCCGTGTGCGGGGCGTTGAAACTGTCCGGGATATACGCCAGGTTGAAATCGACGCCGTCGCGTTGGGTGGTGAGATAAATCCGGTAGAGATCGCCGATGCCCTGGGTATGGATCAGCGAGGAGATCGCCCGCCCGGCGATGGTCATGGTGCTACGCTCCACCTGCGCCCACTCGGGATCCAGCCGGCTGTTGCGGATCACATACGCCCGCCGCTCGCGTTGCTGGATTCCGAGCTGGCGCGCTCCCGCTTTCAGGTCAAGCGAGGGTGGGTAGATGAAGACTTGCGCCGTTGCGCCGCCGTCCACATGCATCTCCTGATACGGCTGACCGCTAACCTCAACGTCGATCATGCTCGGCGGAAACGCGCCGGGAATCGCGGCGGAGGCCACCATCAGGGTTCGGAACAGCTCCAGCGCCCTGGGATCGCGACTGGCCGCGATCCTGGTCAGATTCCAGATAATGCCCCGGCGCGCATCAAGATCGGTGGTTCCCACCAAGAGCAGGCGCCCCTTGGCATACTCGGCGGCGATCACATCCAGCAGCGCCCGATCCACGTATTTTGCGATCAGTTTCCACAAGGGATGGTTGTCAGCCATGGCGTCGCTGGTCAGGGCCGCCAGCAAGCTCCGTGGTTCCGCAATGTCCTTGGCGGAAATCGTGGTGTAAACCTCCTTCAGCGTAGCGTCGTAGGCCGGTCCCGCAAAGGCGAACGGCGCAGTCAGCGCCCCGGTGCTGATGCCGGTCACCAGCTTGAAGGCCGGTCGGGTGCCGGCAGCCGTCCATCCATTCAGCAGCCCAGCGCCGAACGCGCCGTTGTCACCGCCACCGGAGATCGCGAGGAATGCCGCTGGCGGCAACGGGCCTTGGTGGCCGCCGGCGGCCAAGTAGGCTTGCTCGCGCCTAACGGACTCCAGTCCCTCGCGGGCCATTTCGGCCAAATCCTCAGGATTGCCGATTCGATACCGGATTTTTTCCAGTCCCGGAATTTGGGCCTGGTTCTGCAACTTTTCGGGCACTGCCGGCTGGCGTGACGGAGTGGCGCAACCCTGCGCGACAAACAGGGTGACGAATCCGATCAGGGCGATGATCGCCGAGCGTGCGTTCGGTGTTATCAGTCTCATTAAGTGCGTACTCATTCGTTATCCGAAGTTTGGCGAAGACGATTCTGCGGGCGTTCTTCCCGGCAATCGCGCAACTACGCGCACACACAGCATTACAGCATGTAGCGGGTCAGAAGCGGAAGATCACCCCGATCACAGGTCCGCTGAAGTCCGTCGCCGATGTCGAGGTAACAGGGCAAAAATCAGTGGCTGTCCCATTCCACCCGACCCTTGACGCCAATGATCCCATCCAGCAAATTTACGGAATCGGACGGATGCGCCGCTGGCAGGGCAGGGGCAACGATCCTTCGAGCGTCAGATCGGTGTCGGCATCGAAACCGGCATAGCGCAGCCCGGCCAGCACGTCGAGATTGGCATTCTCGGTGCAAATTACGGTATACGCGCCCGCCAGTTGGAACAGCGTCCCCTTGAGACTGTTATTGGCCTTGAGATTGAAGCCGGTCCCGCCCGGCAGGGGGGTTCACCATCATCCTGGGCACGGGCGGCAAGCTGTCTGATGAACTCTCGGATCTCCGGGAAATGTTGCGTCAATGTACTGCGGTCGTCGCCCAGCCCCTCGACGATGTGGCACGGCTGGCTGGGCGGCGATGATTTTTGTACGACGACGAAATCAGGGAAGAAGACCCCCAACGTGGAATTGAGGCGACTGCGCGGCTTTTCGCGCAGGTCCGGTGAAATGAAATGTTGGGCATTGCCGCATCAACTGCTCGCATCCCACGCAGACGCTACGCAGCCGAAGCCATCAATAATCCAACTCTCGCCACTCAGAATCTTAGCGTGGGCCTCCAGAAACACGGCGCGGCTAAGAATAGCCGGGAACGGCGACGAAGTGCAGGATATCAAAGCCCCAGAAAATCACTCATGCGCTGCAGTTCAGCGTCAAACGCCTGCCCAAACGCTGCGCCAGAAGGGCGCCTGGCAACAAACCCCGCATCCGCAACCAGATGCGCATCGCGCACAGCGAGATTGCACCAGCCGATTACCCGTTCACCCCACAGCAGCGGCAGCGCGTAATGCCCCATTTTGCGTTTGGCCGCCGGCGTGTAGGCCTCGAAGCGGTAGTTCCAGCCCCAGAACACTTCAAATCGGCGCCGATCCCACACCACTGGGTCAAACGGCGCCAGCAGGCGCAACCTGCCGTCCTCCACCTGCCAGCGTCGCGAGGCCGGGTTGTCCTCAGCGGGCCAATACCAGTCGATGCCCTGCACCTGCGCATGAGCCAAACGGGACTTAGCGTGCGCCAGCGCCCGATTGCGATCATCGGTCCATTGCGGCGCGGCGGTACGCAGCGCACCGACCAATTGGCGCAACGATGGCGCGGGCAGGGGGGCATAGGCGGCCACGATCAGATCCACCAGCGCATCCATGCGTGCCTGGCACGCGTCGCGCCCACCATGCTCTGGCCACGGCTCGCACGCTGCATACACCCGCGTGCCTGCATCGCGCCGCGCCACACGCAACAGACCACGGTAGTGCATGCCATCGAGCAACTCAGTGCTGGCATTGGATGATCCGCCAAACCAGTTGCGCACCTTGCCATGACTGAATTGCGCATCGACCTCGCGGGGGTGTGCTTCCCCACGCTCGCGCACGAATGCGAGCACCGCGTGTGCCTGCGCCCAGCGGGACTTGGGCCACTGGGTGTGCGGCGTGCGCGGATGCATCAGCGCGTGGTGTTGCTGTCCAAGAAAGCCGTAATTGACAAAAAAATCTTCCTCAATCGGTAACTTGGGATAGCGTCGCTCCAGATCGCCCGTCCGGTAGTCGCGCACGCGATGGCGCAAGGTCAGGTCCTGCGCACGTGCGGGTACACGCAGCGGATCGGCCTGCACAAAACCAAGCCTGGCAATTGCACGCCCCAAGGTAGTCGGCTTGAACAGGCTGCGCGCCAGCGCGTAGCGACGCAACTGATCGATGGTAAGGGGCATGACGCGCTGTTGCTCTCAGGTCATTGTGGCCCTAAGCCCAACGTCTGAAAGCGGCTCCGAAAGGCAGTCCGCTGGAATGATGGGTTGGGCGTCTTTCTACGATTCGACGGGATGCTCTTGAAACTGCTTTGCAGCATCGCAGATTTCGTACCAGACAGGTTTATCAACCACGAACTCATGGAATGTATTTCGGACAATGGGGTCGTCATCTAGATACTGTAGTCACGAGAT
>DEHY01000061.1 GCA_002352185.1 Competibacteraceae bacterium UBA2788
GTCGGCCATCGCCAGGTACTTATGACAAAAGCCTGCTCCTTGAGCAGGCTTTTTTTTGTCGTCCTATTTGCGTAGGTCTTCGAGCAGCAATTGAATTTCTGCTGCGTACTGGTAATGCATATCAGGATCGGTAGCCAGTGTCGGGTCGCGTGATCCAGCCAAAATGGCGCACAGTTTGGTAACCAACAGCTTGCCGGTTGGTGGGACATTAGGGCTGGCCCCGATCTGCTGTAGCCGGGCCATTAGCGCAGTGGTTTCTCCGCTCTGAATCGCTGGGCCAATCTGTGCGCATAACCGGGCGCCGGGGTTGGTATTCTCGCCGCCCGCCCGCCGGTAGGCCAGATATTTCTGTATTGCTTGCCGCCGCGCCTGATCAGCTACATCAGGATTTTCGACCGCTTGTCCAATGTCACGCAGACCACGACGGATTGCCCAGTTGCGGGCGGTGGGACTTTCGGGCAGGTTGCATTCACTGGCGCGGTATAATTCCTTGCGGGCTTCATCATGTCGTCGCAACAGGATCAATATGCTGGCCAGCTTGTTGCGTCCGGCTTCCTCGCCGTGACCATCGTTCAGTTGCGCACATAAGTCCGCCATGCGCTGATAGGCCTGGGCTGCGGCCTCAAGCTGGTTCAGCGCCTGATGCAAGTGGCCGATTTCGCCCAGGGTTTCGGCCATCGCGGCGTGGTTGTGCTGCTGTTCATACCGGTACAGCGCCTGTTGGTACGCATGGAGCGCAGCTTCCATCTCACCGTTCAGTTTGCGGGCCAAGCCCAGTTGCCGCCAAGCTTGCGCGGCGCCTTCCGATGTGCCTAGCGTTTCAAAGGTCTGCCGTGCCGTGTCGTACAGCGCTGCTGCTTCGGCATAGCGTCCCTGTCGCTGGCGTACCAGCCCTAATTGCAACTGATTGGCGGCGACCATCGGGTTAACCCGATTGGGGCCGGCGTGAGCCAGCGCAGCTTCGTAGGCGATGGCGGCCTCGTTCAGACGCCGTAGATCGGTCAGACAATCCCCGGTTTCAGCTTCGGCAACTGCGGCCATGCGCCCGGCGTTGGCGTTACCGGCGTCAGCCAGCGTTTGAAACTGTTGACGGGCTGCGGCGAGTTCCTGGGCCGCAGGCTCGACCATGCTGGACAGCTTGAGCAGTTTTCCCACCTGGAAATGGGCGCGCGCCAAATCGTAGGCAGCGCCGGGATAGGCGTCGGATCCGGCGCTTTGACACTGACGCAGCAACTGTCGGGCCACCCACAGCGCATCTTCCAGCGCCCCTTCGTCACGCAGCCGTTCGATGCGCAATCGCTCGGTTTCAAAACGGATCCGGCTCCAGTCGGGTAGCGCCCGACCTGCCCGCTCGCGAGCGGCGACCACCTCAGCCAATGCTGCGGAGGCGCCGAGACCGGCCAATAGCTGCTCCAACTGGTTTGCCAGCCGTGCGATCCGTTCCGGATCGGCGTGGCGTGGGGTGTCGCGCAGCAGGGCCAGCAGGTTGGGCAGTTCCAGCCGCAGGAGCCGATGGGCGCGGGTGCTGTCCTTGAAGGATTGTGGGTAGAGAACCGCCAGCAGTTGCTCCATGCCCGCCCGCCAGCGTTCCCGCCAGACTGCGCGGGAGTTCGGATCCAACTGGCTATCCAGGTAGTGAATCAGTGCCGGGTCAAAGCGCAGGTGGCCGTAACCCTGATCCTCAGCCAGACCCAGCGCGATGAGACGCTCGCAGAATGCGCCGACGGCCAGCGTGTCGAGCGTCAGGGCATGGCCCAAGGCAATCCGGTTGGCGCCATCCTTGAAAAATGCCAGAACAGCCAACCGCTCCCGGTCATCGGGTGACAACTGACGCAAAACCAGTTCCAGGCTCAAATACAGCGGCCATTTTGGGTCGTCGCCATGTTGTCGCAATCCGGTTCGGAGTGCGCGCAGCAGCGTTTGAGTCACGCTCACTCCCCGGATGCCGATTTCATGCGCTACACGCAGCAGGGCGCCGGGATGACCGCCGGCCAGGGTCACTAACTCGCGCAACTGTGAAAAACCGCTACCGCTGTCGGCGGTGGGCGGCGCCTCTCCAGCGACAGCCAGGGCGCGGCCAATCAGCAAAATGGCGTCGGTGTCTTCCAGGAACCCCAGCGTCACCTCTATCCAAGGCTGGACGAATGGGGGGGGGCCAGCCCGGCCCAGCCCCAGTAGTTGCAGTTCCGGCCATTCATGCAGCAATGCTTTCCAGAACTGATCGAAGACCTCATCATTCTCCAAAGGCCAGCGTTCCAGTTGGTCAAGCACGATCAGGATCGGTTGCGGGCGCAACGCTTGCCGGACATGATCCAACGCCTGCCACCAAGTCGGATACTGATCGACCGACCAGTGCTTGCCAGCGGAGAGCAGCTGCCGACCCAGCGCTTCCAACAACGCTCGCGGATCCTTGGCGTCGCTATCGCAGACGTAAGCGATCTGGCGGTAACGACCACAGCGCGCCAGCCAGCCCGCCAGGGCCGCTGCAACTGCGGTTTTACCGATGCCACCGGGACCACGCAGGAAAAGAGGCGTCCGATGTTCGAGCTGCCGTTCCATAACCAGCAACTCGCGCCCCCGTCCGATATAGCCCGTCGGCGGTGGGGATGGCAGCAGGCCCAAGGAAAAAGGCGGGGGCGCGTTGGTTAACCAGCGCCACAGTTCCAGAGGGGGACGCAGGACCAGCCGGGGATCATTCTGTCCCAGATACAAAGCGCAAATGGACCAGTCGTGCAGGTGAATGCCGATGCCGCCAAGGCCAGGAGCGCGATAGCTGTCGCTGGCCAGTCGGCGCTGGCCGGCGAACAACGCTTGGCTGATCCGGGCGCCCCGCAACGATTCTTCGTAAAATGCGGACCAGAACCGGCGCAATGTTTCCGTTGGCGCATCGGGATGCACGGTCACTACTGCTGCGACACCCGCTGCCAGCAGTAGCGTTGCCAGTCTGGCCATCAGGGTGGATCCGGGCGGATCCGGGGGACGAACCAGGGCGACCGCACGAATGCGGTAAGTGCATAGTAGAGTCGCCAGCATGGGTGCGGCGATAAAATCAGCGCTGCGGCACAGCGGCGTCTCTACATCATGACCGGCCTCAAATCCGAACAGGATGTCGCCGTGATCGGTTCCTTCGCGCAGGTAGCAGTCCAGATGCAGCGTGGTGAACAGCCGCCCGGCGGCCCAGGCGTCGTTCAACTGCTTTTCCAGCGCGGCCAGATTGGGCGATCTCAACACCACAGGTTCAACCAGGGCGCCCAGGCCGTCCAACGCATCCAGCAAGGGTAGCGCGCTGCGCCGATGATCGGGATGTCCGGTAGGTTCGGTATCCGGGCGTGGGCTGACCACCAGGGCTCGAAGGGGCGTCGGCGCAGGCGTAAAAGGCTCCCCGCCACCGGCGAGACGACGCAGGAACTGAACCGGTTGTTTGCCTTGAAGCAGGAAATCGGATCCATCGTGCAGCAGTTCCCAGGGCAGGTCGAGTACAGCCATGGCCGTGGAATGCGCTGCATCCGCTTGTATCACCAACCGGCGTTCGCGCGGATCTGGAGCATTGCGCCAAGCTGTCATGATCTCCCGCAGATTCGGCGTGTCCAGCGCAGCCCGATGCAGCGCGCAGCCCCAATCCGCCAATTGCGCCTCGGCGTCGCGGGCGAACTTGCGAACCGTGTCGTTGGGCCAACAGGGGTAGCTGTGCCAATACCAGCGCAAGATCGCGGCGAGGGGTGGGGGGGGGAGTGCGTCAAGGATTGCGCTGGCGCTGGCCGCCATCGATGACTCAGGATAAAGGCGCAGATCGGCGACAAGCCGCCAAGCGCCTGCATCCGGCGAATCGGCTGGGCTGAAAGTGAGCGTCAGTTCCGTCAATGGCGAGAGGCTACGGTCCGTTGCGGCGTCACTGGGCGGCGGTTCGCCCAAGGTGGCCAGCAGCGCTGGCAGCGCTGCGCCGAGTCCGTCGGCGGTCAACTGAAGCGGAGCGATGCGCGGCGGGGGAGAAAACCAGCGGGTGAGTACGCTGTGATCAGCGCCGGGCAACAGTAGCGGAATCACCCGATAGGCATCCGTCCGTCGCCGCTCCACCTCCTGCGCGAGTTCGATCTCCCGACGCAACCAGGCAGGGTCGCCGGTGTTGAGGCCGAGAACCACAATGACCTGTCGGGCTTGTTCAATGGCCCAGCGCACTTCAGGCACAATCCGGTCGCCGCCACGCAACTCGTGGGTATCGCGCCAGACGCGCAGGCGGCAGGTTTCCAGCGCCAGCGCCAGATCCCGGGCGAAAGCGGCGTCGAGGGGGGCATGACAGATAAAGAGAGAGGGGGCGGCCATCGCGAGGGTCCGGAGTGGCAAGGGAAGGTCAAGTGGATGAGCTTAGCGCAAAATCGCCGGACCGATGCCCTTGAAATTCGCCGGTTCACCACCATTTAATGCAACAAGCCCCAGGAGGGCGTTCATCGGATCGCCGAAACCTGAAATTCGAGGAGGTGTGATTATGAACCTGATGCGTTATGAACCTTTTAACCTGCTGAACCAGTTGCAGCGGGAAGTCAACCGGCTGTTTGACACCAGCCGTTTCGGTGATGAGGAAGCCGGTCACATGCTGGTGGATTGGGCGCCGGCGGTGGACATCAAGGAAGAGCCGAACCAGTTTATTATCCACGCCGATCTGCCGGGCGTCGAGATCAAGGATATTGAGATCACCCTGGAGAATGGAGTGCTGACTCTGAAAGGCCAGCGAGCCACCGAGCAGAAGGAAGAGACTGAACAGTACCGGCGGATTGAGCGGGTGCGAGGCGCCTTCCTGCGCCGGTTCTCGTTGCCGGATGCGGTGGACGCCGAAAAGGTGAGCGCCAAATGCAGGGATGGCGTGCTGGAAGTGCTGGTGCCGAAGCGTGAGGGCGCACAGCCGCGCAAGATCGCCATTGACGGTTAAGAAGTTGTATAAGTTAAGCCGCGTGGTCGGCTTTAGAACCTAATCCTGACTCCTCGCCCACCGGTGGGCGAGGTTTTTTTCGTCCTGCATTCACAAAATGCGGTACGCTTTTTACCTCGATCCGCACTTCGCTGAACCCTGTTATGGAACCGCTCAATCGCATCAAATCACACTTTGCCGCCAGCCTCGAAGCCAAACGGCTCACCCTGGATTCCATGGGCGTGCGCATCGTTCAAGCCGCCGAGCGCCTGGCGGATCGGCTGCGCCAGGGCAACAAAATTCTGGTCTGCGGCAATGGCGGGTCGGCCGCCGACGCGCAGCATTTCGCCGCCGAACTGGTTAACCGTTTCGAGATCGAACGGCCAGGGCTGGCGGCTATCGCGCTGACCACGGACAGCTCAGCGCTGACCTCCATTGCCAATGATTATGCCTTCGAGCAGATTTTCGCCCGCCAAGTGCGGGCGCTGGGCAAGGCAGGAGACGTACTCCTGGCCATTTCGACCAGCGGCAATTCCNNATTCATTGCCTCTGCGATTTAGTGGACTGGCGGCTGTACGGCCCCAAGGAGCCGGTATGAAACAGGATTGGGTGTGGAAGACGCTGACAGGCGTGTTGCTGGCTTGGTCTCTGAGCGGCTGCGCCGGGTTGCTGGTGGGCGGCGCAGCCGTCGGCGTTGGCGTGGCGCACGACCGGCGCACCACCGGCACGGTCATGGACGATCAGACGATTGAATTAAAACTTTACGATGCGCTCAACCAGCAGTTGCCGCCGGGCAATCACATCAACGCCACCAGTTACAATGGCTCCGTGCTGTTGAGTGGCGAAGCGGTTTCGGAGTTGGCGCGACGGCAGGCCGAAACTATCGTCCGTGATATCGATCCGCCGGTGCGGGAAGTCTACAACGAACTGGTCATCGGCCCGCCGAGCGCGTTGTCCAGTCGCAGCAATGACGCATTGTTGACCACCAGGGTCAAGACGGCTTTCTTTCAGATCAACATCCCGGATTTCGATCCGACTCGGGTCAAGGTGGTGACGGAGCGCGAGGTGGTTTATCTGATCGGGCTGGTGCGGCCCAATGAGGCCGATGCCGTAGCGAATGTCGCCAGCCAGGTCAGTGGAGTGCGCCAAGTGGTGACGCTGTTTGAATACATCCGCTAACCCTGACTATTTGACGATCTTCAGCACCGGCTTGCGGGCGCGCGCGGCGGGTTTGTCGGGTTGGGGCGCAGTCGGCGGTGACGGTTCATCGTCGCCTTTCTCTTCCTCGCCGAAAGCCATGCCCTGACCATTTTCACGGGCGTAAATGGCCAATACAGCGGCTACCGGAATTTGAAGGACACGGGCCACGCCGCCGAAGCGGGCGCTGAATTCGATCCAGTCGTTGCCCAGCCGCAAGTCGCGCACCGCTGCGGGATTGATGTTAAGCACGATCCGCCCTTCGTGAACATGCTGCCTGGGAACTTCAACGCCCGGTGCTTCCGCGTCGACCAGAATGTGCGGCGTCAGGCCGTTGTCTTCAATCCACTCGTAAAGAGCGCGGATCAGATAGGGACGGGTTGAGGTCATGGCGGATGGGGTGTGGTGTGGAGTCGGGGCAATGGGATTTCCGGCGGAGAGCGGGCACCAACCCTCCGCCGGAAGCAACGTCAATGCACGTCCTTCCAGTACTCTTTCTTGAGCAGATAGAACACCACGAAGGCCAGACCCAGGAACAGTATCACCCAGATGCCGACCCGCTGGCGTTCCAACTGGATGGGCTCGCCCACATAAGCCAGGAAATTCACCAGATCGGCGACGGCTTCCTTGTATTGCGGCGGACTCATGGAACCGGGTTGCACCAGTTCAAAGTCCTTGAGTATCTTGACCGGGTGGCCCTCGGCATCCTTGTGGGTCTCGAAGATCGGCTTTTGCATTCCCTGCAATTCCCACAGCACATGGGGCATGCCGGAGTTCGGAAACGCCGCGTTGTTGACACCGTAGGGCCGGGTGGAGTCCTGATAGAAAGTCAGCAGATACGTGTAGAGGTAATCCACCCCGCGCGACCGCGAGATCACGCTCAGATCAGGCGGAGCGACTCCAAACCAGCGCTTGGCGTCGGCCTTGGGCATGGCGTTCTTCATCGTTTCGCCGACCTTGGCGCCGGTGAAAATCAGGTTGTCCCGGACCTGTTCGTCGGTCAAGCCGATATCACGGGCCATGCGGTTGTAGCGCTGGTGTTCCAGCGAATGGCAACCCATGCAGTAGTTGACGAACAGCTTGGCGCCTTTTTGTAGCGACGCCTTGTTGTGCAGATCAATCGGCGCTTTCTCCAGCGGAAAGCCTTCTCCGCCGGCGGCAAGGCTTAGACCCGGCAGGGCCAGAAGCGCGAATGCAATCAGGATTTTTTTCATTGTTAAGTCACCCTTTCCGGTACGGGCCTGGTCTTTTCGATCATCGGCAACATCGGCAACAGGACGAAGAATGCGAAGTAGATCGCGGTGCAGATGCGGGCTAGATCGGTGCGGCCCGGAGTTGTCGGCAGGGCGCCCAGATAACCCAGAATCAGGAAGGACACCACGAACGCGGTCAGCAGCAGCTTGAACGAGAAGCCCCGATAGCGGATGGATTTGACCGGGCTGCGATCCAGCCACGGCAGGAAGAACAAAATGACAATGGCGCCGATCATGGTGATGACGCCGCCCAGCTTGTCGGGCACCGCCCGCAGCATGGCGTAGAACGGGGTGAAGTACCACACCGGAGCAATATGCGGCGGAGTCTTCATCGGGTCGGCGGGATCAAAGTTGGGGTGTTCCAGGAAGTAGCCGCCCATCTCCGGCATGAAGAAGATCACGACGGAAAAGAAGATCAGGAACACCACCACCCCGACCAGGTCCTTGACGGTGTAATAGGGATGGAAGGGAATGCCGTCCAGCGGCTTGCCGTCTGCGCCCTTGACCTTCTTGATTTCGACGCCGTCGGGGTTGTTGGAGCCGACTTCATGCAGGGCCAGGATGTGAGCGACCACCAGCCCCACCAGCACCAGCGGCACCGCGATCACATGCAGCGAGAAGAAGCGGTTCAGGGTGGCGTCGGACACCACATAGTCGCCGCGAATCCACAGCGACAAATCCGGGCCGATGCCGGGAATCGCGCTGAACAGCGAGATGATCACCTGCGCGCCCCAGTAGGACATCTGGCCCCAGGGCAGCAGGTAGCCCATGAAGGCTTCAGCCATCAGCGCCAGGAAGATCACGACGCCGAAAATCCAGATCAGCTCGCGCGGCTTTTTGTAGGAGCCGTAGATCAAGGCGCGGAACATGTGCAGGTAGACCACAATGAAGAACGCCGATGCGCCGGTCGAGTGCATGTAGCGGATCAGCCAGCCCCAGTCCACGTCGCGCATGATGTATTCAACCGAGGCGAAGGCGTCGGCAGCGGACGGTTTGTAGCTCATGGTCAGCCAGATGCCGGTCAGAAGCTGGTTGACCAGCACCAGCAACGCCAGCGAGCCGAAGAAGTACCAGAAATTGAAGTTCTTGGGCGCGTAGTACTCGGTCAGATGCTCGCGCACCATCTTGGTGAGTGGAAAGCGCTCGTCAACCCAGCCGAGTAGACCGGTTGTGCCTTGTGTGTTCGCCATTATGCAGCCTCCGGATTAACGCCAATCAATACCTGGGAGTTGCTCAGGTACCGGTAGGGGGGAACCTCCAGGTTCGTCGGCGCGGGGACGCTCTTGTAGACACGCCCGGCCAGGTCGAAGCGGGAACCGTGGCAGGGGCAGAAAAAGCCACCTTTCCAGCTTGGCCCAAGGTCGGCCGGCGCCACATCGGGCCGGAAGGTGGGCGAGCAGCCCAGGTGGGTGCAGATGCCGACCAGCACCAGCACATCGGGCTTGATGGAACGAGCGGCGTTCTGGGCGTACTTGGGTTGCTGACCGGCTTCCTCGGAATTGGGATCGCGCAGCTGATCCTTGAGTCCGGGCAGATCATCCAGCATTTTCTGGCTGCGTTTGAGCAGCCAGACCGGCTTGCCGCGCCATTCGACGGTCATCAGAGCGCCTTCTTCCAGTTTGCTGATATCCGCTTCCACTGGGGCGCCAGCGGCTTGGGCGCGCTGGCTGGGCGACCAGGATTTCAAAAACGGAACGGCGACGAACGCCACGCCAACGCCGCCGACCACGGTCGCCGTGGCGGTTAAAAAGCGGCGTCTGCCGAGATCGACGTCATCTACCGTACTCATACGCAGTCTCCTGTTGTGGATTTATCATTAGAGAGAGATGGATTGGCAACGCAAAAGGTACGCACGGTTTTCGTGTTCGTTGGAGCCGGGCTGTGATCTGTTATTTTGCCAAAATCCGCAGTTTTCGGAGGGGGCGCTGGATTATGCGCAAACTCCACCGATATGAATTTTCGCCGTTTCTACGGTGCGGTAAAACTATAACCCAGGGCGGGTATTAGGGTCTATGCGCGTGTTGCCTAAAGGCCGCGTCGGGCGGCGGCGGTATTGGATTCAGACCGGATTGGCGATGTCCACGAACGTAAAATTGAGCGCAAACCGTTCGGCCAGATGCGCGCCCAGGGCCTGCACGCCATAGCGTTCGGTGGCGTGGTGGCCGGCGGCGAAGTAGTGCAGGCCCGATTCACGCGCCAGATGAACGGTCGGCTCGGAGATCTCGCCGGTGAGGAAAGCGTCCACGTCCTGGTCAATCGCGGTTTCCAAATAGGACTGCGCGGCGCCGGTACACCAGGCCAGCCGGCGGATCAGCGGCGCCGCGCCGGGAAGATGCAGCGGTTGTCGGCCCAGCGTCGCGGCGATGCGGGCGGCGAATTCAGGTCCGCTCGCCGGTTGCGCCAGCGCGCCCACGCAACCGATAGCGGGACCGCGCCCCGGCGGACCGAAGCCGCCCTCGACGATTAAATTCAGCCGCGCCGCCAGTTGAATATTGTTGCCGTACAGCGGATGGGCGTCCAGCGGCAGGTGATAGGCCAGCAGGCTGAGGTCATGGCGGAGCAGGGCGCGCAGGCGATGATAGCGGATGCCGACGATGCGCNNGTGACGCCGCCGACCAGCGTTCGCACTTCCGCCCGGCCTTGCACCTGTAAGCCATTTGGGCAGTAGTCGCTGAAGTTTTCTACCGCCAGCAGCCGGTCGGCGTAGGCGACCAGTTCGCTCAGTTGCATGGCTTAGTGTTCCGCCAGGATTTGACCGAGTGCGGCGAGCAGCGCGGCATTCTGCGTCGGGTTGCCGATGGTGATGCGCAGGAATTGCTCAATGCGCGGCTGGCGAAAGTGGCGCACGATAACCCGATGTTCGCGCAACGCAGCAGCCAGCTCAGCAGCGTCGCGCTGCGGGTGGCGGGTAAAGATGAAGTTTGCCGCCGAGGGCAGCGTCTCGAAACCCAGCGTTTGCAACGCCCCAACCAGTTCGGCGCGGCCGGCGATCACCGCCTGTCGGGTGCGCTCGAAGTGTTCGCGGTCGGTGAAGGCCGCTACCGCTCCAGCGATGGCCAGGCGATCCAGCGGATAGGAATTGAAGCTGTTCTTGACCCGCTCCAGCGCCGCGATGAGTTCGGGATGTCCCACCGCCAGTCCGACCCGCAAGCCGGCCAGCGAGCGGGATTTGGAGAGGGTTTGCGTGACCAGCAGGTTCGGATAGCTGTTGACCAGGGCAATCGCGGTCTCGCCGCCGAAGTCAATATAAGCCTCGTCGATGACTACAGCCGAATCCGGGTTGCGCGCCAGCAGCCATTCAATGTCCGCCAGCGGCAGAAGGCAACCGGTAGGCGCATTCGGATTGGGGAAGATGATGCCGCCATTGGGCCGCAGATAATCGGCAACGCGCAGGCTAAAGTCTTCGGCCAGCGGCACGGCAATAAATTTAATATCGTACAGGCCGCAATAGACCGGGTAAAAGCTGTAGGTAATATCCGGGAACAACAGCGGCGCCGGATGCTGAAACAGTGCTTGAAAAACGTGCGCCAATACTTCATCGGAGCCATTGCCGACAAACACGCGCGCCGGAGTCATGCCGTAATAATCGGCGATAGCCTGTTTCAGCGGTTCGGCATTGGGATCCGGGTACAAGCGCAGAGCGTCCGACAATTCGGCCTGAATGGCGTCCAGCACTTGCGGCGAAGGCCCGTAAGGGTTCTCATTGGTATTCAGTTTGACCAGTTGGCTGATTTTGGGCTGCTCGCCCGGCACATACGGCGTCAGCCGATGAATTACGGGGCTCCAGTAGCGATTGCAAGCGCGGGTTTCGGGGCGGATAAGGTCAGCGATTGGGAGGGTCATGCAGGCGGCAAGGCTCCGAAAAGGTTCCAATAAACGGGATCGGCGTTATGAACTCAACCGCATTCGGAAAATGGTTGAAATTTTATCGGGAATCCGGGCCTTACCCATGAATACACCGGTAGCGAATGATGTCGGGATTTTTATCGGTGATCGCCTGCCCCAGACAAATGGAACCTTCATCATGCAAGGTGAATTCCTCACGCCGCACAAAGAAGCGCGAACCGTTTTCCAGCAAGAGATAAGTGCCGTTGGTGCTGCGATCAACCAGAATAAACTTGCCTTGGCGGAATTCAATAACCGCATGGCTGCGGGATACCAGCTCCCGATCCACCATCAGGTTGCTTCTCTCACCACGTCCGATAGTGAAGGGCTGCGCGCCGGGCGACAGCTCAATGCTCCTGCCGCGATATTCCAGCACCAGCCGGTTAAATAACAGATTACGCAATTCTTCCTGATAGCCACCGGTAGCCATCTGGGTCAAGCTGGTGGATTCATGCCAGATGATTTCCAGAATTTCCATTTCATCCTCCTTGCCCTTCACCCACACTCGACCCAGGCTGCGGGTTATTCCTTCCAAGTCGGCGGGCAGATGCAGCACGGTCTCCCGGGTAGTAATAATCTGCTCGGCTTTAGCCGCAGAGGCCATTCGGGCGGCAATATTAACCGCATCGCCGACGATATCATTTTTCTCGATCTCCAGTACCGGTCCATGATGCAAGCCAATCCTGACGGCGATGTTCAGCACCGCCAGTTGTGGATCATCCTTAATGCCCCGGTGCATGGTGCAAGCGGCGCGCACCGCCTGTTCCGCAGTTGGGAAGCGGCTCATGATTTCGTCGCCAATCGTCTTGATCACCTCGCCGCCCTGATCGCCGGTTTTCGCCGCGAGTATATCCAGCGCCCGCGTGATAATCTGCCGCGCATAGAAATCGCCACGCTGTTCAAACAATCGGGTGCTGCCGCAGATGTCGGCGAACAACACCGTCGCCTCCACCTGTTGCGGCGCCGCTCCGCGATGGCCCAGTCCCGGCACCAGGTTGCCTAGCTTCAGTTTCATAATCCGCTCCCCCAGCCTTCATGACTGCGCGATTCAGTCATAACCGCGCGCCTGCAATTCCGCAATGATTCTCGTCACATTTCCGCAAGCAATCTTCTCATAACATTGCTGGAACCATTCAGTGAAAAAAAAGGTGGGCCGACCTTGCAATATCCGCAGGAATTGCAGATGTCCTGGATAGTACTCATCATCATGGAGATCAGCGAACTCGGCGCGAATCCGGCGCCCGTCCTGCTCACACTTTTCCCATGGCAAGCCAAAGCTGGACAAGTCAATATCCACCACAAACCGTGCATCATGATCGCGTGGCGGCTCGCGGTGCGTAGTCGCCATTACCAGATCATGCACCCGTTGCTGAAAGGCTGGAGTCGCTCGCCCGTTGGCCCATTGCCGGAAGAGTTCCGCGCTGCGCCATTCATTGTCATGCGCGCCCGGCTGATAAATGGCGTCGTGAAACCACAACGCCATTTCCACGGCGTCGGGATGATCCATCAGTGCTGCGGCCCGGTCGAATTCGGCCAGACAATGCCGGATATGATTCAGGGTATGGTAATGGCGATGCGGCTCGCTATAAAGCTCGATCAGCCCGGCGTATGCCCTTTCGGCTGAAGTGGCATCATCCGCCAGACAGCGCGTCCACAGCGCCAGGAAGCGCCGGTTTTCTGCTGCGGAACCGGAGTTGGGCGCAGCAGAATGGGCGGCGCGGACGGATCGCTCGAACATCACGGATCTCTCCAAAAAATGCTGATCGTGCCGCCCTGAACTGGCGCAGCTTCCGGTAGCGCTGTCGCTACTCCGTCCTCTGGGCTACGAAATCCTGAATCAGCCGCCATGCCATGCTCATCGGACTGGGCAATCCCGGCAATGCGCCGGGCGCGAACCAGCCGGCGTCGAGAATCTCCTGTCCATCCACGTGCAACTCGCCCTCTGCATAGTCAGCGGTGAAAGCGATCATCAGCGAGTGCGGAAACGGCCACGACTGGCTGGCGAAATAACGCAGATTCCGCACCCGAAGGTTGACCTCCTCCGCCACTTCGCGGTGCAGCGCCTGCTCCAGCGTTTCGCCGGCTTCCACAAATCCCGCCAGCACACTGTATACGCCAGGCGCGAAGCGGGGAGCGCGGGCCAGCAGGATTTCACGTTCGCGGGTAATCCGCACCATCACCACCGGCGACAGCCGGGGATAGGCCAGCAGCCCACAGGCCGGGCAATGACGGGCGCGTTCATCGTCGCGGCGCTGGGTAGGCGCTCCACAACGACCGCAAAAACCGTGATTGCGATCCCATTCAATCAGTTGCAGGGCCTGGCCGGCCACTCCGATCAATGCCTCATCCAGCCGCGTCCACAAGCTGCGCAGCCCCTCAAAAACGAGGCCGGAGGGGGGTTCCCGATTCGCCGCTTCGACCGCGTAGCAGGGCCGACCCGACAATATCCCCAGGTCGATCCGCCGCGCTATCGGCCAGTCGGCGAACGGCCACTCCGGCGCTATCGGCAGATCAACCCCGGCCTCGGTCAATCGCACCAGCAACTGGTCGCCCGCGACCACAAACCACCAGCCGGGTTCGGCATTCCGGGCGGACAGGGCTGTGGCGGGGGCAAAAGCATCGGGCAGCATCAGCATCGGCCATGACTCCATTTTCATCGCTAACGCGGTCGCTGCGCCAGATCGCGGCGCTTGACCTTGCCATTGGCGGTGCGCGGCAAAGTGTCGGTGAAAATGATTTCACGCGGGCATTTATACGCGGCCAAATGCGCATGAGCGTGAGCCAGCAACGGCGCGGCGTCCATTTCGTCAGGATCGCTCGGCACCACGAACGCCGCGATCACGGTGACGCCCTCGCGCACGGCCAGTTCGGTCACGGCGACTTCCGCCACCGCTGGATGCCGACTCAGACACTGTTCCACTTCCAGCGGCGACACCCGATAACCCATGGCGTTCATCACATCGTCGTTGCGACCGTGATAGTGCAAATAGCCGTCAGCGTCAAAATGGGCCAGATCGCCGCCAATAAACCAGTCATCCCGGTAGACCAAGTCCTCTTCGTCGGGCCGATTCCAATAGCCCAGCATCAATCCTGGATCGCTGCGATGCACCGCCAGCAATCCGGTTTCACCCGGCGGCAACGGTTGTTCGCCGCCTGCAACCGGCAATATCGCTACGCGCCGCCCCGGTTGTGGCTTGCCGGGACTTCCCGCCTTGATCGGCGCGCCGGGCGCGGTGGAAATGTAGGTTGAACATTCGCTCATCCCCAGCGCTTCGTACAATTCCTTACCGGTCGTGGTTCGCCACTGTTCCAGCAGGGCGACGCTGAGCGCTTCGCCGGCGGTTAATCCGTAGCGCAGACTGGACAGGTCAAATGCGCCCAAGTCGTTGTATTTCAGCATTTGCCGGTACAGTCCCGGCACTGCCGCAAACAGGGTCGCCCGGAATTTCTCCATCAGCATCGGCCAGACGGTAATATCGCGCGGACCGTTGTACAGCACAGCCGTTGCGCCGTTGGCCCAGGGATCGGTCAAACCCACGCCCAAGGTATAGGTCCAGTTGAATGCGCCAGCGTGCAGCATGACATCATCCGAATGAATGCCATACCAGCCCTGGTACATCGGACGCCGCCCCCACGCCGAACGCTGGGCGTGCAGCACTCCCTTGGGCTGACCGGTGGTGCCGGAGGTGTAGATGAGGAAGGCCGGATCGGCGGCGGCGGTATCGGCATAGTCCAGCGGTTCATGCCCGTTGCGCAGCGCGGCCACATCGGCTGGACTGAGCATTTGTACCCCGGACGGCGGCTGAATCGCCAGATCTTCCGACACGGCCAGCAGTCGGGCGCCGGAATCCGCCAGCAGGAAATCCGCCTCCTCTGCGGTCAATTGCGCCGAAGACGGCAGCGGTACATAGCCGCCCGCGATGGCGCCGAAAAACAGCAGGGCGTAATCGCTGGTGTTGCCCATGCGGATCATGATCCGCGCCCCCGGTGCCAGACCCATCTGGCGCAAGCCCGCCGCGACCCGGCGCACCGCATCGTCCAATCGGGCATAGGTCCAGCGCTCGGCCCGCTCGACCGGCGCATGGGCATCGGACACTACGATTAACGCTACTTTATCGGGCGTGGCTTTTGCCGCCGCATCCAGACAGTAGCGCGCCAAGTTAAACCGCGCCGGGGGCAGCTCGCCGGGATAGCCGCATCGCTCTGTGGTCATGTAGTTACTTCCAGAAATCCGGCAGGAAGATCAGCAGCAGCGGGAAGACTTCCAGTCGGCCCACCAGCATGGATAAGGTTAACAGCCAGGTTGCCGTATCGTTCAGCGGCGCAAAGTTGGACGCCGTCTCGCCCAGACCGATCCCCATATTGTTGAGGCAACCCGCCACCGACCCGAACGCCGTCACCAGATCCACGCCGGTCGCCGCCAGCGCCAGCGAGAAGAAGCAGTAGCTGAAAATATACAGATAATAAAACCCCCACACCGCCTGCATGACCCGATCAGGAATGGGATGGTTGCCCAGCTTGACCGCAATCTGCGCGGACGGGCGGATCAGCAGCCGCGCTTCGCGCACGCTCTGCTTGTACAACAGCAGGAAACGGATGGCCTTGATGCCGCCGCAGGTCGAACCGACGCAGCCGCCGAAGAAGCTGCCCAGCAATAACAGCAATGGCACAAATACCGGCCAGTCCGCCGGATAGCCAATCGTTCCCAGACCGTTGTCGGTAATGACCGAGGCGGTTTGGAAAAAGCCATGGTAAACCGATTCCCACAACGGAAATTTGCCGCTGAAGTACAGATAAGCGCAAGCGATCACGATGATCCCGCCCATGACCACCATGCAGAACCTGAATTCGGCATCGCGAAAAACGGCCTTGAGGCTGCGTGCGCGCCAGGCCATAAAGTACAGAGCAAAGTTGACTGCCGCCGCCAGCGAGAAAAACCCGGCGATGAGTTCAATAGCCGGGCTTTGGAAATAACCGATGCTGGCGTCGTGGGTCGAGAAGCCGCCCAGCGCCAGCGTGGCGAAGCTGTGACAAAGAGCGTCAAAGAAGTTCATGCCCCCCCACCAGAACGACAGGGTGCAGAGTACGTTCAGACCGACGTAGATGTACCAAAGGTTCTTGGCGGTCTCGGTGATGCGCGGCGTGAGCTTTTCATCCTTCATCGGCCCCGGCGTTTCCGCCTTGTAAAGCTGCATCCCGCCGACGCCCAGCATCGGCAGCAGGGCGACCGCCAGCACCACGATGCCCATGCCGCCGAGGAAATTCAGTTGCGCCCGGTAATACACAATCGCCCTAGGCATGGTGTCGAGGCCGGAAAGAATGGTGGCGCCGGTGGTGGTCAGCCCGGAAGCCGTCTCGAACACGGCGTCCACCAGCGGCATGTGCGGATTATCGGACAGCATGAACGGCAAGGCGCCCAGCAGCGACAGCAGAAACCAGAACGCCACCACCACGATGAAGCCGTCGCGGTTGCGCAAATCCACTTTGAACCGGCACACCGGCAGCCAGCACAGCAGGCCCAGCCCCAGCATCGTCGCCAGGGCCTGGGCGAACGGCATGACGACGCCATAACCGTCGTACCACCACGCCACCGCCATTGGTGGCAGCATGGTGGCGCTGAACAGGATCATCAGCAATCCCACCATGTGCAGCGCCGTCTTGATCGGCGCCCGTTTGATACGGTGCTGAGCGGGTTTGCCAACCGTGATCGGACTCGCCGGCGGTCTGGCGGTGATGGGTTCCTCAGCGCTCGGCGAACGCGGCGGTGCCGATTGAGTTTCCCACCATGGGTCTGGCGCGGCATTCCGATCAGGCAGTGCGTTTTCCGCGATTCCATCGCGCGAGGTTTGATCATGCATGGTTGAAAGATTCTCCCTCACAGGGTTCATCGCGGCGGGTCATGGTTTATTATGAGTATATGAGGTACTCGCCTGATCGCCCGGCATTGTACAGGCGAGGGCGATTGTTTGAGAAACGGCAAAGACCGGTTAACTACCCGTTCTGCTTTCGATAAAGGAAGAACGCCATGAAATTCACCAGCTCCGCCCTGCGCGATCAGCACGCCATTCCCGCCGAATATGCGTTCGGCATCCCCGATCCGGAGCAGCACGTCGCTCTCGGCGCCAATATTAACCCGCCGTTTGNNACCCGCGCCGATGATGTCAATCAGGAAGGGCGCAGGGTGCCTGCCGATCTGCCGCGCGCCGATTTCTTCCATTGGATCCTGGTGGATTTGCCCCCGGAACCGGCGCAAATTCTGGCGGGTGAATTCTCCAAGGGCGTCACGCCCGGCGGCAAACCGGGACCGGATGGTCCGCGCGGCGTCCGTCAGGGGATCAATAATTACCGGGAATGGTTCGCCAGCGATCCCGCCATGGCCGGCGACTATTTCGGTTACGATGGTCCCTGCCCGCCGTGGAATGACAGCATCATCCATCATTACGTTTTTACGCTCTATGCTCTTGATGTGGCGCGCTGTCCGGTGGAAGGCACATTTACCGGTCCCGAGGTACTGGCCGCCATCACCGGACATATCCTGGATCAGGCCCGCCTCATCGGCACGTACAGCCTGAACCCGGACGTGCCGGTCTGAGCATCCTGCAATGCCAGCCATCTCCGATCTGGAGCCGGACCTTGCGTCCGACGTTGGCTTCGATCATCCATCCGCTTACATTTTTCATTGATTATAAGAGGTTGCCATGAGTCCCGATCCATCCGAAGCCGAAAAACGCCGGCTCAAACGCTGGTATCTTGTCATGTATCTGCGCGTCCACAATCAGGATACTGGCGAATTACTGGGGCATATTGTGGACATCAACAAGGAGGGGATGCGGTTGGTGAGCGATCAAGCAATCCCTGTCAATCAGACCTTCCGGCTATGGGTGGATGTGCCCAAGGACAGCGCTTCGCACCAGCGCATCCAGCTCGACGCGGAAAGTCTCTGGTGCGGGCGTGATGTCAACCCGGATTTCTACGATACCGGTTTCCGCATCCACACCATCAGCACCCAGGCACTGTTGCAGCTCCAGTTGTTGATCGAGGAATTCAAGTTCTGAAGCAG
>DEHY01000026.1 GCA_002352185.1 Competibacteraceae bacterium UBA2788
GCTGCAAATTCTGCTGCTGGCAGCAGCATGAACAAACGTCCATCATGATGAATTTCAATCAGTGGCGGCACATCCGTCAGACGGAAGCTAAACCACGATAGCCAACGCTGTAATTCATCAAGCAGAAATGAATGATGTGGATCAAAAAGATCGAGGATGCGCCATTGACGGAGTAGATCAGTGTGCAGTGTTTGCACTTTGTTTAAGTGATTCAATGCACCTGTCAAACCACCTTTATCTGGATCAGATGATAACCAAATGCCATCCAGTTTATCGGCCAATGCCACGTAACCCATCAATGAATCATAGTCGCGTGGCGGCAATTCAACCGGCGGGCTGCGGTGGCGTTGAGTATCTTCCACCAGTTCGATGAGGTAGCGTATTTGCTCGGCGCTGAGTTGCGTGGGCGCTATGAATAAAGCTAATGCGTAACGTTGAACTGCGCCTTCAATCTCATTGAGCGGCAGTGGGGTGTTTCGTTCCAGTCCAAGCAGTTTGTCCAAATCATGGAGGAAAGCGATAGCTACAACAACTCGTAGATATTTTTCCAGCCTCGCAATATCCATATCCGGGTTTTGACTGAGTTTGTCCAAAGCACATAGCAGTAACGACCCGCGTACTACGGATAACAAATGATCCAAATAGGTCTCATTAGTGGAAAGTGCATATTTTTCCCACTTTGCCGGGTCTGTACTAAAACCGCCTTTACCACTGATTGACATTAATCGCACTACGCGAGGATCAATATGCGATCCTTTAGCAACCTGGTTACGATTTTTTTCAGGCAGGGAACCAACCCGCTCTTGTAGTACACGTTCTTCGATAACCCGCTGCATAAAATCACTGTAAATATCCATAGCAACTTGAGTCGCTTTTTTCATCCACGCATTCATCGTCTAATCCCCTGTTCGAGTAATCCAATACACCCAAACCCGCTGCGCGTTTTTTCGCCCAACCCGGCATACCAGGCCAGCCGTAAATCTTCTTCACGTCCGACCAGTACCAGCGGCGCTTTCATGCCGATCACAAAGCCGGATCCTTTCGGGGTCTGTTTGAGCTTGACCAGAACGTCATGGCGAGGATTGGCGCGCAGATACAGGGCGTCGGCTTGAATTTGGAGTTGTACCGGTCGCCCCGCTAATCTGGACAACCGTTGTGAAAGAGCCGGGGATAAATCCACTTTATCGAGGCGGTTGTGCCAACATTTGCGCTCGACATTACTTGAATCACTGATTACCAAGGGTGATAGCATCAGCACACCCAAAGCTCCCCATTGCGGTGGAACAGGATCAAGTTCCGGGATTATTTCGGCTGAGCTGAAATCAATCAGTTCGGCGGTGTTTGCGCGGGCATAGCGCACTTGGGCCGGTTCGATCTGCCGAAGATGCCGTGCTAATTCAGTATCCGGCGTCGCTACAACCAAAGTGTGAACCATGCCTTGATCTTTTCTGCGCCCGCCGATGGCGGCAAAGGTCCAGGGACGGGCTTGTGCGCCCAGCACTTGTTCGATGCGAGCGCCCGCTGCCAGCCAGGCATTGATCAGCCCATCGTGCAAGATATCCTGGTAACGATAAGAGGCGGTTTGCCCTTGGGGAAGGCGTATACGAATGCGGTACATGGACTTTCCTCAGCAAAATTGCTACAACGAAAGCCTAGCCTTTAATTTCAACCTGCACAACTGTGAATATGTCATGAAAGATGACACGTTACCGCGTTTCGCCTATATCGAAACCCAACTATACTGGGGCGGGGGTATTACGGCTGGAGAATTGGCGCAGGCATTCAGCCTGACTCGACAGACTGCGCAAGGGGTGATCGACCGTTATCGGCGCTTGCATCCACAGAGCATGGAATATTGCCTTACCAGAAAGCGCCATCTAGCGCGGATGGGGTTCGAGCCGCATTACCTGCGAAAAGGAACTGGCGAGTTTCTGGATTATTTGCGCGGCGAGGCAATGATCGCCCAGTATCGGGATATTGGAGAAGATTGGAGTTCGTTATCGCTTCACGACGCGGATCGTCTGCTACATCCCAGGTTGCGCCGTGAGCCTATGCATATCATGTTATCTGCATTACGGACGCAGCGCGCCGTTACTATCGAATATCAGTCAAAACTCAGAGTCATGACTCGTGATTTTTCACCGAATCATCTGATTTTTGCTGACAATCGCTACCATATACGCGGCTATTGTCATGTGACCCAGAAATTTCGGGATTTTGTACTGTCGCGGATTGTTCGGGCTGAACCATCAGCCGAGGACTGGTTTTCGTCTCACGACGACGGGGAATGGAATCAAATTATTGAATTACGGTTCGAGCCGAATCCGCAGTTACTCGAAGATGCTCGGCAGGCGCTGCTTTGGGATCATCCGCTGGATCGTAACGGCTACTGGCGGATTACCTGCCGTAAAGCCTTAGCTTATTACCTGAAGCGTCAGCTTTTGTCGCAGGACAGCCAGTATGGATGTCCGCGTTGGATTGAGAGTTCGTAACCGCTATAACCGGTTGAGACATTAGACGAAAATCTTGCCGCCGGACGCTGAAACGCTTGGCGAACCGGCGGCGCGTTTAACGCTCCACCCGGAAATATGCCGCACGTTCGGGGAGATCAACCCCGGTCAACCGCAATGGCAACACGCTATCGAGCGCCACCTCCTCAGCCACCTTCACCCGCGTCTCGAAAGCCAGGGCAGGAATCAGCACCACTCCACGGGGTTGCCGTTTCTCAACCAGCACCCCCTCGCCCCGCCAATCAGGATGTTGCTGGAGATAGGCCATCGTCCAGTGTTCGCGGGACAGCCGCTCGGCGCGGCGCACTCCCGCCGCCGCCGCTTCCGCCGCCCCGACCCGTTCAACGATTGCCTGCGCATCCAGCATCGGGCCGCCCCGCAGGAATGCCCGCAACTGCTGGTGCGCGACCAAATCCAGATAACGCCGCAGCGGGCTGGTCACCTGGGCGTAAATCTCCAGCCCCAGCCCGCCATGTGGCCCCGGCAGACTGCTGTATTGACGCGGACGCAGACTGCGCCGCAGCGCACACATCGCCGCCAGTCCGAGCGGTTCGCGGTCGGGCGCGTCAACCGCCGCCTCCTGGGTCGTAAATGGAAAAGGCAGGCCACGTTCCAGCGCAAACCGCGCCGCCGCCTCGCCCGCCATGACCATCGCCTCAGCCACCAGCAGCCGACTGCGCAAGCGGGGCAGCCGCTGGATACTCACTCGCCCGTCATCCACCTGCATCTTCACTTCCGGCAAATCCAGAAAGATCGCCCCATTGGCGCGGCGACGGTCCTGGTGTCGCTGGGCCAGTTGATGCAGACGGCGGAACGGTTCTTCATTATCCAGCCGTTCTTCGACCTGTTCGTAGCTGAGTCGCTGCACCCGCACCCAACTGGGCGCAATATCAACCTCGGCCACGGCTCCGTCCGCATCCAGCCGCAAGCCAAACGAGAGCGCCGGCGAACGATCCGCCAGTCCCAACCCCAACCGCTGCACCGCCGCCTCCGGCGTCATCGGGGCGGTGGTTTCCGGCAGATACAGCGTTGCTCCCCGCGCCCGCGCTTCCCGATCAGCGGGACTATCCGGCGGGATCAAGGCCGCAACATCAGCGACATGCACCCATAACCAGTCACCGTCCAGACTGAGCGCGTCATCCGGATCGAGGTTGCCTGCATCGTCAATCGCAAAAGCGGGTAAATCGGTTAAATCCCGGCGCAGCTCCTCCGGCAGTTCCGGCAAGTCCACGACTGGCGCGGTCAGTACGGCTGCGACCCGGCGCGGCCAAGGATTAGCCGTCACGTCCCAATAACCCAGCCGCAACAGCAGGGCATGAGCGTTGACCGGAGCCTGACCGCAATCCAGCGCCTGCAACACCCGGCTCTGCTCGCGCTGCTTCCAGGCAACCTCCTCAACCTCGTGTAGATAGCGCGCATCCTCTGCGGCGCAACGACCCGCCCGCGCCCGGGCCAGAAAACGGTTCCACGCTTCCCGCTCCGCAGCTTTCACCGCCCGCTCGGCCTGCTCCCGCGCCACCTCGGCCAGCGACCGTGGAATGATCCGCTCTGGCGTGCCTTGGAAGTACACGCCTTCATTCAGCAACCGCCACGTAGCCCAGGCGGTCGCCGGGGTGTAAGCGCCATAGACCAGATCCGCCAGATCGGCCAGCGTGGTCGCAATCCCTTCCAGCAATTCGCAGGCCGCTTCCGCTTCGCCGGCGGGCGCATCCAGGCCACGCAGCCCGTTCAACGGACCGGGATGCAGCAATGCGACATCCTTGGGGCGAACCCGCAATGACCGGCCGTCTTCCAGCTCGATATCCAGCTTGTCGCCGAGGGCGATGACGCGGGCCGGACCGTTTTTGTAAAGCACCAGACTGTGTTGCGGGATATTCATGGCGACTCATTGAGGCTGCGAGAAAAGGCCAGTTGTTGACGATGGAAAACGCAGGAAATGACGATGATTAAAATATCGGTTTACGACTGCGAAAACGGCTAAAAACCCTATTATAATTGGCGAACCTAGCGCAGGCCGCTCATCCTGCCGCCAGACACGCAATTACAATCCAACACATTGAAAAGAAAAATAAATTTTGATCCTCTACCCCGAATTGCCGCCCATCCGCCCGTTGCGGATCGCGTCTCTTGCCGTCGGAAGTCCCGCTTTACCACCGCGCCGGGCGGATCACCGCCCGCAGTGTCTGGATCCGTCCCCGCCATCTGGTGTTTCCAGATGCGGGAGTCGATCCCCAAGCCTCCGGCGCCGTCAGTTCGCTACCGGCGCCCGCATCCGTGAGGAGAAAGTGTTCATGCATGACATTATTCACCAACTTGACCAAAAACGCGCCGCCGCCCGTCTTGGCGGTGGGCAACGCCGGGTTGACGCGCAGCATAAGCGCGGCAAGCTCAGCGCCCGCGAGCGCATCGAAGTGCTGCTTGATCCGGGCAGCTTTGAAGAATGGGATATGTTCGTCGAGCATCGCTGCACCGACTTCGGCATGGCCGACACCAGCACTCCGGGCGATGGCGTCGTCACCGGCTACGGCACCATCAATGGCCGGGTGGTCTTCGTGTTCAGTCAGGATTTCACCGTGTTCGGCGGTTCGCTCTCTCAGGCCCACGCCGAGAAAATCTGCAAAATCATGGATCACGCTATCAAGGTCGGCGCGCCGGTGATCGGCCTGAACGACTCCGGCGGCGCCCGCATCCAGGAAGGGGTGGACTCGCTGGCCGGTTACGCCAATGTGTTCCAGCGCAACGTGATGGGATCCGGGGTGGTTCCACAAATCTCCGTGATTATGGGGCCATGCGCGGGCGGCGCCGTGTATTCGCCGGCGATGACCGACTTCATCTTCATGGTCAAGGATACCTCCTACATGTTTGTGACCGGCCCCGATGTGGTCAAAACCGTCACGCATGAGGAAGTCACCGCCGAGGAGCTGGGCGGCGCTATCTCGCATTCGACCAAATCGGGCGTGTGCGACCGGGCGTTCGAGAACGACATCGAAGCGCTGTTGATGGTGCGGCGCTTCATCAACTTCCTGCCGGCCAATAATAAGGACAAACCGCCGTTCCGGCCCACGCCCGATCCGGCGGATCGGATGGACTACTCGCTGGACACCCTGATCCCCGACAGCCCCAATAAACCCTATGATATGAAGGAGTTGATCCTGAAGGTCGTAGACGACGTGGATTTCTTCGAGGTTCAGCCGGAAAACGCCAAGAACATCATCACCGGCTTCGCCCGCATGGACGGCTGGCCGGTCGGCATCGTCGCCAATCAGCCGATGGTGCTGGCCGGTTGTCTGGACATCAAGTCCGCGATCAAGGCGGGGCGCTTCGTGCGCTTCTGCGATGCCTTCAATATCCCGATCATTACCTTTGTGGACGTGCCCGGCTTCATGCCCGGCACCGCTCAGGAATACGGCGGCATCATCAAGCACGGCGCCAAGCTGCTTTACGCCTACGCCGAATGCACCGTGCCCAAAGTGACCGTCATCACCCGCAAGGCCTATGGCGGTCCCTACGACGTGATGGCCTCCAAGCACCTGCGC
>DEHY01000228.1 GCA_002352185.1 Competibacteraceae bacterium UBA2788
CAGAATATCTAGTGGAAATGATAAGCGTATCATATCGGGAAAGACCGGGACTTAACTAACATTCCTGCAAAGTGCGGCCATCTTCAGGCAGAAGCATGGCCCGATGATATGCCCTGATTCGATGCTTATAAGAGGTTCTGATGCAGATATCCTGCGCGCCCCGCTCAGATTCGCTTACATTAAGCTTCATCCTACTAATGACGCTGACGGCGCAATTCATCCTAATGGCCGTAAGCTTTCCCATTTCCGATTTATTGACTGAAAAGCCTCTCCTATATATCGACAATGCAATGCATTGGTATCAGGTTCGGCTGGCTGTCGATCTTGCAGCTAGTGGAGTTGCTGCCGGCTATGATCCTTTCTTTGCCGCAGGTTATCTCGGTGGGGTTACTTACAATATCAGCGCAAGATTGCCAGCGCTCATTGCGGTCATTATTGGTCCGTCGGTTGATGTAGCCCTGCTGTGGAAGCTTTATGTATTCGGCCTGTCGCTGCTGGCTCCTCTGTGTCCGCCGCTTGCAGCGAGAGTTCTGCGAGCAAGCCCTGTCTGCACGGCAGCCGTCGCGTTGCTGGGCTTGCTGCTATGGTGGACATGCTATTTCCAATGGTTTTACACCGCAGGCATGGTCTCATTTGTTGCGGCATGTTATTTCAGCATGCTGTATGCAGCCTGGATGTGGCAGTATTTAATGGGAAAAGGCAGTACAAGAACGCTATTGGGGCTCGGGTTCGCGGCGGGAGTGATCCTGTTCTTCCATCCCTGCTCTCCGATTCCCATCATTGCGGTGATTGCGTGGATGACGCTGCTCCATTGGCAAGACCTGCCGAAATGGCGCATAGGGGTGGTGCTGCTCGTCGTCCCAGCGATTAGTCTTTCTCTAAATGCGGTTTGGATCACCCCAATCCTTTCGTCTGGAATGTACTGGGGAGACGTTCATACCAAGGAGATGCCACATCTAGGAGAGGTGGACTTAAATTTTCTTTGGCAGGAATTGCTCGGCAGATGGACGGGGCGCGTCTGGGGTTCTCGAATTTATCCGCCAATAGCAATCCTTGCTTTCCTCGGAGTGTTGGGCAGCGACTCTTCACAGTCTCGGCGCCTGTGGGCGAGTTGGTTACTGGCTGGAATCTCGGTGGAAATCCTTCGCAGTATAGGCGGAGATTTTTTTTGGATTGCCAGGATGGAGCCATACCGATTCTCGCCGGTGGGATATCTGCTGATGGTGGCGCCAGCAGGGCGCGGGCTTGAATGGGCGGCTTCGGCGGTCTACCGAGCGATAGCAGCCCGTCGCCGGTTGGCCGTATGCGCGGTGGTAGTGCTGCTTCTTGCCGCCTGCTTTGGATTCCTGATCCGTGATACCATGAGAGAGGTTCTCCCTGGCAACCACGCCCGTATCGGACCGGCGCCCCCCTATGTTAGGGAAGTCGGACCAAAGTCGCGCTGGGTAATCGAGTGGATTAAATCGAACACCGATCAATCAGCACGCATTCTATTCGAGACGGCACAAGGGCGCTTTCATGATGGAGCGCACATTGCCGGATATGTTGCCGATTTAGCCGACCGGGAGATGATAGGGGGAATCTACCCCCACCATCATTTTGCGGGATTCTGGGACGGGATGGTTTTCGGTCGTCCAATCAAGACACTGGAAACTGCAACCTTTCGCCATTATCTGGATTTATACAATATAGGGTGGATTATTGCTTTCTCTCAGCCGTCACGCAACTATTTGGCCACAGCGCCAAACGTCAAGCTGGCGAGCGAGTTTGAGGGCCTCGCCGCCTACCATGTCAACCGACCATTCAGCTTTTTTCATTTGGGTGACGGGCGTGTAACCGCTCGCCAGCATAACCGCATTGATCTGGACGGGCTGTCGGGCACAGAGGTAATTGTCCGGTACCACTTTCTACCGGGTTTGAAATCGAGACCTGCGGCGCGAATTGAACCCGTGTTTCTGGAAGACGATCCGGTGCCATTCATTCGTATATTGAATCCACCGCAGAGTATCTCCATCTTTGTGGAAGGCTTGGCTCCTCGCTACGATTCCACGATCCAGAATCAGGTGTCGTCGAGAGTGAAGCCATAACCATAATGGACGCAATGGCTTGGTGCCGGGAACCTGAAAATGTGTCTTGGGATTGCAGTTAGGAATGCGCCACCAGGACAACGCCTGCCACAATCAAAAACGTGCCTAGAATCCGTGAAAAAACCAGGCTTTCCCCTAAAAAACACCAGGCAAACGCCATCGTCAACACAAAACCCAACCCCACGAATGGATAAGCCTGACTGACATCCACCCGCGCCAATACGCCCAGCCATAGCAATGCGCCTGCGCCATAGAGGCTCAAACCGAGTAGCACAAACCCATTGCCCACTATAGCCCAAGCCGCCGCCATCCCTCCCGCCGTCATGGCGGACTGCATCTCAGAAGCGGACATGCCGTGCTTGAGGATAATTTGCGCCAGCGCCGAAATCGCTACGCTGATCAAGATCAAACCAATAATCGGCCAACTCATGCGGAGTTCCTCAAGTAGCGGCAAAGGTAATCGCCGCCATTGCGGCAAACAAAATCCAACTGGCGCGGTCTTGCAGGCTGTAAACCAGCGGATCATCGTGCATTTCACCCCGGACCGTTTTGATCCACAACCGGCTGATCCAGTACAGCATCAGCGGACAAAGCAGCCACAGCCAGCGGGGATGCACGTAATGCGCAGTAGTCGCCGGGCTGTCAATAAACAGCGTCAGCACCATCACTGCCAGATAACCACTGGCAATTCCCATCGTGGCAAAAGCCGGGTAATCGGCCACTCGGTAATCCCGTCCACGAGTAGCGGTTTGGGCCTGTTGCTGCATTGTGATCAGCTCCGCACAGCGCTTGACCAGCGCCAGACTGAGAAACACGAACATTGAGAACGCCAGCAGCCAGTTCGAGACCTCAACGCCAATCACCTCAGCGCCGGCGATAATACGCAAGGTGTACAGACCGGCCAGGCACAACACGTCGAGCAGCATGAAGGCTTTGAAATGCAGCGAGTAGCTGACGGTCACAGCCAGGTAGAACACCAGAGTGGCGAGAAAACCCGTCGGCAGCAACGCTGTCAGGCCCAGCCCGGCTGCCAGCAATCCCACCATTAACCGGATGGCCTGCGGTGGCGAAATATCACCGGCCGCCAGCGGGCGCTTCGCTTTGCGCGGGTGGCTGCGGTCAGCTGGCAAATCGATCAGATCGTTGAGCAAGTAACTTGCGGAAGCGCACAGGCCGAATGCGATAAACGCCACCAGCACCGCGCTGATCGTCTGCCAATCGCCCCAAGTGTGTGAAGTCAACAGCGGTACAGCCAGCAGCAGGTTTTTCAGCCATTGATGGATACGGATGGCGCGCAGATAGACTTTGGGGCCACGGGCGCGGTCGTCCAACACCTGCTCAACCGTACAACAACGCCGGGCTGCGGCCTCGACACCCGGTTCGGGGTTCACCACGATGGCGCACCGGGCCTGCCGCCAGATGCTCAGGTCGGGGCGGGCGTTGCCGGCGTAGTCAAATGGCTGGCCGTTGCAATGGGCGAGAATGGCGTCAAGTTTGCGCGGGCCGGCGAGATTGCGGGTGTCGTCGCTGGTCAGCACCCCGTCAAACAGGGCGATATGATCAGCGATAGCCTGAACATGGCGGAGATTTGAGGCGCTGGCGAGAAACAGCGGACGCCCACGGGCGGCTTCAGCGCGGAGGACATTCAGCAGGGATTGATGGAACGGCAACTCTGCCGGATCAATTTCAACCCGGCGCGCGATTTCAGCTTTAAGGCGCGCTTTGCCTCCCGCCAGCCAGAATAACAGCGCAAACAGATATCCGAGGTTGCACCGTAACAGCCGTATCGCACCTTCAACCAGCAGATCGCTTTTGACCAGTGTGCCGTCCAAATCAACGTAGAGGGGAATCGTATCATTCTGATGACCCCCAACATCCTCCAGAACCGGCGTTGCGTTACTGGCTGTCATCGCTGACGAAATCCCCAATATGTTGTGCTTATGAAAAAATCTAGCGGACGAAAAAAGGGCGGAGCTACGAGTTGCAGCTTCGCCCTTTCCGATGCGCCTCCCGGCACGGTTACAATGCGCCAGGACCGATTTCGCCGGTACGAATCCGGATCGCACGCTCCAGGTCATAGATAAAAATTTTGCCGTCGCCGATTTTTCCGGTATTGGCGGTGGAACAAACCGCTTCCACCACCTTGTCCACCAGGCTGTCGTCCACAGCGATTTCCAGTTTGACCTTCGGCAGAAAATCCACCACATACTCGGCGCCGCGATACAGCTCAGTGTGCCCCTTCTGGCGACCGAAACCCTTGACCTCGGTCACAGTGATGCCTTGTACGCCGATACCCGACAGCGCCTCCCGCACGTCGTCCAGCTTGAACGGTTTGATGATTGCAGTGACCAGTTTCATGGATAACCTCTAGCGTTCGCCTAACCTGAAAAACATGCGGGAATATAACCGAAATCCACGGCTGCACGCGATGTTGAACGGACACCGGGATTTTTGCGCCCGGCGTCCGCCTGCCATTGACCATTACAGGCTGTAACCACGCTCGTCGTGCAGTGCGAGATCCAGACCTTCGGTTTCCTGCTCCTCCTTGACCCGCAACCCGATCACCACATCCACGATTTTCAGAATGACAAAGCTCAGGATGCCGGAATACACCACGGTAAACAGCACACCCTTGGTTTGAACCCACAATTGGCTGCCGATAGTCATGCCCTCGGCCAGGCCTTTACCACCCAGGCTGACATCAACGCACAGGCCCGTCAGGATTGCGCCGATAATGCCGCCGATGCAGTGGACCCCAAATACGTCGAGCGAGTCGTCATAGCCCAGCGCCCGCTTGAGTTTGGTGGCGGACAGGAAGCAGATCACGCCGGATGCCAGACCAATCAGCAACGCCCCCATCGGACCGGCGGTGCCCGATGCCGGTGTAATCGCCACCAGACCGGCCACCGCGCCGGAGGCGATGCCCAGCACACTGGGTTTGCCATGAGCCAGCCACTCCGCAAACATCCAGCTGAGCGCCGCCATGGCCGTCGCAATCTGGGTCACCGCCATTGCCATGCCTGCGTTGGCGTCAGCCGCCACCGCACTGCCGGCGTTGAACCCAAACCAGCCGACCCACAGCATGGCCGCGCCCATGATGGTGAAGTTCAGATTGTGCGGCGGCATGGCGGTGGTCGGATAACCCCGGCGCTTGCCCAGCACCAGACAGGCGACCAGACCCGCAATACCGGCATTGATATGCACCACGGTGCCGCCAGCGAAGTCCAGTACGCCCCAATCCCACATCAACGCGCCGTTGCCGCTCCAGACCATGTGCGCGATAGGAGCATAAACGATGGTAAACCAGAGGGTCATGAAGAGTAGCAGCGCGGAGAATTTCATTCGCTCGGCGAAGGCGCCGACGATCAGCGCTGGAGTGATGATGGCGAATGTCATCTGATAGGTCATAAACACCGTTTCCGGGATGGTCAGGGTCAGGCTCTCGCGGGTCACTCCGTTGAGAAACGCCTTACCTAAACCACCGACAAAGGTGTAAAGATTGACCGCTTCCTTGGTCATGCCGGCCGTATCGAACGCCATGCTGTAGCCATAAAGGGCCCACAGCACCGTCATCAGCGCGGTAATGGCAAAACATTGCATCATGACGGACAACACGTTCTTGGCGCGCACCATGCCAGCGTAGAACAGCGACAGGCCGGGAATGGTCATGAACAGCACCAGTGCGGTCGATGTCAGCATCCAGGCGGTATCGCCGGAATTCAGGGTGGGGGTCGCAGCGGCTGCCGCTGCCGCCGTTTCCTCGGCCAGCGCCAGCGTCGGCGTCAGTATTCCCGGCAGCAAGAGCAGGCTACTATTTTTGGCTGCTTGCATCGTTCTACTCATCAGCAGGGTTCTCCAGGGTTTCGCATACACGGTTGGGATATCGAACAATCAGTCGTTATAACGCTTCCGGTCCTGACTCGCCGGTGCGAATCCGAATAGCGCCTTCCAGGTCGTATACAAAAATTTTTCCGTCGCCGACCTTGCCGGTATTGGCGGAGCGGGTAATGGCCTCAATGATTCGTTCCGCCAGATCATCGGGCACGCCGACTTCAATCTTGATCTTGGGCAGAAAATCCACCACATACTCCGCCCCTCGATACAGCTCGGTATGGCCCTTTTGCCGACCAAACCCCTTAACTTCGGTAACCGTGACGCCTTGCGCTCCCACCTCCGAGAGCGCCTCCCGCACATCGTCCAGCTTGAACGGCTTGATGACCGCAGTAATCAATTTCATGGATCTGCATCTCCTGGTTATTAACCCTGAAGGACTTAAGGCGTTATTGCGGCGGCGCGCTTGCGACCGGCGCCGACCCTCTGTTTCACCAGCAGTTAGCATATCGTGTGCCATGCAAGCTAATTCTTTTATAAACAATGCGTTTGGCATCACTTCAGGATTCTTTCATTAGCCCATGGGATGCATACTCGAACGTGTGACCACGATTTCGCACTGTTTTGATGCAACCCAATTGGGCGCACAAATTGCCAAAATCCCGTTAAACTGAATGGGAACCTTACTCTCCTGGAGAAATGGCAATGATTGACCCCAAGGCTTTCGATGATTTGGCCAAGCGTTTCGCGGAAGCGGTGCCGCCCAGCTTTCGCCAGTTCCAGACGGAAATGGAAAAAAACGTTCATGCAGCGCTGCAAGCGGCGTTCACCAAACTGGAACTGGTGACGCGCGAGGAATTTGATGTGCAGCAGGCGGTGCTGGCCCGCACCCGCGCCAAGCTGGATGAGCTGGAAAAACAGGTCGCGGAACTGGAAGTGAAGGTCGCCGGCGGCAAGCGGCGCAAGAGTGCGGATAAACCGGCTGAACCGGACGATAGCGAGATCTGAGGCCGCAACCGACGCACTAAAAAAGTGCAGAATGACTTTCGCGAGGACCGGTTGGCGGTTAGAGAAACCGGCCATGCCGTGAAATCCCTTCCTCCGCTCGTGGAACTTTCATGTCGCTTGCCATTGTTTACACCCGCGCTCAAGTGGGCATTGACGCTCCATTGGTGAGCGTGGAAGTTCATCTGTCTGGCGGCCTGCCGGGGTTGTTCATCGTCGGGCTGCCGGAAGCGGCGGTAAAGGAAAGCAAGGATCGGGTGCGCGGCGCGATTCAGAACAGCCAGTTTGAATTTCCCACCCGCCGCATCACCATCAATCTGGCGCCAGCCGACTTGCCCAAGGAAGGTGGCCGCTTCGACCTGCCGATTGCGCTCGGCATCCTGGCCGCATCAGGCCAAATCAACCGCGAACGGCTGGCGCAGTATGAATTTTTTGGCGAACTGGCGCTGGGTGGCGAGTTGCGCGGGATTCGCGGCGTATTGCCGGCGACCCTGGCTTGCCGCGACGCCGGGCGCACCTTGCTGGTGCCCCGCGATAACGCTGGAGAAGCGCTGCTGGTCAGCGGCGTCAAGGTGCTGGGCGCAGGACATTTGCTGGAGGTCTGTCGGCAACTGGCGACCGGATCCGCCCTGCAACCGCCGGCGGTCCAGCCGCCTCCCGCAATGGAGGCCCTGCTGGAACGGGATTTGGGCGATGTGCGCGGCCAGCATCACGCCAAGCGCGCTTTGGAAATCGCCGCCGCCGGCGGCCATAACCTGCTGCTGATTGGCCCGCCCGGCACCGGCAAGACCATGCTCGCCAGCCGACTGCCCGGCATCATGCCGCCGTTGACCGAAGTGGAAGCGCTGGAAACCGCTGCGATTGCTTCGATCAGCGCGCAAGGACTGGACTTGAGGCAATGGGGCGTCCGCCCGTTTCGCGCCCCGCATCACACGGCTTCGGGAGTCGCCCTGGTTGGCGGCGGCGGCCAGCCCCGGCCCGGCGAAATTTCACTGGCTCATCATGGCGTGCTGTTTCTGGATGAGCTGCCGGAATACGACCGACGGGTGCTGGAAGTGCTGCGCGAGCCGCTGGAATCGGGGCGGATCACCATTTCCCGCGCTGCGCGTCAGGCGGATTTTCCGGCAAGATTCCAGTTGGTGGCCGCGATGAATCCCTGTCCCTGCGGCTACTTGGGAGACGCTGAACGGCGTTGCGCCTGCGGGCAGGAACAGGTGCGCCGCTACCGGGCGCGGGTGTCAGGGCCACTGGTGGATCGGATTGATTTGCACATCGAGGTGCCGCGACTGGCGCATCGGGTGTTGCGCGGCGATGTCGCGGAGGAGAGCAGCGCTACGGTGCGCATCCGGGTTTGCGCCGCCCGCGACCGGCAGTTGCAGCGCGCCGGCAAGCCGAACAGCGTGATGAATACCCGCGAAATCGAGCGTCATTGCACGTTGAGCGAGGCCGATCACCGGCTGCTGGAACATGCGCTGGAACGGCTGGGGTTGTCGCCGCGCGCTTATCACCGGATTTTGAAGGTATCGCGGACCATTGCCGATCTGGCCGGCAGCGAAACCATCAGGACGCCGCATCTGACCGAAGCCATCAGTTATCGCGCCCTGGATCGGGCGCAGGCGCGTTAGGATCGGCGTCCACCTTGCTTCTTCCCGATCCGCCCTTTTTTTATGAGTGTCCTCCCATGATTTCGACTGACCGTATTTGCGCCCCTTCCGGTTTCCAACCGCTTCGTTTCCGGTGGCCTGGATTGCTGCTCCTGCTGTGGGTGGTGTGGTTTCCCGCGCATGCGCAAATTTCCGATGCCAAGGTGGAGGCATTGGTAGAGGCGCTGCGACTGGCGGCGCCCAATGCGGGGCCTGACGCCGGACTGTACAGTGACTGGAAAATCAAGCCGGACAACATCGTGCGCTGGTCCAAACGCTGTCTCGACCGGGAGGTGACGCCGGAGCAGTTTGCCGCCGATCAGGCCCTGGCCCGGCAGGTGCTGGTCTGCGTTATGGGGAAGGTGCTGCGCGATCAGTTCACGGTCAGCAACGATAACGAGATTGTTGCGGTGCAGCGCGCCGCCGCCTGGTGGATGACCGGCGATCCCGATCAGTACCGCAGCAGCGCCGCCAGCGCCTACACCCTGCGCGTGCTGGAAGCGTATCTGCGGTTTTTCTGAGGCGCTCAGCGCGCATGGCGGCTGATGCTGCGCGGGAAAAAGGTGAGCCGGTCGTACTCGCGGAAACGGTAAAGCTGCGCCGGTCGGCCCGACCCATCGCGCTGCCTGCCGGTCAGCTCCTCCAGCATGTCCGCCTGCATCACCCGGCGGCGGAAGGAACTCTTGTCGAGCGGTTGTTGCAGGATGATTTCGTAAGTCCGCTGCAACTCCGGCAGGGTGAATTCTTCCGGCAGCAAATGCACGGCGATGTGGGTGTATTCCAGCTTGGAGCGCAACCGTTCCACCGCATCGGCCAGAATGGGCGTGTGGTCGAAGGCCAGGCTGAAAGCCACGCCATCGCCGCGCACCGGCGCCCAGCACGCCGCCGCCTGATTGCCGCCCAGTCGCACCGCATCCGAGACCATCAGCGCAAAGTAGACGGTGGTGGCGATCCAGCCGCGTGGGTCGCGGTCGCGGGAGCCATACGTTTTCAGTTGCTCCAGATACGGCGCGCTCACCCCGGTTTCTTCGACCAGCTTGCGCACCGCGCAGGCATCCACCGAGTCGTCGCGTCGTGGGTCCAGGAACCCGCCCGGCAGCGCCCAACCGCCCTTGAAGGGATGCTCGGCGCGCTTGACCAGCAGCACATGCAACTGCTCGTTGCGCACCGTAAAGATCACCAAATCCACGGTAAACGACGGTTTTTCATAGTGCGCGGCGTCGTAGCGCTGGAGAAATTCCGCTGCGCTCGACTCCGTCATGGCATTTTTCATCGTTTTTCACCTCTCCCTTGCCGCCATCGCGGCGGCAGCCATCGGCAGCGAATCCATTGCCGCTTCCTGATCCAGCGCGATGAAAGCCCCCAACCCGATGTCATCACAACAATACACTTGCTGCTGGGCATACTCGATCAGCGTCTCACGCAGCCGGCGCTGGATAAACGCGCCGTCGAGATTGTGAAAATCCAGCATTTCCCGCGCCACCTCCAATACGTTTAACCGTTGGCCGGTTTTGGCGTCCACGAATGAATCCAATCCGTCCGTGGCTACAGCCACGGTCGGAAATGTCGCCAGATTGAAGCTGAATACCGTGGGCGCGTCGAAGCGTTCCCGTCGGGTGGTTTCGCCAGCGTCGCTCTGGTACTGGACGCTCTGCGCCGTTGCGGGATCGCCAATCGCTTCCTGATAGAACAGCCCGCGTTGCGGGTGCAGCAGGTAGGACAGGTAGTACGGCGCATTTTTAGCGTACTCGACCTGAATCGTAGCTATCCCACCATCGGTGCGCCGGACCGCGATGCAGCCATCGCCATAGAGATGAATGTGGATGGTTGCGCCATCGCACCAGGCGATCAGCAGCGTGGCGTCGAGGGCGCCATCATCCAGCCCCATTGCACGCGCCTGCCGGGCGGCGCGGCGCACAATCCGCTGGCCCAATCGCCAGTGCCGGGCCAGATGTTCGGCTGTATTCGTTGCGCTGACGAAGCGTGGCAACAAATGACGGGCGTTCAGCGCCAGCAGCCGTGCGCCCAGATCGCTGTCCGCTGAAGCGGAACAGCCATCGGCCAGAATCAGGTGCGGGATCGGCTCCAGGCCCTGGCAGATATAATCCTGGCAGAACCGGTGCATCCGTCCGATAGTGTAATACGCATCCAGGACGAGGGTCATGGATGGAATTCCGCAGCCTTGACGGTCTTCATCCCGCGCTGGCGCATGTCGCTCAGGAACTGGCGGGCCAGCGCTTCAAAGCCCGGCACCGGCGAACTGGTGTCCTCGATCAGCACCAGTTTGCCAATAGCCTCCGCGCCGAGGTGATCGGCAATGTCTCGCACCGTGTTGGCGATGCAGTGCGACAGCGCCTGTCCTGACAGCGCGACCTTGTCGGCGTTTTGCAACGCCCGAAGCAATGGGATGTTGATCTGGGTGCCCGGATCGGTTGGATCGGGCACATCGGCCTGTACTGCGGAATAGTGTTCGGTCCAGGGATTGTGGCCCTTGATCACATAATTTACTCGGGCGAAGCCGGTTTCCTCCCAGCGTCGCAAGGCGTCCGCGACCACTGGAATCACTCCATGGCCCCAGGCGCCGACCAAACAATGCGGCGGCCAGATCGTCAGGGTGTAACGCCCGTGGTCGCGCAGGGCGCGCACATAATCCAGCGCTCGCGCCCGATGCTCCGCCTTGAAGGGCTGCCAGATTTTATGCTCCACGTCGGCGACGGTGATCGGGGTGAAGGGCGGCGGCGGCTGCCCGTTGCCGTTCCGCCAGAATATCGGGTGAGAAATATCCACCAGTTGGTGCGTATCGAGAGTGACGTGAATCGCAGCGATGTGATCGCCGATCCGGTCCAGCAATCCCGCCAGCCGTTCGGCGTCCGCGCTGGCGCCGGGGACCGGCAGCGCTGCGCCTGGAGTGTCGCTGAAATCGTTTTGCGGATCGATGATGAGAAATTCGAGACGCATGGCGGCTCTCCTCAGTGGTGTTGGGTCGTGGCGCACACTTGCCGCTTGATGCGGTGCAGCCCATTGCACTGCAATGATGCGCCTTTTAGTTGCTTTTTGCAACTAAAAGGCGTTGCGGTCAGGCCGCGTTGTCATCCCTGGCAACCGGGGTAATATACCGAAAACCGGCAGGTTCCCTGTTTTATGGAGCGCTATAGGATGTCCACCATGAGCCCGCTTCTCATTCCGGCTGCGCTGGTTACCCGGCTGCGCGTCGCCCGCCGACTGGTCGTGTTAACCGGCGCCGGTATTTCCGCCGAGAGCGGCGTGCCCACTTTCCGCGAAGCCCAGACCGGGCTGTGGGCGCGCTATAACCCGGAAGAACTGGCGACGCCGGAGGCTTTTCGGGGTAATCCCCAGCGGGTCTGGGAATGGTACGCCTGGCGGCAGGAGCGGGTGCGGCAGGCCGAACCGAACGCCGGCCACTACGCTCTGGTCGAAATGGAACGCCGGGTCGCGGAATTCGTCTTGATCACCCAGAACGTGGATGGCCTGCACCGGCGGGCCGGCAGTCATCAGATGGTGGAGCTGCACGGCAACCTGTTCCGGGTGAAGTGCTTCGACGAGGATCGTCCAGTGGAAAACTGGCCGGAGAGCGCCGACATCCCGCCACGCTGCCCACACTGCGGCGGACTGTTGCGGCCCGATGTGGTGTGGTTTGGGGAAAGGTTGCCGGTGAGCGCGTTGCAGGCGGCGGAGCAGGCTGCCGCAACCGCCGAAATCTTTTTCAGCATCGGCACGTCGGCCTTGGTTTATCCCGCTGCTGATTTGCCATTCACTGCGCTGGCCGCCGGGGCGACTGTAGTGGAAATCAATCCTCAGCCAACCCCGCTCAGCCCGCATGTCACTTTCAGCCTGAATGGGCCAGCCGGTGCGATTTTGCCCGGTCTGGTCGAGCAGGTCTGGGGCAGTGCTTCCGGGGTTGGCGGGAGCGGCCCATGAGCCTGTTCACCGTCCGTCCCGAGCGGCTGGCGCTCGCCAATGGCGTCAGCCTGGCCTATCACCGCAGTCCCGGCGCCCGGCCGGGCGTAATGTTTCTCGGCGGGTTCACCTCCGACATGACCGGAATTAAGGCGACTGCGCTGGAGCAGTGGTGCCGGGGACGCGGCCAGGCGTTCGTCCGCTTCGACTACTCCGGTCACGGCGCGTCCAGCGGTCGATTTGCGGAGGGAACCATCGGCGACTGGGCGGCGGAGGCCATTGCGGTGCTGGATCGGTTAACCGAAGGGCCGCAACTGCTGGTGGGTTCCTCAATGGGCGCGTGGCTGATGCTGCTGGTCGCGCTGGCGCGCCCGGAACGGATCGCCGGGCTGCTGGGTTTGGCCTGCGCCGCTGATTTCACTGACTATCTGCTGTGGGAGCGGCTTGACGACCGGCTGCGGGATCGCTTGCAGCGCGAACGGGTCATCACGTTGCCGTCGCCGTATGGTGAACCTTACATCATCGCCTTGAATCTGATTGAAGAAGCGAAACAGCATCAATTGCTGAACCGGGCGGAATTGCCGATCCGCTGTCCGGTGCGGTTGATTCACGGGATGCGCGATGCCGACGTGCCGTGGCGGATCAGTGTGCAGGTGATGGAGAAACTCAGCAGTCCCGACACCCGGCTGATTCTGGTCAAGGATGGTGAACATACCTTATCGCGGGAATCGGATTTGCGGCTGCTGACTCGCACTTTGGGGGAGATGATTGAGTCCAGGTGAGTTTTTCATCAGGATTTTCTGCGAAAGCCCCCGGCCTTCGGGCCGGAGAGGAGGTCAAGGCGTCTTTTAAGTCAGCCGCTTGAAACCCCAGCCGGAGACCGGCTCCAGAACAGCGCGTGCAGTCGCAGCAGCGTTTCGGGATCAGCAATCAAATCGCGCTTCTGGGCCGCGCTCAGACTGTCCGGCCCTTCTTCCTCCAACTGGTGAATCAAGCCTTCCAGATAATGTCGGCGGCGTTTGCCCGGCGGCTCGCGTTCCGGCAGCAGCGACAGATGCAGGGCATTGACGTAAGGATCGGTCAGCGCCTGGACAAAACGACTGCTCGGCGCGGCCCGCAACACCGGCAGCACCGGCTCATCTTCTTCCAGGTTTTCCTCCAGATAGCGCAGCACCGCCGGCGGATCGGTCTCTTCCGGGGTCAGGAACAGACCCCATTCCCGCGACATGCGGCCCAATGCAATGCTGCTCGACAGCATGGACACCGGAATCGCCAGCACCAACCCCAACAGCACCGGGATGAACCACCAGAAGAACGCCGGCACATACTGGTAGCTGAGCGCCCCGGCCACCACGCCGATCAGGGTCTGCATCCCGTGGGTCAACGCGGCTTCCCGGAAGCCGGTCTCGTGATCGCCGCGCTGCTGCGACGGCCAGCCGACTGCGCGGCGCATCAGGATCGCCAGCACAAACTTGGTCTGAAACAGCATCAACACCGGCGCCGTCAACACCGAGAATACGGTTTCCAGCACCACGCTCAAGGTGGCATTGAGCATTCCACCATAGGCGCGACGCAGCCGGTTCTCCTTGAGCAGCAGCGTCAGCGCCAATATCTTGGGCAGAAACAGCATGGTCAGGGTCACCAGCAGGACGGTGGTCATCTCGACCGCAAACGAGACCGGCCATACCGGAATCCAGTTTTGCCCAAAGAAATACACCGGTTCCTGCTGCGTCTGAAAATACGCCTCAACCCCGGTGGCGATCAGGAACAGCAGCCACAGCGGCGAAGCCAGGTACGACATCACCCCCATCGAGAAATGCAGCCGACTCAGCGCGTTGAAACCCTGGGACAGCGCCAGTCGCAGGTGCTGGAGATTGCCCTGGCACCAGCGGCGGTCGCGCTTGGCGTAATCGATCAGGGTGGGCGGAATTTCCTCGTAGCTGCCCTCCAGATCGTAGGCCAGCCACACTTCCCAGCCGGCCCGCCGCAGCAGCGCGGCCTCGACAAAATCGTGACTGAGAATGTCGCCGCCGAAAGGTTCGCGGCCCGGCAGTTTGGGCAGACCGCAATGATCCAAAAACGGTTGCACCCGCAGAATGGCGTTGTGGCCCCAGTAGTTGCTCTCGCCCAACTGCCAGTAATTCAGCCCGGCGGTGAACATCCGCCCGTACAGGCTGCCGGCGAATTGCAGGATGCGGGCGAACAGCGATATCCGGTTGATCGGCACCGGCGGGGTTTGCAGCAGCGCCACCTGTGGATGGCGTTCCATGATCCGCACCATCTCTACCAGGGTTTCGCCTTTCATGATGCTGTCGGCGTCCAGCACGATCATGTAGCGGTAATGGCCGCCCCAGCGGATGCAGAAATCTTCCAGGTTGCCGCTCTTACGGCTGATGTTCTCTGGCCGATTGCGGTAAAAGATGCGCCCCTTGCCGTCCAGCGCCCGCACCATATCCTGCCAGCGCAGTTCTTCCTCGACCCACACGTCCGGGTCGCGAGTATCGCTCAGCACGAAGAAATCGAAGTCGCTGAGCCGTCCGGTGTCCGCCAGCGACCGATGAATGGCGCGCAAGCCGGCGAACACCCGCTCGGAGTCCTCGTTGTAGATCGGCATCAGAATCGCGGTGCGCGGCAGGGACGCGGCGGGCGCGGACGAAGGGTACGTCTGGCGCGAGATCGCCCAGCGGTCGCGGCCCGTCAGAATGACAAAAAAGCCCATGAACGCGGTCCAGAACGACATGCAAATCCAGGAGAACAGAATCGCGTACAGCAGCAGCAGGATCAGCTCCATCAGGCTGAGGCCGTTGGTCTGAAACACGCTGACCATCAGGCCCATGGCGACCAGAGTAGTCAGCAGCACCAGCAGGAAGAATGCTGCCCGCCGCAGGGTATGCCCCATGATTGGGGATTGAGCAGGTTGGGTCATGGACACATCCAGGAAAGTGAAAAACGGCTTAGGCGCGGGTTTCCGGGCGCCACAGCCGAAGCAGTGGGCCCAGCAGCGAGAACAGATCAATGCGCTGCGCCGGCATGGCGCCAGGGCTGGGTATCGGCGCCGGTTCGGCAATGGCCGTGCGCAGGGCGTCACGCAGGATGCTGGCCTCGCCGGGCGGCGCGAACAGCGCCGCCGGCCAGTCCGGTGCGGCGCCACTCAACAGCGCGGCTCGGGCCGCCGCCAGCGTCGGCGAAGGCTTGGGCAATTCCAGCGCCCGCGCCAGCCAGTCGTCCAGCAGATCGCCGGCGGCGACGATCACTCGCGCCACCGGATCGATCCCCGGCGTTTCCGGCAGATCCGGCAGTCGTCGCAATGCCTGCTCGCTCAGGGCCGCGACCTGATCCGGGTCGCTCACGCCCAGCGCCAGCCAGTAGGCGCCCAGCCGGTCAAGGAGCAGTTCACTGGACGGCGCGGCGACGGGGGCGGGCAGATACGGCGCCGCCACGCTTACTTTGCCACGGTCCACTGATAACTCCAGGTTTCGGTCAACACGTTGTTGCCCAGTTTCAGGAAGCAGCGCAGTTCCGACGGATTGTCCGACTGCGGCAACAGCTCGAAGGACAGACGCCAGCCGTTGGTGTAAGCGTTCTTATGGATGACCACATTCTGAATCTGGCCGGTCGAGGCGCTGACCACCGCCGCCACAGGTGCGTCATCCGCCAGCTTGGACAGCGTCTCGCCGCCGAAATCAATCACGAACTTCCGGCGCTCGGATTGCAGTTCGCCGGTGCCGCCCGCGCCGATCCGGCTGGCAAGAGTCCGCCCGCCTGGCGATAGGTTCGGCAAATCCAGGAAGAAAGACAGGCGATAGTTAAATTCCAGCTGCTGACCGGCCTCAACCGGTTTCTCCGGGGTCCAGAACGCAGCGATGTTGTCATAACGCTCGGCGGCGCTGGGAATTTCGATCAGTTGCACTGAACCTTTGCCCCAGTCGCCCTGCGGCTCAATCCAGATGCTGGGCCGGCTGTGATAACGCGCTTCCAGATCCTGATA